>NC_008027.1:792500-1092500 GCF_000026105.1 Pseudomonas entomophila L48
AGGTGGTGGCTTAGTTGGCGGATTTCTCCAAGGCTAGCTCCATATCGTCGATCAGGGCCTTGGCCATGGCGCTGAGGATGCGCGCCGAACTGCCGGGGAGCAGGTCGCCTTCCATCTCGGCTTCACAGGTCAGGTGGCGGATGCAGCCGAGCAGTACCGACAACTCGCTGAAGGCATCTGCGAACGGGATGTCGGGCTGCACGCTGAACATGTCCATGCAGCGGGTCTTTCCTGGGGTAACGGTCATGGCTGCGCTCCTGGCTTGTGTTCGAGCAGCGCGCAGGCGAGCTGGCCGAGGTAGTCGCTGGCGGTGAACAGGCGGTCGCGGTAGGCGCCGGGTTCGGTCTTGAAGTAGACATCGAGTACATCGGAAATGGCGGTGGCTACCTCGACGGCAGAGGCCATGGCTTCTTCGCGGGTGAGGGTGGGGGAGATGGTGAGGTAGGACGCTATGTGGGGTGGGTCTGGGACGAGCTTTTTCATTGTTGGAACTCTTGTGCTGTCTCAAGGAAGCACCACCCCAAGGCAATTCTCACAAGACAAAGGGTGGCAGCCGTGAACAGGGTGAGAATCCGGGGCACAAGAAACCCGGTCAGACCGAAGCCTGCCCGCACACGGCTGCCATGGAAGGAAGGCCGAATTTCTTGAGCTTCGGGGTTCTCACACCCCGGTCACCACATGTGGCGACGGAGTGACGTTATCCCTGGGGTATTTCCCCGGCTACGTGACGGCTTCCGACAGGTGCGTAGGATAGGTCCCAAGCTGGTTTGGCTTGAAGCATTTGGTTGCAGGTTCGGAAATGTCGTACGGCTTGAGGGTGGTTCGCCGGCAAGGCCGGCTCCTACGAGGGGGTAGTGCACAAGGCTTTGGTGGCGGGTTTAGACGTGAAGCCGGCACTGCGGGGGATGGCACCGGCTTTGCCGGTGATCGCGGATAAATCCGCTCCTACAGGGGGCGTGCCGGCCTTGGCGTCGGCGCCTTACCTGTAGGAGCGGATTTATCCGCGAATTGGCCGGCAAAGCCGGCACAAGGCTGATTTGCGTCCGTGGCCCGGGCGATTTCAGATCGCGCGGGCCCGCGTTACGCGGTCCACCAGGTACACGAGGCCGTGATAGTCGATGCCGCTATGGCTCGACAAGCCGATCTCGCAGGTGCGGCTGGTGGAGATCCCTTCGCTGCAATACTGCACCGCGTCCTTGAGCGTGCGCAGCGAGTGGGCGTTAAGCTCCGGGGTGGTGAAGCCTTTGTCCCCGGCAAAGCCACAGCAGTGAATGCCCTCGGGGATCACCACCTGCTTGCTGCAGCGCCGCGCCAGGTCGATCAGCGCCTGGCTCTCGCCCAGGTGCTGGGTGCTGCAGGTCACGTGCACCGCCACCGGCTCGTCCTGGGGGGTGAACTCCAGTTTGTCGACCAGGTGGGTGCGGATGAAGCGCACCGGGTCGTACAGGTCCAGCCGGGTTTCGCCCAGGTCCTGCACCAGGCGCAGGGTGCAGGGGCTGGTGTCGCAGTAGATCGGGTCGAGGCCGCCGCGGCTGGCGTGCAGCAGCGCGGTGATCAGCTCCTGGCGCTTGTGCTCGGCCTGCTCGGGGTAGCCCTTGGAGGCGAACGGCTGGCCGCAGCACAGGCTGTCGGCGTTGTCCGGGAACACCACCTGGTAACCGGCTTTCTCGAGCAGGGCGCGGGTCTTGTCCAGCAGCGAGCTTTGCTCGCGGTCGGCGTAGGCGGGGCCCATCACCCGTGAAACACAGGCGGCCAGGTAGACCACGCGGGGGCGGGCGTCGTGGCTCGGTGCGCTGAATTCGATGGCGCGCAGCGGCTGTGGCATGGCGGGGGTCCACTGCGGCAGGCGGCCTTTGCTGGCCTTGCTCAGGCTGGCACTCAGGCGGCTCATGCGTGGGGCGCCGAGCAGCTTGCGCGCGCCGTTGGCGGCGGCCAGGGTGAAGCGGGCGCCGCGCAGGGTGGTGTGGAAATGCTCGGCCAGCCAGTCGGCGGCCTTGCCATGCTCGGCGGCCTGGCCGCGCAGCTTCTTCACCAGCTCGCCGGTGTTGATGCCCACCGGGCAGCGCTGGGCGCACAGGCCGGTGGCGGCGCAGGTGTCGAGGCCTTGGTACTGGTAGGTGCGCAGCAGTTCGCGGGTGTCCGCGCCGGCGCGTTTCTTGGCCTGGATGTCGCGCCACATGACGATGCGCTGGCGGGGGCTGAGGGTCAGCCCTTTGGACGGGCACACCGGTTCGCAGAAGCCGCACTCGATGCACTTGTCGACGATCTCGTCGGCAGCGGGCAGCGGCTTGAGGTTTTTCAGGTGGATGTCCGGGTCGCTGCTCAACACCACGTCGGGGTTGAGGATGCCGTTGGGGTCGAGCAGGCGCTTGAGCTGCCACATCAGCTGGTAGGCGTCCTTGCCCCATTCCAGCTCGACGAAGGGCGCCATGTTGCGCCCGGTGCCGTGCTCGGCCTTGAGCGAGCCACCGAACTCCACCGCCACCAGTTGCGCCACGTCGTCCATGAAGGCTTGGTAGCGGGCGACTTCTTCAGCGCTGTTGAAGCCCTGGGTGAAGACGAAGTGCAGGTTGCCTTCCAGGGCGTGGCCGAAAATGATCGCCTCGTCGTAGCGGTGCTTGTCGAACAGCTGGATCAGGCGGTTGACGCCCTCGGCCAGTTGCTCGACGGGGAAGGTCACGTCCTCGATGATCACCGTGGTGCCGGTCTGGCGCACGGCGCCGACGGCGGGGAAGGTGTCCTTGCGGATTTTCCACAGCTGGTTGTACACCGTCGGGTCTTCGCTGAAGGCGACTTTCTGCTCCAGCGGGAACTCGGCGATGGACGCCATCACCTGGTCGAGCTGTTCGTGCAGCAGGCTCTGGCTGGCGGCGCGGGACTCGATCAGCAGGGCGCAGGCGTTGGCCGAGAGGCCTTTCACCCAGGCCGGCATGCCGGGCATGTCCTGCACCGAGCGCAGGCTGCGGCGGTCGAGCAGCTCCACGGCGGACACCGGCTGCGGTTTGAGCAGGGTCACCGCCCGGCAGCAGCTTTCCACGCTGGGGAATACCAGCAGCGCGCTGGCCTTGTGCGGGTGGTCGGGCACGGTGTCGTAGGTGACGGCGCTGATGAAGCCGAGGGTGCCTTCGGAGCCGACCAGCAGATGCTGCAGGATGTCGAGTGGCTGGTCGTAGTCCACCAGTGCGTTGAGTGACAGACCGGTGGTGTTCTTCAGTCGGTACTTGTGTCGGATACGGTCGGCCAGCTCAAGGTTGGCGCGGGTCTCGCGGCCAAGGCGGGCCAGTTCGTGCAGCAGGCCGGCGTGGCTTTGCTCGAACGCGGCGACGCTGGCTGGGTCTTCGCTGTCCAGGCGGGTGCCGTCGGCTAGCACCAGGCGCAGGCCGGCGAGGGTGTGGTAGGTGTTTTGCGCGGTGCCGCAGCACATGCCGCTGGCGTTGTTGGCGACGATGCCGCCGATCTTGCAGGCGTTGATCGAGGCAGGGTCCGGGCCGATCTTGCGCCCGAAGGGGGCGAGCCAGGCGTTGGCCTGGGCGCCGATCACGCCGGGTTGCAGGCGGATCTGCGTGCCCTGGCCGCGGATCTCGCGGCCATTCCAGTTGTCACCGAGCACGATCAGCACCGAGTCGCTGATGGCCTGGCCCGACAGGCTGGTGCCGGCGGCGCGGAAGGTCACTGGCACGCGTTCGCGCTGGGCCAGCTGCAGCAGGGCGACCACTTCGTCCTCGGACTCCACCCGCACCACCAGCTTGGGGATCAGCCGGTAGAAACTGGCGTCGGTGCCAAAGGCCAGGGTCGAGGTCGGGTCGTCGAAGCGGCGTTCGGCGGGGATCAGGCGCTCGGCATCACGCAGGAACGCGGCGGGCAGGCTCATGCAGTCTCCTCGCGGGGCCGCGGCGTCTTGTGCGCGGCGTGCCCCGGGCAATCAGGCGTTGGCGGGCGCGTTCAGGCGCCCAGTTCGCGGACCAGCGAGTCGCGGGTGATCTCGCTGATGGACTTGGCGCCGGTCAGCACCATGGCCACGCGCATTTCTTTCTCGAACAGCGCCAGCAGGTTCTTCACCCCGGCCTCGCCGTGGGTGGCCAGGGCATAGAGGAAGGCGCGGCCGATCAGCACGGTGTCGGCGCCCAGGGCGATCATGCGCACCACGTCGAGGCCGCTGCGGATGCCGGAGTCGGCGAGGATCTTGATGTCGCCCTTCACCGCATCGGCGATCGCCGGCAAGGCGCGGGCGCTGGACAGCACGCCGTCGAGCTGGCGGCCGCCGTGGTTGGAAACGACGATGCCGTCGGCACCGAACTTGACCGCGTCGCGGGCGTCGTCGGCGTCGAGGATGCCCTTGATGATCATCGGGCCGTCCCAGAATTCGCGGATCCACTCCAGGTCTTTCCAGGAGATGGACGGGTCGAAGTTGTTGCCCAACCAGCCGATGTAGTCGGCCAGGCCCGTGGGGTTGCCCCGGTATTTGGAGATGTTGCCCAGGTCATGCGGGCGGCCGAGCAGGCCGACATCCAGCGCCCACTGCGGGTGGGTCATGGCCTGCCACACGCGGCGCAGCGGCGCGTTCGGGCCGCTCATGCCGGAGTGGGCGTCGCGGTAGCGGGCGCCGGGCACGGGCATGTCGACGGTGAACACCAGGGTTTTCACGCCGGCCGCTTTCGCCCGCTCCAGGGCGTTGCGCATGAAGCCGCGGTCTTTCAGTACATACAGCTGGAACCACATCGGCCGGTCGATGGCCGGGGCCACTTCCTCGATCGGGCACACCGACACCGTCGACATCGTGAACGGGATGCCATGGGCCGCCGCCGCACGCGCCGCCTGCACTTCGCCGCGGCGGGCGTACATGCCGGTGAGGCCGACCGGGGCCAGGGCCACGGGCATGCTCAGGGTTTCGTCGAACAGCCGGGTCTCGAGGCTCAGGTCCGACATGTTCTTCAGCACGCGCTGACGCAGGGCGATGCTAGCCAGGTCGGAAACGTTGTGGCGCAGGGTGTGCTCGGCGTAGGCACCGCCGTCGGCGTAGTGGAAGAGGAAGGGGGGCAGCTTGCGTTGGGCCGCGGCGCGATAGTCGGTGGAGGCGGAAATGATCATGGATTCTCGCAGCGTGGGTTGAAGGTGATGCCGGGCGCTCGCTGGCGCCCGGGCCCTTTCACTTTAGTGATGAACCAGCATGCCGGTCAGCCAATAGGCCTGGATCAGGGTGATCAGGCCGACGATGGTGGCGAAGAACAGGCTGTGCTTGACGGTGAAGCGGAACAGGTCGGACTCCTTGCCCACCAGGCCGGTGGCGGCGCAGGCCACGGCGATCGACTGTGGCGAGATCATCTTGCCGGTCACGCCGCCGCTGGTGTTGGCCGCCACCAGCAGGGTGTCGTTGACCCCGATCTGGTGCGCGGTGGTGGCCTGCAGCGAGCTGAACAGGGCGTTGGACGAGGTGTCGGAACCGGTCAGGAACACGCCCAGCCAACCCAGGAACGGCGAGAAGAACGGGAACGCGGCGCCGGTGCCGGCCAGTACCAGGGCCATGGTCGAGGACATGCCCGAGTAGTTGGTGACGAAGGCGAAGGCCAGCACCATGCCGATCGACAGGATCGGCCAGCGCAGTTCCCAGAAGGTCTCTTTGAAAGTGGTCAGACCAGTTTTGAGGTTGATCTTCAGCACCCACATCGAGATCAGTGCCGAGAGGAAGATCGCGGTGCCGGTGGCGGAGATCGGGTCGAGCTTGAACACCGCCGGCATGGCGGTCGGCGCGGTGACGATCGGCGCGGTCTTGATCACCAACTGGTCGAGGTGCGGGATGGCGAAGTTGAACACGAAGTTGTACATCGCGCCGCCCGGGGCGAAGGCCGCCTTGAACGGCTTCAAGGTCCAGATCGTGACCAGCACGGTCAGGATCAGGAACGGCGACCAGGCCTTGAAGATCTCGCCAAAGCTGTACGGCGTTGGCTGGCTGCCGCTCGATTGCACGGCGGCGGCGCCGACGCTGCCCTTGGCCTCGGCGAACGAGCGCTTGGGCTGCCAGACCTTCAGGAACAGGGTCAGGGCGATCAGGCTGGCCAGGGCCGAGGTGATATCCGGCAGCTCCGGGCCGATGAAGTTGGAGGTGAAGTACTGGGTGACGGCGAAGCTTGCGCCGGCGACCAAGGCGGCGGGCCAGGTCTCTTTCACGCCGCGCAGGCCGTCCATCATGAACACCAGCCAGAACGGCACGAACAGCGACAGCAGCGGCAGTTGGCGGCCGGTCATGGCGCCGATGTGGAAGGCGTCGATGCCGGTCACTTGCCCGGCGACGATGATCGGGATGCCCAGGGCACCGAAGGCCACCGGCGCGGTGTTGGCGATCAGGCACAGGCCGGCGGCGTACAGCGGGTTGAAGCCCAGGCCCACCAGCAGCGCGGCGGTGATGGCCACCGGCGCGCCGAAGCCGGCCGCGCCTTCGAGGAAGGCACCGAAGCAGAAGCCGATCAGCAGCACCTGCAGGCGCTGGTCGTCGGTGATCGACAGCACCGAGCTGCGGATCACTTCGAACTGGCCGCTCTTGACCGTGAGTTTGTAGAGGAACACCGCGGCGACGATGATCCAGGCAATCGGCCACAGGCCGTAGAGGAAGCCATACCCAGCAGCGGCCAGGGCCATGTCGACAGGCATCTGGAAGGCGAAGATCGCCACCAGGATCGACAGCGCGAGGGTGATGCTGCCGGCGACGTGGCCTTTGAGGCGGAACACGGCGAGGGCGAGGAAGAAGAACACGATGGGGATGACCGCCGCCAGCGCGGACAGGCCAAGGCTACCAAGCGGGGTATAGAGTTGTTGCCAGGTTTGCATATGGGGTGGCCCCTAATTGTTGTTGGTCAAGGCACTGGCATTGGATAATTGGTAAGACCAATTTACAATGGCTGGGCGCTAGGTTAAGAGCCCGGTCATGGCTGTGTCAATTTGTCCTACACAAAACTTTGGTCGAGCTCCGATGAATGGCCGTTTGGATGAATGGGGTCGCAGTAGCGACGCATTCGGGTTTTTTGGCCTGTTGTGTAGGAGCGGCCTTGTGCCGCGAACGGGCCGCAAGGCGGCCCCTGCCTGGCGGAACATCTGTCACCCTGCTGCGGATAAGCGCAGAATAAGCGCCCCCGAAATCGGTGCCGGGGCACGTGGAGAGCAAGCAATGGTTTTTGATCAGGTCCGCCAACGGCGCCTGTCCGACGACATCGTCGATCGGTTGGAAGGGATGATTCTCGAAGGTACGTTGACGTCGGGGCAGCGCCTGCCCGCCGAGCGCGTGCTGGCCGAGCAGTTCGGCGTGTCCCGCCCGTCACTGCGCGAGGCGATCCAGAAGCTGGTGGCCAAGGGGCTGCTGGTCAGCCGCCAGGGTGGTGGCAACTACGTGGCCGAAGCCTTGGGCTCCACGTTCAGCGACCCGTTGCTGCAACTACTCGAACGCAACCCGGAGGCCCAGCGCGACCTGCTGGAGTTCCGCCACACGCTGGAGGCGTCATGCGCCTACTATGCGGCCCAGCGCGCCACCGAGCCTGACCGCGAGCGGTTGAAGGTCGCGTTCGACGCGCTACAGGACTGCTACAACCGTGTCGGCGAGGTCGACCGGGCGGAGGAGGGCGCGGCCGATGCGCGCTTCCACCTGGCCATTGCCGAGGCCAGCCACAATGCCGTGCTGCTGCACACCATCCGCGGGCTGTTCGACCTGCTCAAGCGCAACGTGGTGACCAATATCGGCGGTATGTACCAACAGCGCAGCGAGACGCGCGACATGCTGATCAGCCAGCATCGCGAGTTGTACCAGGCGATTGTCGAAGGGCGCGCGGAGGATGCGCGGGAGGTGTCCAGCCGGCACATTTTGTATGTGCAGGAAGTGCTGGAAGAAGTGCAGCAGCAAGCGCAGCGGGTGGCGCGGGCGGAGCGGCGCAGCGGGCGCTGATTCTCGCCGCCTGCGGCATGCACGGTTGTTGTGGGAGCGGCCTTGTGTCGCGAAAAGGGCGCGCAGCGGCCTCAGGATCTTTGCATCACTCAAGATCGCTGGGGCTGCTTCGCAGCCCTATCGCGACGCAAGGCCGCTCCCACGGGCACCGCGTAGGGCAGGTGTTACTCTTCCTTGCCCTTGTTGCGCATGGTGCGCTGCAGCTCGCGGTTGGAGTCGCGCTCGCGCACGGTGTCGCGCTTGTCGAACTCCTTCTTGCCCTTGCCCAGCGCGATCTCGCACTTGATCAGGTGCTTGCTCCAGTACAGCGACATCGCCACGCAGGTGTAGCCCTTCTGCGCCACGGCCGCTTCCAGGCGCTCCAGCTCGCGCTTGTTCAGCAGCAGCTTGCGGGTGCGGATGGGGTCGGCGATGACGTGGGTGCTGGCGGTGGTCAGCGGGGTGATGTGGCTGCCGAACAGCCAGGCTTCGCCATCCTTGAGCAGCACGTAGCTGTCGGTCAGGTGCGCCTTGCCGGCCCGCAGGCTCTTTACTTCCCAGCCGGACAGGACCAGCCCGGCCTCGAACTTGTGTTCGATGAAGTAATCGTGTCGCGCCTTCTTGTTCTGCGCGATGGTCCCGGTCGGATGTTTCTTTTGCTTAGCCATAGGGGCGGCATTATAGGGAGAGTCCGCGTCCTCGGCTACGGGGTTTAGGTGCGCTTGAGCCAGTTGTGTGAATCCCGGACAATACAGGCCTCGTTCTGCCGCGCAGAACCGTATTCGAGGCGCTGCAACGCGCCGCCGCCCAGATTGGAAGTGACGCCTGGATGACTACCCATATTCAACGCTCCGCCCTGCTGCCATACCCTGCCCAGGCGCTCTACGACCTGGTCAACGATGTGGCCAGCTACCCGGAGTTCCTGCCCTGGTGCTCGGCCTCGACGGTGATCGAAGCCAGCGACACGCACATGCGCGCCAGGCTCGAAGTGGCCAAGGGTGGGATGAGCCAGCAATTTGTCACCAGCAATGTGCTGGTGCCGGGGCAGTCGATCGAGATGAACCTGGAGGAAGGGCCGTTCAGCCAGTTGCATGGGGTGTGGGTCTTCAAGCCGCTGGGTGAGAAGGCCTGCAAGATCAGCCTCGACCTGTCGTTCGATTACGCCGGGGCGCTGGTGCGCGCCACCCTGGGGCCGCTGTTCAACCAGGCGGCCAATACCATGGTCGACGCGTTTTGCCAGCGTGCCAAGCAGCTCCATGGCTGAAACGTCGCTGCGCATCGAGGTGGTCTACGCCACCCCGGAGCGGCAATGGCTGCTGGCGTGCGAGGTGCCGGCCGGCACCTCGGTGAGTGAAGCGCTGCGATTGTCCGGGTTGGCCGAGCAGGTGCCGGGGCTGGATTTGCCTGGCAGCCCTGTAGGCATCTTCGGCAAAGTGGTGAGTGAGCCGGCTGTGCGCCTGGTAGAGGAGGGCGACCGGCTCGAGGTCTACCGGCCGTTGCTGGCCGACCCCAAGGAAACTCGCAGGCAACGAGCGGCCAAAGCCAAGGCGGCACGCGAACGTTGACTGCTCCTTGCCTGCCGAACAGGCAATAAAAAGCCCGGATCCAGTCCGGGCTTTTTATTGCCACCGCGATTATTGCGGCGAGGTTTCCAGCGGCGCTGGCGTCGGGACCGGGGTGGTCTCGATGGTGTCGATCTCTTTCTGCAGCGTGTCTTCCAACGAACCTGGCTTGGCCGGTTTTTCCTGCGGCTGGCTTGGCTGCTTGGCTGGGCTTACCGTGGTATCGCCGCTGCCGCCGAGGATTTCCTGGTCGCGGCTCACGCCTGGCATGAAGTCGCCGGACAGGCTGACCAGTTGGTCGCTTTCGTTGAAGAAGATGCTCATGCGTTCTTGCTGACGCTGGCCGCCACCGGGCTGCAGGCTATACAGATAGTCCCAGCGGTTGGTGTGGAAGGTGTCCTGGATCAGCGGGTTGCCCATGATAAACCTTACTTGCCGACGGGTCATTCCGGGGCGCAATTGGTCTATCATGTCCTGCGTGACGACATTGCCCTGCTGGATGTCGATTTTGTAAACCCCGGGAAACGAGCAACCGGCGAGTGCGAGCAGTCCCACGAGAGTGAAACTGGTTAGCAAGAGCTTGGTGTTGTTTTGCATCGGTGGGCGACTTCCACTATCTTGGCTGGACAACGTAAACCCCGATCATACCCGTATTAAGAGAAGCTGCGAAGCAGCATCGGCGAGAAAGCTGACCATGGTTGAAAATAGCGAATTGCGCAAAGCGGGCCTCAAGGTAACCCTGCCTCGAGTCAAGATCCTTCAGATGCTCGACTCCACCGAGCAGCGTCACATGAGTGCCGAGGATGTCTACAAGGCGCTGATGGAAGCTGGCGAGGATGTCGGTCTGGCGACCGTGTATCGCGTACTGACCCAGTTCGAAGCGGCGGGTCTGGTGGTTCGCCACAACTTCGACGGCGGCCACGCGGTGTTCGAGCTGGCCGACGGCGGCCACCACGACCACATGGTCAACGTGGAGACCAGTGAGGTCATCGAATTCATGGATGCTGAAATCGAACGCCGTCAGAAAGAAATCGTGGCCGAGCACGGCTACGAGCTGGTGGACCACAATCTGGTCCTCTATGTGCGTAAGAAGAAGTAACGATTCCGATCGTTATCGACAGCAAAGGCGACCCTAGGGTCGCCTTTGTGCTTTTCGGGGGGCTGATGCGGCCCCTGTAGGAGCGGCTTCAGCCGCGATCACCCGCAAAGCGGGTGCCAGGCACCGCGATGCCTGCATCGCGGCTAAAGCCGCTCCTACAAGCGCGCAGGTCTCAAGCCTTGCCGCTCACCACCATCTTGCGCGCATGGGCCAACGATTCCTTGGTCAGGTCGATCCCGCCAAGCATCCGCGCCACTTCTTCGACCCGCTCACGCTTGCCCAGGCTGGCGACAGCGGTGTGGGTGGTGTCACTGTTGCGCACCTTGTGCACGAACAGGTGGTGGTGCCCCTGCGCCGCCACCTGGGGCAGGTGGGTCACGGTCAGCACCTGGCCGCGTTCACCTAGCCGGCGCAGCAACTGGCCGACGATTTCCGCGGTGGGGCCACCGATGCCCACGTCCACTTCGTCGAACACCAGCGTCGGGATGCGCGAGGTCTGCGCGGTGATCACCTGGATCGCCAGGCTGATGCGCGACAGCTCGCCGCCCGACGCGACCTTGGCCAGCCCCTTGAGTGGTTGGCCGGGGTTGGCGCTGACCAGCAGCTCGATCTGCTCCAGGCCATGGGGTGAAAGCTCGCTGTTGTCGAAAGGCGTGAGCGCGATGCAGAAACGCCCGCCCGGCATCCCCAGGCGCTGGATCTCCTGCTCGACGGCCGTAGCCAGCTGCTTCGCTGCCTGCTGGCGCAGGGCGCTGAGTTCGCAAGCCTTCTCTTTATAGTGATGGGCGTAGGCGGCCAGCTCTTCGCCCAGGCGTTCGATCGACTCGTCGCTGGCGTTCAAGCCTTCCAGCTCTTCCATCAAGCGCTGTTGCAGGTGCGGCAGCTCGGTGGGGTGCACGCGATGTTTGCGGGCGAGGGTGTAGATGGTGTCGAGCCGCTCTTCCAGCGCTTGCAGGCGCATGGGGTCGGCGTCGAAATGGTCGAGGAAACGATTGAGTTCGCCGACCGCTTCCTCCACCTGGATCTGCGCGCTGGCGATCAGATTGACTGCCTCGCCCAGCGCCTTGGGGCCGTTATTTACGGCGGTGAGCCGGTTGAGGCTGACGGTCAGGGCGTTGAGCACATTGCCCGAATCGCTTTCGCTGCACTGGTCGATGACCTGGCGGCAGATGCCAAACAGCGCCTCGGCATTGGTCAGGTTCTTGTGCTCTTGCTCAAGCTGCTCCAGTTCGTGCTCACCGAGCCCCAGGTTGTCCAGCTCTTCGAGTTGGTAGCTGAGCAACTGGTGGCGCGCGCGCTGCTCGTCACCCGAATTGCTCAGCCGCTCCAGCTCCAGGCGGGTCTGGTTCCAGCGCTTGGCGGCCAGTTGCACCTGGCGTGCGAGATCAGTGGCGCCGGCGTACTCGTCCACCAGGCGGCGGTGGGTGTCGGTTTTCAGCAGCGACTGGTGTTCATGCTGGCTGTGGATGTCGATCAGCAGCTCGCCCAGCGCCTTCAAGTCGCCCAGCGGGCAGGGCGTGCCGTTGATGTAGCCGCGGCTGCGGCCTTCGGCGGTGATCACCCGGCGCAGGATGCACGGGCCGTCGCTCTCCAGGTCACGCTCCGCGAGCCAGTCGTGGGCTTCGGGGATGTCGACCAGGTCGAAGGTGGCGAGGATGTCGGCCTTGTCCGCGCCCGGGCGCACCACGCCGCTGTCGGCGCGGTCGCCCAGGGCCAGGCCGAGGGCGTCGAGCATGATCGACTTGCCGGCCCCGGTTTCGCCGGTGATCACGGACATGCCGCGGGCGAGTTCGAGGTCGAGGTGTTCGACGATGGCGTAGTTGTGGATGGACAGGTGCACCAGCATGGGGCGGCTCCCGAAGGGTCGTGTCTGGATATTTATACAGTGCTTTTCGCGACTCTGCCAATAGCCGCCGATGAATGTGGAAAAGCACCTCGCCCCTTGAACCTGGTTTTTCCGGCCCCATATAGCCGGCAAGACATGGCGAGCCTGGCTCGTACAACAGAAATTGCGGAGGAGAAACCTAATGGCTGACGAACAGCTGGATGAGAAGAACCTGAATTCCGAAGAAGCCGGCGCTGTGAATGGCGATGCCCGCGTCCAGGAGCTCGAGGAGCAGCTGGCCGCCGCCAAGGACCAGTCCCTGCGCGCCGCCGCCGACCTGCAGAACATTCGCCGCCGTGCCGAGCAGGACGTCGAGAAGGCCCACAAGTTCGCCCTGGAGAAGTTCGCCGGCGACCTGCTGCCGATCATCGACAGCCTGGAGCGTGGCCTGGAACTGTCCAACGCCGACGACGACACCATCAAGCCGATGCGCGAAGGCATCGAGCTGACCCTGAAGATGTTCCACGACACCCTCAAGCGCTACAACCTGGAAGCCCTCGAGCCGCACGGCGAGCCGTTCAACGCCGAGCACCACCAGGCCATGGCCATGCAGGAAAGTGCCGACGTAGAGCCCAACAGCGTGCTCAAGGTGTTCCAGAAGGGCTACCTGCTCAACGGCCGCCTGCTGCGCCCCGCCATGGTGGTGGTCAGCAAGTCGCCGGCACCGGCGCAACCTTCTATCGATGAGAAGGCTTGAAATCCGTCGGGGCATCCCCATCTAGGTGTCAAGCATTCAAGTATTACCGCAGTTGGCCAATGTAGCCGCTGCCACCTAATTCAAGTTTCGGGAGAGTAAACATGGGTAAAATCATCGGTATCGACCTGGGGACCACCAACTCCTGCGTCTCCGTGCTGGAAAACGGCACCGCCAAGGTTATCGAGAACGCCGAAGGCGCGCGTACCACCCCTTCGATCATCGCCTACGCCAACGACGGCGAGATCCTGGTTGGCCAGTCGGCCAAGCGCCAGGCGGTCACCAACCCGCACAACACCCTGTTCGCGGTAAAGCGCCTGATCGGCCGCCGCTTCGACGAAGAAGTCGTGCAGAAAGACATCAAGCTGGTGCCTTACAAGATCGTCAAGGCCAGCAATGGTGACGCTTGGGTACAAGCCAGCGGCAAGGACATGGCGCCGCCGCAGATCAGCGCCGAAGTGCTGAAAAAGATGAAGAAGACCGCCGAAGACTACCTCGGCGAGCCCGTTACCGAAGCGGTCATCACCGTGCCGGCCTACTTCAACGACAGCCAGCGCCAGGCGACCAAGGACGCCGGCCGTATCGCTGGCCTGGACGTAAAACGCATCATCAACGAGCCGACCGCCGCCGCGCTGGCCTACGGCATGGACAAGGCCAAGGGCGACCACACTGTCATCGTCTATGACCTGGGTGGTGGTACCTTCGACGTGTCGGTCATCGAAATCGCCGAAGTCGACGGTGAGCACCAGTTCGAAGTACTGGCCACCAACGGCGACACCTTCCTGGGTGGCGAAGACTTCGACATGCGCCTGATCGACTACCTCGTCGACGAGTTCAAGAAAGAGTCCGGCATGGACCTGAAGAACGATCCTCTGGCCCTGCAGCGCCTGAAAGAAGCCGCTGAAAAAGCCAAGATCGAACTGTCCTCGGCTCAGTCGACCGACGTCAACCTGCCGTACATCACTGCAGACGCGACCGGCCCCAAGCACCTGAACGTGAAGATCTCCCGCGCCAAGCTGGAAGCGTTGGTCGAAGACCTGGTCACCCGTACCATCGAGCCTTGCCGCATCGCCCTGAAAGACGCCGGCATCGACGCCAGCAAGATCGACGACGTGATCCTGGTCGGTGGCCAGACCCGTATGCCGATGGTGCAAAAAGCCGTTGCCGACTTCTTCGGTAAAGAAGCGCGTAAAGACGTCAACCCGGACGAAGCCGTCGCCATGGGTGCCGCCATCCAGGGCGCCGTTCTGGCCGGTGACGTGAAGGACGTGCTGCTGCTGGACGTCAGCCCGCTCACTCTCGGTATCGAAACCATGGGTGGCGTGATGACCGCGCTGATCGAGAAGAACACCACCATCCCGACCAAGAAGTCGCAGGTGTTCTCGACCGCGGACGACAACCAGGGCGCCGTGACCATCCACGTGCTGCAGGGCGAGCGCAAGCAAGCTTCGCAGAACAAGTCGCTGGGCAAGTTCGACCTGGCTGATATTCCGCCAGCACCGCGCGGCGTACCGCAAATCGAAGTGACCTTCGACATTGACGCCAACGGCATCCTGCACGTCGGCGCCAAAGACAAGGCCACCGGCAAGGCTCAGTCGATCGTGATCAAGGCCAACTCCGGCCTGTCCGACGAAGAAGTCGAGCGCATGGTGCGTGACGCCGAGGCCAACGCCGAGGAAGACCGCAAGTTCGAAGAGCTGGCCGCTGCCCGTAACCAGGGTGACGCGCTGGTCCACTCGACCCGCAAGATGGTCGCTGACGCCGGTGACAAGGTCACCGCCGAAGAGAAGACTGCCATCGAAGCGGCCGTGGTTGCCCTGGAAGCCGCCGTCAAGGGCGACGACAAGGCCGCCATCGACGCCAAGGTCGAGGAGCTGTCCAAGGTCTCGGCTCCTGTCGCTCAGAAGATGTACGCCGAGCAGCAGGCCGAACAGCCACAGGGCGGCGCCCAGCAGGCCGAGCCGGAAGCCAAGCACGATGACGTGGTTGACGCCGAGTTCGAAGAAGTAAAAGACAACAACAAGCAGTAATTTCTGCATGTTGTCGGCCGGTTCACCGCCGTTTGGCGGTGAGCTGGTAGGATGTCGCCGCGCGGGGGCTTGCTCCCGCGTTGGCGTGTCTGGAACACGAGAATTATTTACAGCATCTGTCTGGGCGCATTCGCGTATGGCGGCAGGTGCTGGCGGCATGGCGCACAGATGCGCAGAGGTATGCCGAACGCCCCCAAGAGTGCATATGACCTATGGCAAAGCGTGATTTTTATGAGGTCCTGGGTGTCGAGCGCGGCGCCAGCGAAGGCGATCTCAAGAAGGCCTACCGCCGTCTGGCGATGAAATACCACCCGGACCGCAACCCGGGTGACAAGGAGTCGGAAGACAAGTTCAAGGAGGCCAACGAGGCCTACGAAGTGCTGTCCGACACCAGCAAGCGCGCGGCCTACGACCAGTACGGCCATGCCGGCGTCGACCCGAGCATGGGTGGCGGCGGTGCCGGTTTCGGCGGCGCCAATTTCTCCGACATCTTCGGTGATGTCTTCAGCGACTTCTTCGGCGGCGGCCGTGGCGGTTCGCGCAGCGGCGGCGCCCAGCGTGGCAGCGACCTGCGCTACACCCTGGAGCTGAACCTCGAAGAGGCGGTGCGTGGCACCACGGTCAGCATCCGCGTCCCCACGCTGGTCAACTGCAAGCCGTGCGACGGCTCCGGTGCGAAGAAGGGCTCGACCCCGTCGACCTGCCCGACCTGCGGCGGTATCGGCCAGGTACGCATGCAGCAAGGCTTCTTCGCCGTGCAACAGACCTGCCCACGCTGCCATGGCCAAGGCAAGATCATCACCGACCCGTGCAATTCGTGCCATGGCGAAGGCCGTGTCGAAGAGTACAAGACCCTGTCGGTCAAGGTGCCGGCCGGTGTCGACACCGGTGATCGCATCCGCCTGTCCGGCGAGGGCGAGGCGGGCACCCACGGTGGCCCGACCGGCGACCTTTACGTGGTCATCAACGTGCGCGAGCACGACATCTTCCAGCGCGACGGCAAGCACCTGTATTGCGAAGTGCCGATCAGCTACACCGACGCTGCCCTGGGTGGCGAGCTGGAAGTACCGACTCTCGATGGCCGCGTGAAGCTGAAAATCCCCGAAGGCACCCAGACCGGCAAGCAGTTCCGTCTGCGTGGCAAGGGCGTGGCGCCGGTGCGCGGTGGCGCGGCGGGCGACCTGCTGTGCCGCGTGGCGGTGGAAACCCCGGTCAACCTCAGTCGTCGCCAGCGTGAGCTGCTCGAAGAGCTGCGCGACTCGCTCGAGGGCGACAGCTCCCATTCGCCCAAGGCCAGTGGCTGGTTCGAGGGTGTGAAGCGCTTCTTCGGCGATCTCTGAGAAGGAACAGGCTATGCGACGTATTGCGGTAATGGGCGCGGCTGGGCGGATGGGCAAGACCCTGATCGAAGCCGTGCAGCAAACCCCGGGCGCCGGGCTGACCGCGGCGATCGATCGCCCGGACAGCTCCCTGGTCGGGGCGGATGCCGGTGAGCTGGCGGCGCTGGGGCGGATCGGCGTGCTGCTGTGCGACGACCTGGCCAAAGTGGTCGACGAGTTCGATGTGCTGATCGACTTCACCCACCCATCGGTGACGCTGAAGAACCTGGCGTTCTGCCGCAAGGCCGGCAAGGCGATGATCATCGGCACCACCGGTTTCAGCGTCGAGGAGAAGCAGTTGCTGGCCGAGGCGGGCAAGGAGATCCCGATCGTCTTCGCCGCCAACTTCAGCGTTGGCGTCAACCTCAGCCTCAAGCTGCTGGACATGGCGGCTCGCGTGCTGGGTGACGACGTGGACATCGAGATCATCGAGGCCCACCACCGGCACAAGGTCGATGCGCCGTCGGGTACCGCGTTGCGCATGGGCGAAGTGGTCGCCAATGCGCTGGGGCGTGACCTGCAGGAAGTGGCGGTGTACGGCCGTGAGGGCCAGACTGGCGCCCGTGATCGCAAGACCATCGGCTTCGCCACCGTGCGTGCGGGCGATGTGGTCGGTGATCACACCGTGCTGTTCGCCGCCGAAGGCGAGCGTCTGGAAATCACCCATAAAGCGTCGAGCCGCATGACCTTCGCCAAGGGCGCGGTGCGTGCCGCGCTGTGGCTGGATGGGCGCGAGCCTGGCCTGTACGACATGCAGGACGTGCTCGAACTGCGCTGACACCGTCCCTGTGGGAGCGGCCTTGTGTCGCGAAAGGGGCGCGCAGCGGCCTCAGGATCTCTGCATTTTTCAGAATTGCCGGGGCTGCTGCGCAGCCCTTTCGCGACACAAGGCCGCTCCCACAGGGGTGGCTCCTGCAATGCCGCGCCCACTCCTGTCGCAATCCTGTGTTTTAGAGACACATTCCAGGTAGACCCAAAACGCATTTTTCTGTAAGCTACAGCTTTAGTGTGTCCACTAAAAGCGCGCAGACTAATTCAGCATAAAAGCGGGGTGACGTGTCCATACGTCATTCCGCTTTTTTGCAACCTGCGATCGCCCTTTCAGGCTTGATTTACGGGAGGTCTTCTTGACTAAGCCAGCCATACTCGCCCTTGCCGATGGCAGCATTTTTCGCGGTGAAGCCATTGGAGCCGACGGTCAGACCGTTGGTGAGGTCGTGTTCAATACTGCAATGACCGGCTACCAGGAAATCCTCACAGACCCTTCCTACGCCCAGCAAATCGTTACCCTGACCTACCCGCACATCGGCAACACCGGCACCACCCCGGAAGACGCCGAATCCAACCGCGTCTGGTCCGCCGGCCTGGTCATTCGCGACCTGCCGCTGCTGGCAAGCAACTGGCGTAACACCCAGTCCCTGCCCGACTACCTGAAAGAACACAATGTTGTCGCCATCGCTGGCATCGACACCCGTCGCCTGACCCGCATCCTGCGTGAGAAGGGCGCCCAGAACGGCTGCATCCTGGCCGGCGACAACATCAGCGAAGAAGCCGCCATCGCCGCCGCCCGCGCCTTCCCGGGCCTGAAAGGCATGGACCTGGCCAAGGTCGTCTCCACCAAGGAGCGCTACGAGTGGCGCTCCAGCGTGTGGGAGCTGAAGACCGACAGCCACCCGACCATTGAAGCCGCCGACCTGCCGTACCACGTCGTGGCCTTCGACTACGGCGTCAAGCTGAACATCCTGCGCATGCTGGTCGCCCGTGGCTGCCGCGTCACCGTGGTGCCGGCGCAAACCCCGGCCAGCGAAGTCCTCGCGCTCAACCCCGATGGCGTGTTCCTGTCCAACGGCCCTGGCGATCCCGAGCCGTGCGACTACGCGATCCAGGCGATCAAAGAGATCCTCGACACCGAAATCCCGGTGTTCGGCATCTGCCTCGGCCACCAGCTGCTGGCCCTGGCCTCCGGCGCCAAGACCGTGAAGATGGGCCACGGCCACCACGGTGCCAACCACCCGGTCCAGGACCTGGACACCGGCGTGGTCATGATCACCAGCCAGAACCACGGTTTCGCCGTCGACGAAGCCACCCTGCCGGGCAATGTCCGCGCCATCCACAAGTCGCTGTTCGACGGCACCCTGCAGGGCATCGAGCGCACCGACAAGAGCGCGTTCAGCTTCCAGGGCCACCCTGAAGCGAGCCCAGGCCCGACCGACGTCGCGCCACTGTTCGATCGTTTCATCGATGCCATGGCCAAGCGCCGCTGAGCATCCTGCAGCAAGGCCCCGGGCCGGCAAATGCCGCGCCCGGAAGCGCCTGACCCAGATTGTTCAAGACGGCTTGCCGACTGACCCGCGGATTTGAGTGACAACCATGCCAAAACGTACAGACATCAAAAGCATCCTGATTCTCGGCGCTGGCCCGATCGTGATCGGCCAGGCCTGCGAATTCGACTATTCCGGCGCCCAGGCCTGTAAAGCCCTGCGCGAGGAAGGTTTCCGCGTCATCCTGGTGAACTCCAACCCAGCCACCATCATGACCGACCCGGCCATGGCCGACGCCACCTACATCGAGCCGATCAAGTGGCAGTCAGTGGCCAAGATCATCGAGAAAGAGCGCCCGGACGCCGTCCTGCCGACCATGGGTGGCCAGACTGCACTGAACTGCGCCCTGGACCTGGAGCGCCACGGCGTTCTGGAGAAGTTCGGCGTGGAGATGATCGGTGCCAACGCCGACACCATCGACAAGGCAGAAGACCGTTCGCGCTTCGACAAGGCGATGAAAGACATCGGCCTGGAGTGCCCGCGCTCCGGTATCGCCCACAGCATGGAAGAGGCCAACGCGGTCCTCGAGAAGCTTGGCTTCCCATGCATCATCCGCCCATCGTTCACCATGGGCGGCACCGGTGGCGGTATCGCCTACAACCGTGAAGAATTCGAAGAGATCTGCACCCGTGGCCTGGACCTGTCGCCGACCAAAGAGCTGCTGATCGACGAATCGCTGATCGGCTGGAAGGAGTACGAGATGGAGGTGGTCCGCGACAAGAAGGACAACTGCATCATCGTCTGCTCGATCGAGAACTTTGACCCGATGGGCGTGCACACCGGCGACTCGATCACCGTTGCCCCGGCACAGACCCTGACCGACAAGGAATACCAGATCATGCGCAACGCCTCGCTGGCGGTGCTGCGTGAAATCGGTGTCGAGACCGGCGGCTCCAACGTGCAGTTCGGTATTTGCCCGAACACCGGCCGCATGGTCGTGATCGAGATGAACCCGCGCGTTTCGCGTTCGTCCGCCCTGGCCTCGAAGGCCACCGGCTTCCCGATCGCCAAGATCGCCGCCAAGCTGGCCATCGGCTACACCCTCGACGAGCTGCAGAACGACATCACCGGCGGTCGCACCCCGGCGTCCTTCGAGCCGTCGATCGACTACGTCGTCACCAAGCTGCCACGCTTCGCCTTCGAGAAATTCCCGAAAGCCGACGCCCGCCTGACCACCCAGATGAAATCCGTGGGTGAAGTCATGGCCATCGGCCGTACCTTCCAGGAGTCCCTGCAGAAAGCCCTGCGCGGCCTGGAAGTCGGCGCCTGCGGCCTCGACCCGAAAGTCGACCTGGCCAGCCCTGAAGCCGCCAGCATCCTCAAGCGCGAATTGACCGTGCCGGGCGCCGAGCGCATCTGGTACGTCGCCGACGCCATGCGTTCCGGCATGACCTGCGAAGAAATCTTCGCCCTGACCGGCATCGACATGTGGTTCCTGGTTCAGATGGAAGATCTGATCAAGGAAGAAGAGAAGGTCAAGACCCTGGCCCTGTCGGCGATCGACAAGGACTACATGCTGCGCCTCAAGCGCAAGGGCTTCTCGGACCAGCGCCTGGCCAAGCTGCTGGGCATCACCGACAAGAACCTGCGCCGTCACCGCCACAAGCTGGAAGTGTTCCCGGTGTACAAGCGCGTCGACACCTGCGCCGCCGAGTTCGCCACCGACACCGCCTACCTGTACTCCACCTACGAGGAAGAGTGCGAGGCCAACCCGTCGACCCGCGACAAGATCATGATCCTGGGTGGCGGCCCGAACCGTATCGGCCAAGGCATCGAGTTCGACTACTGCTGCGTGCACGCAGCCCTGGCGCTGCGTGAAGACGGTTACGAGACCATCATGGTCAACTGCAACCCGGAAACCGTTTCCACTGACTACGACACCTCCGACCGCCTGTACTTCGAGCCGCTGACCCTGGAAGACGTGCTGGAAGTCTGCCGCGTCGAGAAGCCGAAAGGCGTCATCGTCCACTACGGCGGCCAGACCCCGCTGAAACTGGCCCGCGCCCTGGAAGAAGCCGGCGTGCCGATCATCGGTACCAGCCCGGACGCCATCGACCGCGCCGAAGACCGCGAGCGTTTCCAGCAGATGGTTCAGCGCCTGAACCTGCTGCAGCCGCCAAATGCCACCGTGCGCAGCGAAGAAGAAGCCATCAGCGCCGCTGGCGGCATCGGCTACCCGCTGGTGGTTCGCCCGTCCTACGTGCTGGGTGGCCGCGCCATGGAGATCGTCTACGAGCTGGACGAGCTCAAGCGCTACCTGCGTGAAGCCGTACAGGTTTCCAACGACAGCCCGGTGCTGCTCGACCACTTCCTCAACTGCGCCATCGAGATGGACGTGGATGCGGTCTGCGACGGCACCGACGTGGTGATCGGCGCGATCATGCAGCACATCGAGCAGGCCGGTGTTCACTCCGGTGACTCCGCGTGCTCGCTGCCACCTTACTCGCTGAGCCAGGAAGTGCAGGACGAAGTCCGCGTCCAGGTCAAGAAGATGGCCCTGGAGCTGGGCGTGGTTGGCCTGATGAACGTGCAGCTGGCCCTGCAGGGCGACAAGATCTACGTGATCGAAGTCAACCCGCGCGCTTCGCGTACCGTGCCGTTCGTCTCCAAGTGCATCGGCACTTCGCTGGCGATGATCGCGGCCCGCGTCATGGCGGGTAAAACGCTGAAAGAACTGGGCTTCACCCAGGAAATCATCCCGAACTTCTACAGCGTCAAGGAAGCCGTCTTCCCGTTCGCCAAGTTCCCAGGGGTTGACCCGATCCTCGGCCCTGAGATGAAATCCACCGGTGAAGTCATGGGTGTCGGCGACAGCTTCGGTGAAGCCTTCGCCAAGGCCCAGATGGGTGCCAGCGAAGTGCTGCCGACCGGCGGTACCGCGTTCATCAGCGTGCGCGACGACGACAAGCCACAAGTGGCTGGCGTTGCCCGCGACCTGATCGCCCTGGGCTTCGAAGTGGTCGCCACTGCCGGTACCGCCAAGGTCATCGAAGCGGCTGGCCTGAAAGTGCGCCGTGTGAACAAGGTGACCGAAGGTCGTCCGCACGTGGTCGACATGATCAAGAACGACGAAGTGTCGCTGATCATCAACACCACCGAAGGCCGCCAGTCGATCGCCGACTCCTACTCGATTCGTCGCAATGCGCTGCAGCACAAGATCTACTGCACGACCACCATTGCGGCTGGTGAAGCCATCTGCGAGGCGCTGAAATTCGGTCCGGAAAAGACCGTTCGTCGCCTGCAGGATCTGCATGCAGGACTCAAAGCATGAGCATTACCAAGTACCCGATGACCGTCCAGGGCGCTCGCGCCCTGGAAGAAGAGCATCTGTTCCTGAGCAAGACCGAGCGCCCGCGCCTGAGCCAGGCGATCGGTGAGGCCCGCGAGCTGGGTGACCTCAAGGAGAACGCCGAGTACCACGCCGCCCGTGAGGAGCAGGGCATGGTCGAAGCGCGTATCCGCGACATCGAAGGCCGTCTGCAGAACTCGGTGGTGATTGACGTCACCACCATCGCCCACACCGGCAAGGTGATTTTCGGCACCACCGTGGTGCTGGCCAACACTGAAACCGATGAAGAGGTGACCTACCAGATCGTCGGTGAAGATGAAGCCGACGTGAAGCAGGGCAAGCTCTCGAGCGGTGCGCCGATTGCCCGTGCCATCATCGGCAAGGAAGAAGGTGATACTGTCGTCGTCAAGACGCCAAGCGGCACGGTCGAGTACGAGATTGTCGAAGTCAAGCACATCTGACCGGCGCCTGCGGGCGCCATCCCTCGAGGGTATCCTCTGGCAGCTGGCCCAGGTGTTCTGGGTCGGCGGCCTGTGGGTGTTCCACGTGGGGCTGGTGCCGGCGCTCAAGGTGAGCGGCCTGGCGCCGTTGCTGGTGCACGACGTGGCTGCGCAGATCGACCGCTGGTTGATTGGCGTGGCCATGCTCGGGCTGTTGACCCAGCTGGCGGTGCTGGCGAGGGTGGACGGCCTGGCGGCCTGGTGGCGGCAGTTCCGCGGCCAGATGCTGCTGCTCGGCTTTGGTGCCTGCGTCAGCTACTACACGTTGCGCTACGGGATCTCCGTGGGCGAGCGTTGGCAGATGTTCTGTTTCCTGGTGCTGGGCTTTTCCGGCATCGTGCTGGTGGCCCAGCCGGTCCCGGTCAGGGCGCGCCGGTAAACGGCTCAAGATCGCTGGGGCCGCTTTGCGGCCCTTTCGCGACACAAGGCCGCTCCCACAGGGATTGCGCCGTAGGTCGGAGCAATCCCTGTGGGAGCGGCCTTGTGTCGCGATGGGCTGCGCAGCAGCCCTGCTACCGTTACTTGTAACGGTGGATGTTGGACAGCTGCTTGTTCGGCTGCGGGTTCTTGCGGTAGATCAGCGCTTTCTTGCCGATGGTCTGCACCAGCTCGGCGCGGCCGGCCTTGCACAGTTCGGCGATGGTCTCGGCGCGTTCTTCGCGATCTTCCGAACGAATCTCGACCTTGATCAGCTCGTGGTCGACCAGGGCGCGTTCCAGTTCGGCGATCACGCCTTCATTCAAACCGTTGCCAGCAACGATCAGGACCGGCTTCAGGTCATGACCAATGGACTTGTATTGCTTCTTCTGCTCGTTATTGAGCGGCATAATCTGACCCTTTCCGTCTGATTCTGTAAAATTGACCGGCATTTTACCCGAGGGCCACCGGCTCCGCCCAGTCAATCACGACGCATATCATCGAGGTGCCCCGTGGTACAACGTTCCAAAAGCAGCGCAAACTGGCTGCGAGAACATTTCAACGATCCTTTCGTCAAGCAGGCGCAGAAGGATGGCTACCGCTCGCGCGCGAGCTACAAGCTGCTGGAGATTCAGGAAAAAGACCGCCTGATCCGCCCCGGCATGAGCGTGATCGACCTCGGCGCCGCGCCGGGAGGCTGGTCGCAGGTGACCAGTCGTCTGATCGGCGGCCAGGGCCGGCTGATCGCCTCGGACATCCTCGAGATGGACTCGATTCCCGATGTGACCTTCATCCAGGGCGACTTCACCCAGGACGAAGTGCTCCAGCAGATCCTGCAGGCGGTCGGTGATTCGCATGTAGACCTTGTGATTTCCGACATGGCCCCCAATATGAGTGGTACGCCCGCGGTGGACATGCCGCGCGCCATGTTCCTCTGTGAGCTGGCCCTGGATCTGGCAACCCGCGTGCTCAAGCCTGGCGGGGATTTCCTGATCAAGATTTTCCAGGGCGAAGGCTTCGACATGTACCTGAAGGACGTGCGCAGCAAGTTCGACAAGGTGCAGATGCGCAAGCCGTCGTCCTCGCGGGACCGTTCCCGTGAGCAGTATCTGTTGGGCAAGGGTTTCAAAGGCGCGTGAGCGGCGTTATGCGGGGGCTCCGATAGTTAAAACCAATCGGTCACCCCGTCTGGATCGTCCGAACTTCGTGTAGTCTAGCTTTCACAAAGGGTTACAGACGGTGCCTGCGGATGCGTGGGTAATGTAGTAAGTTAGGGCGATGAATATCATGCGAGGCACGGCTGCGTCGTGCGCCGGCCTCAGAGGGTAGCGAATTGAACGACATGGCAAAGAATCTGATCCTCTGGTTGATCATCGCCGCCGTCCTGGTGACGGTGATGAACAACTTCTCCAGCCCTAACGAGCCGCAGACCCTCAACTATTCCGACTTCATCCAGCAGGTCAAGGATGGCAAGGTCGAGCGCGTGACCGTCGACGGCTACATCATTACCGGCAAGCGCACCGACGGCGACAACTTCAAGACCGTCCGCCCGGCCATCACCGACAATGGCCTGATCGGCGACCTGGTCGACAACCACGTTACCGTCGAGGGCAAGCAGCCTGAGCAGCAGAGCATCTGGACTCAACTGCTGGTGGCCAGCTTCCCGATCCTCGTGATCATCGCCGTGTTCATGTTCTTCATGCGCCAGATGCAAGGCGGTGCCGGCGGCAAGGGCGGCCCGATGAGCTTCGGCAAGAGCAAGGCGCGCCTGCTGTCCGAAGACCAGGTCAAGACTACCCTGGCCGACGTCGCTGGTTGCGACGAAGCCAAGGAAGAAGTCGGCGAGCTGGTCGAGTTCCTGCGCGACCCAGGCAAGTTCCAGCGCCTGGGTGGCCGCATCCCACGCGGCGTGCTGATGGTCGGCCCGCCCGGTACCGGTAAAACCTTGTTGGCCAAAGCCATTGCCGGTGAAGCCAAGGTGCCGTTCTTCACCATTTCCGGTTCCGACTTTGTCGAAATGTTCGTGGGTGTCGGCGCCAGCCGTGTCCGTGACATGTTCGAGCAGGCCAAGAAACACGCCCCTTGCATCATCTTCATCGACGAGATCGATGCCGTCGGTCGTCACCGTGGCGCCGGCATGGGTGGCGGTCACGACGAGCGCGAGCAGACCCTGAACCAGTTGCTGGTCGAGATGGATGGCTTCGAGATGAACGATGGCATCATCGTCATCGCCGCCACCAACCGTCCCGACGTGCTCGACCCGGCGCTGCTGCGTCCTGGTCGCTTCGACCGCCAGGTGGTGGTCGGCCTGCCGGACATTCGCGGTCGCGAGCAGATTCTCAAGGTGCACATGCGCAAGGTGCCGGTTGGCGAGAACGTCAATGCGGCGGTCATTGCCCGTGGTACGCCTGGCTTCTCTGGTGCCGACCTGGCCAACCTGGTCAACGAGGCGTCGCTGTTCGCCGCCCGTGCCAGCAAGCGCCTGGTGGAAATGAAGGAGTTCGAGCTGGCCAAGGACAAGATCATGATGGGCGCCGAGCGCAAGACCATGGTCATGTCCGAGAAAGAGAAGCAGAACACCGCCTACCACGAAGCAGGTCACGCCATCGTTGGTCGTGTGGTGCCCGAGCATGACCCGGTGTACAAGGTCTCGATCATCCCGCGTGGCCGTGCCCTGGGTGTGACCATGTTCCTGCCCGAAGAAGATCGCTACAGCCTCTCCAAGCGTGCGCTGATCAGCCAGATTTGCTCGCTGTATGGTGGTCGTATTGCCGAAGAGATGACCCTGGGCTTCGACGGTGTGACCACCGGTGCCTCCAACGACATCATGCGTGCCAGCCAGATCGCCCGGAACATGGTCACCAAGTGGGGCCTGTCCGAGAAGCTTGGCCCGCTGATGTACGCTGAAGAAGAGGGCGAGGTATTCCTTGGTCGCAGCGCGGGCAGCCAGCATGCCAGTGTCTCGGGAGAGACCGCCAAGCTGATCGACTCGGAAGTGCGCAGCATCATCGACCAGTGCTATGCGACGGCCAAGCAGATCCTGACGGAAAACCGCGACAAGCTCGATGCAATGGCCGAGGCCTTGATGAAGTACGAAACCATCGATGCCGACCAGATCGACGACATCATGGCCGGTCGCACGCCACGTGAGCCACGTGACTGGGACAATGATGCCGGCACTTCTGGCAATCAAGCCTCCCAAGGTGATCGTCCGGAGTCGCCAATCGGCGGTCCAGCGGCTCAACACTAAGGGCATCTATGACCTCTAAGCAGTACCCGACCCGGTTGCCTTGCGGCAACCGGGTTCTTGATTTGGCCCGTACCCATGTCATGGGTATCCTCAACATCACCCCTGATTCCTTCTCCGACGGCGGGCGCTTCAGTCAGCGCGACGAAGCGTTGCGCCATGCCGAGGCGATGGTGGCAGCGGGTGCGACACTGATCGATGTTGGTGGTGAGTCCACGCGCCCTGGTGCGCGGGCGGTGTCACCCGTTGAAGAACTGGAGCGTGTCGCGCCCATTGTCGAGGCCATCAGCAACCGGCTGGACGTGATCATTTCCGTCGACACCTCGACTCCTTCGGTCATGCGCGAATCGGCCCGCCTCGGCGCCGGCTTGATCAATGATGTGCGTGCGCTGGAGCGTGACGGTGCCCTTGACGCCGCGGCTGACACCGGCCTGCCCGTTTGCCTGATGCATATGCGCGGGGAGCCGGGTAACATGCAGGACAACCCGCATTACGAAAACGTGACCGCCGATGTGGGGCGCTACCTCGAGCAGCGCATGGCCGCCTGCGCGGCGGCTGGCATCGGCGCTGAACGCATCATCCTCGACCCGGGTTTCGGGTTTGCCAAGACGCTTGAGCACAACCTCAGTCTGTTCAAGCACATGGAGGCGCTTTACCGCCTCGGGCGCCCGCTATTGGTGGGGGTGTCGCGCAAGAGCATGATCGGCCTCACGCTGGATCGGCCAGTGGGCGAGCGGCTTTACGGCAGCCTTGCGCTGGCGGCCTTGGCGATGACCAAGGGCGCGAGCATCCTGCGTGTGCATGATGTGGCTGAAACCGTCGATGTGGTGCGTATGATCGCCGCCGTGCAGGGCGCCGAATAAGAACATTGGAGTTCCCATGAGCAGAAAATACTTTGGTACCGATGGTATCCGTGGCCGTGTTGGCCAGTTCCCGATCACCCCGGACTTCATGCTGAAACTGGGTTGGGCGGCGGGCATGGCCTTCCGCAAGCAAGGCCACTGCCGTGTGCTGGTGGGCAAGGACACCCGAATTTCCGGTTACATGTTCGAGTCCGCGCTCGAGGCCGGGCTGTCCGCGGCCGGTGCCGATGTCATGCTGCTCGGGCCGATGCCAACGCCGGCTATCGCCTACCTGACCCGCACCTTCCATGCCGAAGCCGGTATCGTCATCAGTGCCTCGCACAACCCTCACGACGACAACGGCATCAAGTTCTTCTCCGGTAGTGGCACCAAGCTGCCCGATGAAGTCGAACTGATGATCGAGGAGCTGCTTGATCAGCCGATGACGGTCGTCGAGTCCGGCAAGCTGGGCAAGGTGTCGCGGATCAATGACGCCGCAGGTCGCTACATCGAGTTCTGCAAGAGCAGCGTACCTAGCAGCACCAACTTCGAAGGGCTCAAGATCGTCGTGGATTGCGCCCATGGCGCCACCTACAAGGTCGCGCCGAGTGTGTTCCGTGAGCTGGGTGCCGAGGTGACGGTGCTGCACGCATCGCCTGATGGCCTGAACATCAATGAGAACTGCGGTTCGACCCACATCGAGTCGTTGCAGGCTGCGGTGCTGGTGGGGCATGCCGACCTGGGTATCGCCTTCGACGGCGACGGTGACCGGGTGCTGATGGTCGACCATACTGGCGCCATCGTCGACGGTGACGAGTTGCTGTACATCATTGGCCGCGACCTGCATGACCGCAACAAGCTGCAGGGCGGCGTGGTCGGCACGCTCATGAGCAACCTCGGCCTGGAGTTGGCCTTCAAGGAGCTGGACATCCCGTTCGTGCGGGCCAAGGTCGGCGACCGTTATGTCATGGCCGAGCTGCTTGAGCGCGAATGGCTGCTGGGGGGCGAGAACTCCGGGCATGTCGTGTGCTGCAACCACACCACGACCGGCGATGCGATCATTGCCGCGCTGCAGGTGCTGATGGCCCTCAAGCGCAAAGGCGAGACCCTTGCCCAGGCGCGTCAGGGCGTGCGCAAGTGCCCGCAGGTATTGATCAACGTGCGCTTCGAAGCGGGCAAGAGCGACCCATTGCAAAACCCGTTGGTGAAAGAGGCGAGCGACAAGGCGACCGAGGCCATGGCTGGGCGTGGGCGTGTGCTGCTGCGCAAGTCCGGCACCGAGCCGCTGGTGCGTGTGATGGTCGAAGGCGACGACGAAAACCAGGTGCGTGGCCATGCCGAAGCCCTGGCAAAACTCGTTGCTGAAGTTTGTGCCTGAAATAGGCTTGCCAGCGCAGATCGGGTTGGGTAAGATCTGCGCCCACTTTGACCGACGAGGTAAAGCATGCGTCGCCCCATGGTAGCTGGTAACTGGAAGATGCACGGTACCCGCGCCAGCGTCGTAGAGCTGACTCAGGGCTTGGGCAATATGTCCTTGCCCAGCGGTGTGGAAGTCGCGGTGTTTCCGCCTTCGCTGTTTGTCACTCAGGTGATTGATGGCCTGGAAGGCAAGGGAATCAACGTAGGCGCACAGAATTCTGCTGTACAGCCTGAACAAGGCGCGCTGACCGGTGAAGTTGCTCCGAGTCAGTTGGCTGAAGTCGGTTGCAAGTATGTTCTGGTCGGGCACTCCGAGCGTCGCCAGATTATTGGTGAAAGCGACGAAGTGCTGAATCAGAAGTTTGCAGCGGCTCAGAAAAGTGGTTTGACGCCGGTGCTCTGTATAGGGGAAACTCTCGCAGAGCGCGAGGCAGGCGAGACGCTCAAAGTTGTAGGGCGTCAACTAAGCAGTGTTATCGACGCGTTCGGTATCAAAGCTTTTGCCAATGCAGTAATTGCCTATGAGCCTGTTTGGGCCATCGGTACTGGTTTGACGGCCTCGCCACAGCAAGCCCAGGATGTGCATGCAGCCATCCGCAAGCAGTTGGCGGCGATGGACGCCGAAGTTGCAGCTAATGTGCAACTTCTCTACGGCGGCAGCGTGAAGGCGGCCAATGCGGCTGAACTGTTCGGCATGCCGGATATCGATGGGGGGCTCATTGGTGGAGCGTCCCTGAACGCAGACGAATTCGGTGCAATTTGTCGCGCCGCAGGAAACTGAACAAATGCTGGAAACAGTCGTAGTTGTTTTTCATCTGTTGGCAGCGTTGGCACTGGTTGTAATGGTGTTGCTGCAACAGGGTAAAGGTGCGGAAGCAGGTGCATCTTTCGGCGCAGGTGCTTCAAATACTGTGTTCGGAAGCCAAGGTTCCGCTACCTTTTTGAGTAAAGTTACTGCTATACTTGCTGCCACTTTCTTTTTGACTGCTCTTGGGTTAGGATACTTCGCCAAGCAGCAAGCTCACCAGCTGACTCAAGCTGGTCTGCCAGATCCAGCAGTGCTGGAAGTCAAAGAGCAAAAGCCGGCAGTCAATGATGATGTACCGGTGCTCCAGCAGCAGAAGAGCGAAACCACCAACTCTGGTGACGTACCTCCTCCAGCGAAAGAGCAGCAGTAACGGGTTTCAAGAAGTAGTATTGCCGAGGTGGTGGAATTGGTAGACACGCAACCTTGAGGTGGTTGTGCCCATAGGGTGTAGGGGTTCGAGTCCCCTTCTCGGTACCAATTGAAGCATGAAAGCCCGCTTTGAGCGGGCTTTCTTGCAGGTGGAGGTCGGATTGACCCAGCAAAGGGTTCAGTCTTATACTTTCGCCCCAGCTTTGTCGCGGGGTGGAGCAGCTTGGTAGCTCGTCGGGCTCATAACCCGAAGGTCGTTGGTTCAAATCCAGCCCCCGCAACCAGCTTCAGCAGAGCCCCTTTTCAGGGGCTTTTTGCTAGCCGAACAGTTTTCGGCGCCGTTGTCCGACGGCGCTTTCAGGGATGGGCGCTTCGCCCATTTTTTATTTGCACAGCATGCACGAGGGGGTTCAGGTGTCGAGCAAGCTAGAACAGTTGCAGGCCTTGTTGGCCCCGGTTGTCGAGGGTCTGGGCTACCAATGCTGGGGGATCGAATACGTCTCCCAGGGCAAACATTCGGTACTGCGTATCTACATCGACAAGGAAGGCGGCATCCTGGTGGACGACTGCGAAGCTGTCAGCCGTCAGGCCAGCGCCATCCTCGATGTGGAAGATCCGATCAGCTCTGAATATACCCTCGAGGTGTCCTCTCCAGGCATGGACCGCCCGCTGTTCACCCTTGAACAGTTTGCTTCGCATGCCGGCGAGCAGGTGAAGATCAAGCTGCGTACGCCCTTCGAAGGTCGTCGTAACTTCCAGGGCCTTCTCCGTGGTGTGGAGGAGCAGGATGTGGTGGTCCAGGTGGACAATCACGAGTTCCTGTTGCCGATCGACTCGATCGACAAGGCCAATATTATTCCCAGTTTTGACTGAGACGTGCCGGGCCCGGAAGGACTTTCCGGGGCCAATGGCTTGCGCAAGGCGAGGCGTACGATGAGCAAAGAAGTACTGCTGGTTGTTGAATCGGTATCCAACGAAAAGGGTGTACCACCCGGCGTCATTTTCGAAGCGCTGGAAGTGGCCCTGGCCACTGCAACCAAAAAACGTTTTGAGGACGAAGTCGACCTGCGTGTGGAAATCAACCGCCACACCGGTAGCTACGAGACGTTCCGTCGCTGGACCGTGGTCGACGAGAACGACCTGGACGATCCGGCCATCGAGACCTGGCTGAGCAAGATCCAGGACACGCACCCGGACGCCAAGATCGGTGACGTGATCGAAGAGAAGATCGAGTCGATCGAGTTCGGTCGTATCGCCGCTCAGACCGCCAAGCAGGTCATCGTGCAGAAGGTCCGCGAGGCCGAGCGCGCCCAAGTGGTCGACGCCTACCGCGAGCGCGTGGGCGAGATCATCTCCGGTACCGTGAAGAAGGTCACCCGCGACAACGTCATCGTCGACCTGGGCAACAACGCCGAGGCGCTGCTGGCGCGCGAAGACATCATTCCCCGTGAGACCTTCCGGGTCGGCGTGCGCCTGCGCGCGCTGCTCAAGGAAATCCGCACCGAGAACCGCGGCCCGCAGCTGGTCCTGTCGCGCACCGCGCCGCAGATGCTGATCGAGCTGTTCCGTATCGAAGTGCCGGAAATCGCCGAAGGCCTCATCGAAGTCATGGCCGCCTCCCGTGATCCGGGATCGCGTGCCAAGATCGCCGTCCGCTCCAAGGACAAGCGCATCGACCCGCAAGGCGCCTGCATCGGCATGCGTGGTTCGCGCGTCCAGGCCGTATCCGGCGAGCTGGGTGGCGAGCGTGTGGATATCGTCCTGTGGGACGAGAACCCGGCGCAGTTCGTCATCAACGCCATGTCGCCAGCAGAGGTTGCTGCGATCATCGTTGATGAGGACGCCCATGCGATGGATATCGCGGTAGCCGAGGATAACCTGGCCCAGGCCATCGGACGTGGCGGCCAGAACGTCCGTCTGGCCAGCCAGCTGACTGCCTGGACCCTGAACGTGATGACCGAGAAGGACATCCAGGCCAAGCAACAAGCGGAAACCGGCGACATCCTGCGTAATTTCATCGATGAACTGGAAGTCGACGAAGAGCTGGCACAAGTGCTGGTCGACGAAGGCTTCACCAGCCTCGAAGAAATTGCCTACGTACCGTTGGAAGAAATGCTCAACATCGATGGCTTTGACGAGGACATCGTCAACGAGCTGCGTGCTCGTGCCAAGGACCGTTTGTTGACCAAGGCCATCGCTACCGAAGAAAAACTGGCAGACGCCCATCCGGCCGACGACCTGCTCTCCCTCGAGGGCATGGACAAGGACCTGGCGGCCGAACTGGCGGTGCGCGGCGTGGTTAACCGCGAAGACCTGGCCGAGCAGTCGATTGACGATCTGCTCGACATCGACGGCATCGACGAAGAGCGTGCCGGCAAGTTGATCATGGCCGCCCGAGCCCACTGGTTCGAGTAATTAGGCGCGGCCTGAGGAGAGAAGTGCATGACGCAAGTCACGGTGAAAGAACTGGCCCAAGAGGTCGAGGCACCGGTAGAGCGCCTGCTGCAGCAGATGCGTGAGGCAGGTCTGCCGCACACCGACGCCGGTCAGGTAGTGACCGACAATGAGAAGCAGACCCTGCTGACTCATTTGAAGAGCAGCCACAAGAGCAAGGCGGAAGAGCCGCGCAAGATCACCTTGCAGCGCAAGACCACCAGCACTCTGCGTGTCGCCGGTAGCAAAAGCATCAGCGTAGAAGTACGCAAGAAGAAAGTGTTCGTGCAGCGCAGCCCGGAAGAGATCCAGGCCGAGCAGAAGCGCGAGCAGGAAGAGCGCCGCGCCGCTGAGAACGCCGCGCGCGAGAAGGCTGACGCCGACGCTCGCCAGCGTAACGAAGAACAGGCTCGTCGCCAGGCAGCGCAAGCGCCTGCCGCCGCCCCTGTGGCCAAGGCTGAGCCAGCTCCGGCTGCCGCCGCGCCTGCTGCTCCGGCAGTGCCTGACGCGCCGGTGTCCGAAGATGCCGCCGCCCGTGCCGCCGAGCGCAAGAAGGACGAAGCTCGCCGCAATGAAAGCCGTACCCGTGACGATGATCGTCGTGGCGGTGGTGTTGCCGGTGAACGCCGTGGCGAAGCGCCACGCGTGTCCATCAAGGTCAAGGTCAAGGAGAAGGAAAAGGCTCCGACTCCACGCGCCGCGCCACGCACCACCGACGAAGAGAGCGATGGTTTCCGTCGCGGTCGCGGTGGCAAGGGCAAGCCGAAGAAACGCAACCAGCACGGCTTCCAGAACCCGACCGGTCCGGTCATCCGTGACGTGACCATCGGCGAGACCATCACCGTTTCGGACCTGGCACAGCAGATGTCGGTCAAGGGCGCTGAAGTCGTCAAGTTCATGTTCAAGCTGGGTACTCCGGTCACCATCAACCAGGTGCTCGACCAGGAAACCGCTCAGCTGGTCGCCGAAGAGCTGGGCCACAAGGTCACCCTGGTCAGCGACACCGCCCTGGAAGACTCCCTGGCCGAATCGCTGAAGTTCGAAGGTGAGAGCGAGTCCCGCGCACCGGTCGTGACCGTCATGGGTCACGTCGACCACGGTAAGACCTCGCTGCTCGACTACATCCGTCGTGCCAAGGTTGCCGCTGGCGAGGCCGGTGGTATCACCCAGCACATCGGCGCCTACCACGTGGAAACCGACCGCGGCATGGTCACCTTCCTCGATACCCCTGGCCACGCAGCGTTCACTCAGATGCGTGCCCGTGGTGCCAAGGCGACCGACATCGTCATCCTGGTGGTGGCGGCGGACGACGGCGTGATGCCGCAGACCCGCGAAGCCGTCCAGCATGCGAAAGCCGCTGGCGTTCCGCTGGTTGTCGCGGTGAACAAGATCGACAAGCCGGGTGCCGACCTCGATCGCATCCGCAACGAGCTGGCCGTCGAGGGCGTGACCTCCGAGGACTGGGGTGGTGACACGCCGTTCGTCAAGGTCTCGGCGAAGATGGGTACCGGTGTCGACGAGCTGCTCGAAGCCGTCCTGCTGCAGGCCGAGATCCTCGAGCTCAAGGCCACCCCGACCGCACCTGGTCGTGGTGTCGTGGTCGAGTCGCGCCTGGACAAGGGCCGCGGCCCGGTGGCTACCATCCTGGTTCAGGACGGTACCCTGCGTCAGGGCGACATGGTCCTGGTCGGCTCCAACTATGGCCGCGTGCGTGCCATGCTCGACGAGAACGGCAAGCCTGTGAAGGAAGCCGGCCCGTCGATCCCGGTCGAGATCCTCGGCCTGGACGGCACCCCGGATGCGGGTGACGAGATGTCCGTGGTCGCCGACGAGAAGAAGGCCCGCGAAGTTGCCCTGTTCCGTCAAGGCAAGTACCGCGAGGTCAAGCTGGCCCGTGCTCACGCCGGCAAGCTGGAAAACATCTTCGAGACCATGGGTCAGGAAGAGAAGAAGACCCTCAACATCGTCCTCAAGACCGATGTGCGTGGTTCGCTCGAAGCGCTGCAGGGTTCGCTCAGCAGCCTGGGCAACGACGAAGTTCAGGTGCGCGTGATCGGTGGCGGTGTCGGTGGTATCACCGAAAGCGACGCCAACCTGGCACTGGCTTCGAACGCTGTCCTGTTCGGCTTCAACGTGCGTGCCGATGCCGGCGCGCGCAAGATCGTCGAGCAGGAAGGTCTGGACATGCGTTACTACAACGTGATCTACGACATCATCGAAGACGTCAAGAAAGCGTTGACCGGCATGCTCGGCAGCGATGTTCGCGAGAACATCCTGGGTGTCGCCGAAGTGCGTGACGTGTTCCGTTCGCCGAAGTTCGGCGCCATCGCCGGCTGTATGGTCATCGAGGGTACCGTGTACCGCAACCGTCCGATCCGCGTACTGCGCGAGGACGTGGTGATCTTCGAAGGCGAGTTGGAATCGCTGCGTCGCTTCAAGGACGACGCCTCCGAAGTGCGTAACGGCATGGAGTGCGGTATTGGCGTCAAGAGCTACAACGACGTCAAGGTCGGCGACAAGATCGAAGTCTTCGAGAAAGTCCAGGTGGCTCGTACCCTGTAAGGGGCGAGCATGGCGCAGGCCCCGTCGCAAGGCGGTTGGCGGCGCCTCACAAGGTAGCGCCCGGTCAGGCTTCAGCCTGACCGGGCGTTTGCCGCTTTACGTTACAGGTAGCAAGAATGGCAAAAGAATATAGCCGTACCCAACGCATCGGTGATCAGATGCAGCGCGAGCTGGCCGAACTGATCCGCCGTGAAGTCAAAGATCCGCGCGTCGGCCTGGTGACCATCACCGCCGTCGACGTCAGCCGTGACCTGGGCCACGCCAAGGTGTTCATCACCGTGATGGGCCAGGATGGCACCGACGCCGTGCCGCAGACGCTCAAGGCCCTGACCAGTGCCGCGAGCTTCCTGCGCCTGCACCTGGGTCGCGTCATGCAACTGCGCAGCGTGCCGCAACTGCACTTCCACTTCGATGAAAGCGTCAGCCGTGGTGTCCATCTGTCGGCGCTGATCGAACGTGCGGTGGCCGAAGACCGCCTGCACCAGGATGCCGGCGAGCCGGACACCAAGGAGTAAGCGGTGGCCCAGGTCAAACGTATCCGCCGCAACGTCAGCGGCATCATCCTGCTCGACAAGCCGTTGGGGTTCACCTCCAACGCTGCCTTGCAGAAAGTTCGCTGGTTGCTCAATGCGGAAAAGGCCGGCCACACCGGCAGCCTCGATCCGCTGGCCACCGGCGTGCTGCCGCTGTGCTTTGGCGAGGCGACCAAGTTCTCCCAGTACCTGCTCGATTCCGACAAGGGCTACGAGACGGTCATGCAGATGGGGCAGACCACCAGCACCGCGGACGCCGAAGGCGAAGTCCTGCAGACCCGCGAGGTGACCGTTGGTCGCGCCGATATCGAGGCTGTGATCCCGCGTTTCCGGGGCGACATCCTGCAGGTACCGCCGATGTACTCGGCCCTCAAGCGTGATGGCCAGCCGTTGTACAAGCTGGCGCGTGCAGGAGAGGTAGTGGAGCGCGAGGCGCGTTCTGTTACTATTGGCCGCTTGGAGTTGCTCGAGTGCGAAGGCACCCGTGCGCGGCTGTCGGTTGGATGCAGCAAAGGCACCTATATCCGCACGCTGGTCGAGGATATCGGTGAGGCGCTGGGCTGCGGAGCCTACGTCGCCGAACTGCGTCGTACCCAGGCCGGCCCCTTCGCGCTGGCACAGACCGTGACGCTCGAGGAACTCGAACAGGCCCACGCAGAGGGTGGCAACGAAGCGCTCGACCGCTTCCTGATGCCGTCCGACAGCGGGCTGCAGGACTGGCCGCTGGTGCTGTTGTCCGAGCACAGTGCGTTCTACTGGCTGCATGGCCAGGCGGTACGCGCGCCGGACGCGCCGCAGTTTGGCATGGTCCGCGTACAGGATCACAATGGTCGCTTCATCGGTATCGGTGAAGTGAGCGAAGACGGGCGCATTGCGCCACGTCGGCTGATTCGGTCGGAATGACCGAAACCGTGGGGCGAGGCTTCGGCCGGAGCCCGCGGCATCAAGGGTGGCTGTTAGTAGGCGCGGTCACACCTTCTTTATTAATACAGGGATTTGTCCCTGGCCTATTGGACCCCGCTTGCGGGATCCGTTTATCAGGAGAAGCCTCATGGCCCTCAGCGTTGAAGAAAAAGCTCAGATCGTTGCCGAATACCAGCAAGCCGCCGGCGATACCGGTAGCCCGGAAGTGCAGGTTGCTCTGCTGACCGCCAACATCAACAAGCTGCAAGGCCACTTCAAGGCCAACGAAAAAGACCACCACTCCCGTCGTGGTCTGATCCGTATGGTCAACCAGCGTCGTAAGCTGCTGGACTACCTGAAGGGCAAGGACACCACTCGTTACAGCGCCCTGATCGGTCGCCTGGGCCTGCGTCGCTAATAGCGGCCTGGCCAGTGGTGTTGCATGGTGTGTCGCATTCTTCGGCAACGCTGCCTGTCAGCGTTGCCGTTGGGCACACTACGCGATCTGCGAGGTTGGCAGCCTGGTTCGCCGTGCGGTTTTTCCGCCCGGCGCCAGGCTCCCAGCCTCGTGTTGTATCTGGACGGTCAATGGGGCCGACTCCCCGTTCTGCCCAAGAATTCGCAAGAACCAGTTCCCCCAAGAGCCACTGAAAAAGGTAGGAAACCGTGAACCCGGTAATCAAGACATTCCAGTTCGGTCAATCGACCGTTACGCTCGAAACGGGCCGCATTGCCCGTCAGGCCACCGGCGCTGTGCTGGTCACCGTCGACAACGACGTCACCGTGCTGGTGACCGTGGTCGGTGCCAAGCAAGCCGACCCGGGCAAGGGCTTCTTCCCGCTGTCCGTGCACTACCAGGAAAAGACCTACGCCGCCGGCAAGATCCCAGGTGGTTTCTTCAAGCGTGAAGGCCGTCCTTCGGAAAAAGAAACCCTGACCTCGCGCCTGATCGACCGTCCGATCCGCCCGCTGTTCCCAGAAGGCTTCATGAATGAAGTCCAGGTCGTCTGCACCGTGGTTTCGACCAGCAAGAAGACCGACCCGGACATCGCCGCGATGATCGGTACCTCGGCTGCCCTGGCCATCTCGGGCATCCCGTTCGAAGGCCCGATCGGCGCCGCCCGCGTTGCCTTCCACGAAAGCACCGGCTACCTGCTGAACCCGACCTACGAGCAACTGGCAGCCTCGAGCCTGGACATGGTCGTTGCCGGTACCTCGGACGCTGTACTGATGGTTGAGTCGGAAGCCCAAGAGCTGACCGAAGACCAGATGCTGGGCGCCGTGCTGTTCGCCCACGACGAATTCCAGGCCGTGATCAAAGCGGTCAAAGAGCTGGCTGCCGAAGCCGCCAAGCCGACCTGGGACTGGAAACCTGCCGATAAGAACTCCGCACTGTTCGACGCCATCCGCGCCGAATTCGGCGAGGCGGTCTCCCAGGGTTACACCATCACCGTCAAGGCCGACCGCTATGCGCGCCTGGGCGAGCTGCGCGACCAGGCCGTTGCCAAGTTCTCCGGTGAAGAAGGCCAGCCATCGGCCGGTGAAGTCAAAGACATCTTCGGCGAGATCGAATACCGCACCGTTCGCGAAAACATCGTCAACGGCAAGCCACGTATCGACGGCCGCGACACCAAGACCGTGCGCCCGCTGAACATCGAAGTCGGCGTTCTGCCAAAGACCCACGGCTCGGCCCTGTTCACCCGTGGCGAAACTCAGGCCCTGGTCGTCGCGACCCTGGGTACCGCCCGTGACGCCCAGCTGCTGGACACCCTCGAAGGCGAGAAGAAAGACCCCTTCATGCTGCACTACAACTTCCCGCCGTTCTCGGTGGGCGAGTGTGGCCGCATGGGCGGTGCCGGCCGTCGCGAAATCGGCCACGGCCGTCTGGCCCGTCGTTCGGTCCAGGCCATGCTGCCGGCCGCCGACGTGTTCCCGTACACCATCCGTGTGGTATCGGAAATCACCGAGTCCAACGGCTCCAGCTCCATGGCTTCGGTCTGCGGTGCTTCGCTGGCCCTGATGGACGCCGGTGTACCGATGAAAGCACCGGTTGCCGGTATCGCCATGGGCCTGGTCAAGGAAGGCGAGAAGTTTGCCGTCCTGACCGACATCCTGGGTGACGAAGACCACCTGGGCGACATGGACTTCAAGGTAGCCGGTACCGCCAAGGGCGTCACCGCGCTGCAGATGGACATCAAGATCAACGGCATCACCGAAGAGATCATGGAAATCGCCCTGGGCCAGGCCCTGGAAGCGCGCCTGAACATCCTCGGCCAGATGAACCAGATCATTGGTGAGTCGCGTACCGAGCTGTCGGCCAACGCCCCGACCATGATCGCGATGAAGATCGACACCGACAAGATCCGTGACGTCATCGGTAAAGGCGGCGCCACCATCCGCGCCATCTGCGAAGAGACCAAGGCCTCGATCGACATCGAAGACGACGGTTCGATCAAGATCTTCGGCGAGACCAAGGAAGCCGCGGACGCTGCCAAGCAGCGCATCCTGGGCATCACCGCCGAGGCCGAGATCGGCAAGATCTACGTCGGCAAGGTCGAGCGTATCGTCGACTTCGGCGCCTTCGTCAACATCCTGCCTGGCAAGGACGGCCTGGTGCACATCTCCATGCTGAGCGATGCTCGCGTCGAGAAAGTCACCGACGTGCTGAAGGAAGGTCAGGAAGTCGAAGTACTGGTACTGGACGTGGACAACCGCGGCCGTATCAAGCTGTCGATCAAGGACGTTGCCGCTGCCAAGGCATCGGGCGTCTGAGCGTCTGACGCGTAACAGGAAAGGGCCCTTCGGGGCCCTTTTTTGTTGCCTGGATGATTGATCTGATCCGACCTGTGTAGGAGCGGCTTCAGCCGCGATCACCCGCGAAGCGGGTGCCAGGCACCGTGGTGCTTGCATCGCGGCTAAAGCCGCTCCTACAGAAGGTTCCGAAACCTGTCAGCGAACATGCATCTTGCACATCATTTTTTCAGCCGCATTGCAGATTGCACGATCCTGCAGGCAGGATTGATTTCATAAATTATTGATTTTTAATGTATTTTATAAAAATCCGAAGCTGGCACAGCACATGCACCTACCTTCATACCTGTCGCCAGGATCCACGGCGCAGACCTTTCAAAAAACAGGAGTGACCCACATGAAGAAGTTCGCCATTGCTGCCGCTACTGCTACCGCTCTGACCCTGACCCTGGCTAATGCGGCGTTCGCCCAACAGTCCACCCAGGCCCCGATGACGCTGGCGGCCGGTGAGGTGACCAAAGCCAAGGAGGCTACCTCCGATACCTGGATCACCACCAAGGTGAAAGCTGACCTGATGACCGAGAAAGGCGTGCCAGGCAGTGACATCAAGGTCGAAACCAACAAAGGCGTCGTGTCGCTGTCCTCGGACGTGGCCATCACCGATGCCCAGAAAGACATGGCGGTTGCCATCGCCAAGAAGATCAAAGGCGTGCAGGCCGTGTCGGCTGATGGCCTGAAAGCCGAGTAAGGGATGTCCCGTCGGCCAAAGGGACTTGGCCACCTTTAAAGTAAAAGCCCCGGCATATGCCGGGGCTTTTCGTTGGTCGCCTGTTCAGTGTTCGGCAGCCGTTTCCCGGCGCCGGACCGGCTCCCCTTCGCTGTTTATTTCCATCACCGGGACTTCGTTGCCATCGGCGTCGAACAGCTTGCCATCCTTGAAATAGTCGCCATCACGCAGCGCGGAAATGTCCGCGTAGTTGATGGTGCGCTCGTAGGCGGCGGCGAACACCGACTGCTGGTCCGAGTTGCCGGTGGTGAAGTGGTTGAAGATCAGGTTCAGCAGGATGGCCATGATCGCTGCGGAGCTGATGCCCGAGTGGAAGATGGTTTCGAACCAGTTGGGGAAGTTGTGGTAGAAGGTCGGCGCCGCGATCGGGATCATGCCGAAGCCCAGCGAGGCGGCGACGATGATCAGGTTGACGTTGTTCTTGTAGCTGACCTTGGACAGGGTGCGGATGCCACTGGCGGCCACGGTGCCGAACAGCACGATGCCGGCGCCGCCCAGCACCGGGGTCGGTACCGCGGCGATGACCCGGCCCATCACCGGCAGCAGGCCCAGCACCACCAGGATCACGCCACCGGTGGCCACCACATAGCGGCTCTTCACGCCGGTCACGGCCACCAGGCCGACGTTCTGGGCGAAGGCGCTCTGGGTGAAGGAGCCGAAGATCGGTGCCAGGATGCTCGACGCCATGTCGGCGCGCAGGCCGTTGCCCAGGCGTTTTGAGTCGACCTTGGTGTCGATGATCTCACCGACCGCGAGGATGTCCGCCGAGGTTTCCACCAAGGTCACCATGATCACGATGCACATCGACAGGATCGCGGCGATGTGGAAGGTCGGCATACCGAAATGGAACGGGCTGGGGAAGGCAAACATCGGGCCTTCGCTGACCTTGCTGAAGTCGGTCATGCCCAATGCCCACGCGATCAGGGTACCGACCACCATCGCCAGCAGGATCGACAGGCGCGAGATGGTCGCGTTGCCCAGCTTGCTCAGCAGCAGGACGATGGCGAAGGTCAGTGCGGCCAGGCCGATGTTGGCCACGCTGCCGAACTCGGGCGAAGCGCTGTTGCCGCCCATCACCCAGCGCGCGGCCACGGGCATGAGGGTCAGGCCGATGGTGGTGATGACGATGCCGGTCACCAGGGGCGGGAAGAACTTGGTGATGCGCGAGAACACCGGGGTGATCAGGAAGCCGATCAGCGACGCGGCCATGACCGCGCCCAGCACACCCTGCAGGCCGCCACCGCCTTCACTGCTGATGATGGCGCCCATGGTCGCCACGCCAGCAAACGACACCCCTTGCACCAGCGGCAGCTGGCAGCCGAAGAACGGCAGGCCAAGGGTTTGCAGCAGTGTCGCCAGGCCGCCCGCGAACAGCGAGGCGGCGATCAGCAGGCCGATCTCCGCGGGGCCCAGGCCGGCAGCCTGGCCCAGGATCAACGGCACGGCGACGATCCCGCCATACATGGTCAGGACATGTTGCAGCCCGTAGGCCAGGTTGGCGCCTAGGCCGAGGTTTTCATCCTCGGGGCGCGGGGCGGGAGACGTGCTGGGGGACGTGGTCATTGGAGCAGGCTCTCTGTTTATTGTTGTGCCGCTACTGTAGACAAGTCTTACAAAACATTGCCACATAAATTGTATACAAAGTTTTGATCGTAGCCTCGGCAAATGTGCTTCCAGGGTGCGCATAGCCTGGATGCACGTTGCGTTCCAACATGCACTGAGCTGTTCTAGAGGGGTGTGTACAAACGTGTGCGGCGGGGGATAGAAGCTGTCTGGCTGGACAGGAAAGCTGTCACAGCCAGATTGTTAGCAGGCTAAGAGATATCAATCTTCGATGAGTTCGCGCAGCTCACGCATCATTTCGGTGCTGTCACCCACGTTCAGCTCCACCAGACGGTGCAGATGGGTCATCGAATCGATATCGATGTACAGGCAGACGAAACCCAGGCGGGTCGGTTCTTCGTGGCGCAGTTCGACCTGCATCTGAACCTGGGTCTGCTTGTCGTTGAGCTGGATGATTGCTTCGAAATCCTGGGTCAGGTCGGCATCCCAGGGCTTGGGGCATTTGATCAGCAAGCCTTTGAGCGACAGGTCGAGCAGTTGCACTGGCCAGCGGCGTTCACCCTGGCGCAATTCGGCGGGGGCATCGAAGGCGATGCGTTGGAAGCGGCGGCGTTCGTCGTGATCGCTCATGGGGAAAGGCCCTCGGGAGTTCAACCTGACTATAGTTAATTCTGATGCTGTATCAGGTACCGCAATCTGGCCGCAAAGGCTCTAGACCAAAGCAAGTGTGGCAATGCGCATTGACTCGCCCTAGACTCGATGGGCGGTCTTTTCCAATCCACCAGCTGGAAGTAAACCATGAACAACAATAATAGCCTGCTACGCCACATTCCGTGGCTGGCGCTGGCAGTCATAGGGGCCTGCGCGCTGGGTGTGGTTGCCCTGCGTCGCGGTGAGGCGATCAATGCCTTGTGGATCGTGGTCGCGGCAGTGGCCATCTACCTGGTCGCCTACCGTTACTACAGCCTGTTCATCGCCACCAAGGTGATGCAGCTCGATCCCCGCCGGGCCACGCCCGCAGTACTCAACAACGATGGCCTGGACTACGTCCCGACCAACAAGCACATCCTCTTCGGCCATCATTTCGCCGCCATCGCCGGCGCCGGCCCGCTCGTGGGCCCGGTGCTCGCGGCGCAAATGGGCTACCTGCCCGGCACGTTGTGGCTGATCGCCGGCGTGGTGCTGGCCGGCGCGGTGCAGGACTTCATGGTCCTGTTCCTGTCCACCCGCCGCAACGGCCGCTCGCTGGGCGACATGGTCCGTGAGGAGATGGGCCGCATCCCCGGCACCATCGCCCTGTTCGGCTGCTTCCTGATCATGATCATCATCCTCGCGGTGCTGGCGCTGATCGTGGTCAAGGCCCTGGCCGAGAGCCCATGGGGTATGTTCACGGTGATGGCGACCATCCCGATCGCGATGTTCATGGGCATCTACATGCGCTACATCCGCCCGGGCCGAATCGGCGAGATCTCGGTGGTCGGTGTTGTCCTGCTGCTGCTGTCGATCTGGCTGGGGGGCCAGATCGCCGCGGATCCGGTGTGGGGCCCGGCGTTCACCTTCACTGGCGTGCAGATCACCTGGATGCTCGTGGGCTACGGTTTCGTCGCTGCCGTGCTGCCGGTGTGGCTGGTACTGGCACCGCGCGACTACCTGTCGACCTTCCTCAAGATCGGCACCATCGTGGGCCTGGCCATCGGTATCCTGATCATCGCGCCCGAGCTGAAGATGCCGGCGCTGACGCAGTTCACCGACGGCACCGGGCCGGTGTGGAAGGGCACCCTGTTCCCGTTCCTGTTCATCACCATCGCCTGTGGCGCGGTATCCGGCTTCCATGCGCTGATCTCCTCGGGCACCACGCCCAAGCTGCTGGACAACGAAACCAACGCCCGCTACATCGGCTACGGCGGCATGCTGATGGAGTCGTTCGTCGCCATCATGGCCATGGTCGCCGCCTCGGTGATCGAGCCGGGCGTGTACTTCGCCATGAACAGCCCGGCCGCCGTGGTTGGTGCCGACGTCGCCTCGGTGGCGCAAACGGTCAGCAGCTGGGGCTTCATGATTACCCCCGAGCAGCTCGAGGCGACCGCCCGTGACATCGGTGAACACACCATCCTGGCCCGTGCCGGTGGTGCTCCGACCCTGGCGGTGGGTATCGCGCAGATCCTGCACCAGGTATTGCCGGGTGAGAACACCATGGCGTTCTGGTACCACTTCGCCATTCTGTTCGAGGCGCTGTTCATCCTCACCGCAGTGGATGCCGGTACCCGTGCCGGCCGCTTCATGCTGCAGGACCTGCTGGGCAGCTTCGTGCCGGCCCTGAAGCGCACCGAGTCGTGGACCGCCAACCTGATCGGTACTGCGGGTTGCGTGGCGTTGTGGGGCTACCTGCTGTACCAGGGCGTGATCGACCCGCTGGGTGGTATCAACACCCTCTGGCCGCTGTTCGGCATCTCCAACCAGATGCTCGCCGGTATCGCCCTGATGCTGGGTACCGTGGTGCTGATCAAGATGAAGCGCCAACGCTACGTCTGGGTCACCCTGCTGCCGGCTGTTTGGCTGTTGATCTGCACCACTACCGCAGGCCTGATCAAGCTGTTCGACCCGAACCCGGCGGTGGGCTTCCTGGCCCTGGCCAAGAAGTACAGCACCGCGCTGGACGCCGGCCAGGTACTGGCCCCGGCCAAGGATATCGGGCAGATGCAGCACGTGATCTTCAACGCCTACACCAACGCCGGCCTGACCGTGCTGTTCCTGGTGGTGGTGTTCAGCGTGCTGTTCTTCGCCGTCAAGGTCGGCCTGGCCGCCTTGGGCCGCAAGGAGCGCACCGACAAGGAAACCCCGTTCCAGGCCCTGCCTGACGCTTGAGAGGACCGCAGTGATGTTCAACGACCTGGGTCGACTGGGTAAATACCTGGGGCAGGCAGCCCGCCTGATGGTCGGCATGCCCGACTACGACAACTATGTCGAACACATGCGCAGCAAGCACCCGGACAAGCCGGTGATGAGCTACGAGGCATTCTTCCGCGAACGCCAGGAAGCGCGTTATGGTGGCAAGTCCGGGCCCAAGTGCTGTTGAACCCGCGACACGCGTGAACCAGTGGGAGCCCGGGCAACCGGGCTCCCACTGTCATTTTCAGCCCCAAGGAGATTTCTGCGTGCAAACGCCTATTCCCGTTACCGTGCTGACCGGCTTCCTTGGTGCCGGCAAAACCACATTGCTCAAGCACATGCTCAAGGCCGAGCACGGCCTGAAGATCGCCGTGATCGAGAACGAGTTCAGCGAGGCCGGCATCGACAGCCAGTTGCTCGGTGACGAACCGGTGCAGGTGATGACCCTGGCCAATGGCTGCGTATGCTGCAGCATCCATGGCGACCTGACTCGCGCCCTGTACTTGCTGCTCGAACGACTAGACGCCGGCGAGATCGCCTTCGATCGCCTGGTGATCGAATGCACCGGTCTTGCCGACCCAGCGCCGGTGGCGCAGACCTTCTTTATCGAGGAAGAACTGCGTGATCGTTACCTTCTCGACGGTATCGTCACCCTGGTCGACGCGGCCCACGCCGAACTGCACCTGACCCAGGCCATCGCCCAGGCCCAGGTGGGCTTTGCCGACCGCCTGCTGTTGAGCAAGACCGACCTGGTCGAGCCGCAGGCGGTCGATGCCCTGCGCGAGCGTCTGGCACGCATCAATGGCCGCGCGGCGATCCGTGTGGTCGAACATGGCCGTATCGACCTGGCCGAGCTGCTCGATGTGCGAGGGTTCAACCTCAACCCGGACCTGGGCATCAGCCTCAAGCCGGCCTTGCGCCCTGTGCTCAAGCCGACCACCCCGGACCGCATATCGACGCTGGTATTGCGCACCGAGACGCCATTGGACATCGACCGCCTCAGCGACTTCATGAACGAATTGCTGGAGGCGCATGGCAAGCAGCTGCTGCGTTACAAGGGCGTGCTGAACATTGCCGGCGAGGACCGCCGCCTGGTGTTCCAGGGCGTGCTCAAGCTCTATGGCTTTGATTGGGACGCTGAGTGGAAGGATGGCGAAGCGCGGGAAAGCGTGATGGTGTTCATTGCCGATGAGCTGCCGGAGGAGAAGATCCGGGCGGGGTTTGAGGCGCTGAGCCACGGGTGAGTCAGAAGCCACCCGAGCGCCGTATCGCGGATAAATCCGCTCCTACACAACGTACCGAACCCTGTCAGCCCAGGACTTGAGGTCGGGTGGGGCGTACAACTATGGCCTTTCAGGCATGGCCACGTTGCAAGAAATGTAGGAGCGGATTTATCCGCGATGCGCCGCGTGGGCGGCGCTCGATCTGGAGAGCGCAACAAGACAATCGCCCAGCATCGGATGCACAAAAAAGCCCGGCACATGGCCGGGCTTTTTTACATCAGGCTTCTGCCAATCAGTTGCCGTACACCGGCAGCTTCTTGCAGATGGCCTTGACCTTCTCACGCACGGCGTCGATCACCGCTTCGTTGTTCAGGTCGGCCAGGATGTCGCAGATCCAGCCGGCCAGCTCGCGGCATTCTGTCTCTTTGAAACCACGGGTGGTGACGGCTGGGGTGCCGAAACGCAGGCCCGAGGTGACGAACGGCGAACGTGGGTCGTTCGGGACCGAGTTCTTGTTGACGGTGATGAAAGCCTTGCCCAGGGCGGCGTCGGCGTCCTTACCGGAGATTTCCTGCTTGATCAGCGACAGCAGGAACAGGTGGTTCTGGGTACCGCCGGAAACGACGTCGAAACCACGCTCGATGAACACTTCGGCCATGGCCTGGGCGTTCTTCACGACTTGCTGCTGGTAAGCCTTGAACTCAGGCTGCAGGGCTTCCTTGAAGCAGATCGCCTTGGCGGCGATGACGTGCTCCAGCGGGCCGCCCTGGGCGCCCGGGAAGACGGCGGAGTTCAGCTTCTTCTCGATGTCGGCGTTGGCACGGGCCAGGATCAGGCCACCACGTGGACCGCGCAGGGTCTTGTGGGTGGTGGTGGTGACCACGTCGGCGAACGGAACCGGGTTCGGGTACACGCCAGCGGCAACCAGGCCGGCCACGTGGGCCATGTCGACGAACAGGTAGGCACCGACCTTGTCGGCGATTTCGCGGAAGCGTGGGAAGTCCAGAACCTGCGAGTAGGCGGAGAAGCCGGCGACGATCATCTTCGGCTTGTGCTCCAGGGCCAGCGCTTCAACTTCGTCGTAGTCGATCAGGCCGTTGGCGTCGATGCCGTACTGGATGGCGTTGTACAGCTTGCCCGAGGAGGAAACGCTGGCGCCGTGGGTCAGGTGACCGCCGTGGGCCAGGCTCATGCCCAGGATGGTGTCGCCGGCCGACAGCAGCGCCAGGTAGACAGCGGCGTTGGCTTGGGAGCCGGCGTGCGGCTGGACGTTGGCGTAGTCGGCGCCGAACAGTTCTTTGGCGCGGTCGATGGCCAGTTGCTCGACCACGTCGACGTACTCGCAACCACCGTAGTAGCGCTTGCCTGGGTAGCCTTCGGCGTACTTGTTGGTCAGAACCGAACCCTGGGCCTCCATGACCGCCGGGCTGGTGTAGTTTTCCGAAGCGATCAGCTCGATATGCTCTTCCTGGCGCAGGGCTTCTTGCTGCATGGCTTCGAAGAGCTCGGCGTCGTACTTGGCAATGGTCAAATCACGGCTGAACATGGCGGTCCTCAAGGATCGGTCAGAATTGGGGGTGCATTCTAACCGATTGATTCGCCGCTGGCATATGAAGTGGCATCAAGTCGCGGACCAATGGCCCTCATGTTGCAACCCGCGCCGTGTCTGGGCTCGAGTTGACTTTCGGGTCCGTTTTTTGCGGTTCGGCACCGCACCCTGTAGGAGCGGCCTTGAGCCGCGAAAGGGCCGCAAAGCGGCCCCGGCGATCTTCGCGTCAACACTGAACCCTGGGGCTGCTGCGCAGCCCTTTCGCGGCTCAAGGCCGCTCCTACAGGGTACGTGCGATACCGGGCGGTCACTGGAACATGAACAGCGTTTCGTTGCTGAACTGCGCTTCGAACTGGTTGGCCGGCATCGGTCGGCCGAACAGGTAGCCCTGCACTTCGTCGCAACCGTGCTCGCGGAGGAACTCGAGCTGTTCATGGGTTTCCACGCCCTCGGCGATCACCGCCAGGTTCAGGCTGTGGGCCATGGCGATGATCGCCCGGGCGATCTGCGCGTCCTGCTCGCCCTCGGGCAGGCCGTCGACGAAGGTGCGGTCGATCTTCAGCACGTCGATGGGGAACTGCTTGAGGTAGTTGAGCGACGAGTAGCCGGTACCAAAGTCGTCGACCGCAATGCTCAGGCCGAGGTTCTTCAGGCTGTCGAGGATCTGCATGGCTTCGTTGACCTCGCGCATCAGGATGCTTTCGGTCAGCTCCAGCTCCAGGCACGCCGGGGGCAGGCCGGTCTCTTCCAGGATGGTGGCGATGCGCGTGCCCAGTTGGCCGTCGGAGAACTGCCGAGCCGAAATGTTCACCGACACCTTCGGTACCCGCACCTTGTCCTTGTGCCAGGCCTTGAGCTGGCGGCAGGCCTCGCGCAGCACCCAGTCGCCGACATCCACCACCAGGCCCAGCTCCTCGATCACCGGGATGAAGTCCCCTGGCGGCACCAGGCCGCGGGTCGGGTGCCGCCAGCGCAGCAGGGCCTCGGCCCCGGTCAGGCGCTTGCCGTCGCCGCTGAACTGCGGCTGGTAGTAGAGGATGAACTCGTTCTGCTCCAGGGCATGGCGCAGGTCGCTCTCCAGCTCCAGGCGCTCCAGGGCGCTGGCGTTCATGTCGGCCTGGTAGAACTGGAAGTTGTTCTTGCCGCGTTCCTTGGCGTGGTACATGGCGGTGTCGGCGTTCTTCATCAGCTGGCTCAGCTCGCCGCCGTCCTGCGGGCTGAGGGCGATGCCGATGCTGGCGGTGACGAAGAACTCGCGGTTCTCCAGCACGAACGGGGTCACCAGGCTGTCGAGAATGTGCTCGGCCACATGGATGGCGCGGTTGAGCGCCAGCTCGCGGGTGGCTTTCGGTTGCAGCAGCAGGGTGAATTCGTCGCCGCCCATGCGCGCCACGGTGTCGTCGTTGTCGACACAGGCCAGCAGGCGCTCGGCCATGTCCTTGAGCATGCGATCGCCCGCGGCGTGGCCGAGGGAGTCGTTGATCGGCTTGAAGCGGTCGAGGTCGAGGAACATCAATACCACCCAAGCCTTCTGCCGCTCGGCCTGCTGCAGGGCGGTGTACAGGCGGTCCTGGAACAGCGTGCGGTTGGGCAGGTGGGTCAGGGCGTCGTAGTAGGCCAGGCGGTGGATGCGCTGCTCGCTGGCCTTGCGTTCGCTGATGTCGGTGAAGAAGCACACGTAGCTGGCCAGGTCGCCTTCATCGTCGAGCACCGCGGTGATGCCCACCCATGCCGGATAGTGCTCACCGTTGCGGCGCTTGAGGAACACCTCGCCCTCCCAACTGCCGCGCTGGTTGAGCTGCTTGAGCACATAGCCCAGGTGCGCGTCCTGCTGGTGCTCGACGGTGAGCATGCCCGGCAGTTGGTCGAGCACTTCGGCGACGGCGTAGCCGCTGACGCGGCTGAACGCTTCGTTGGCCTGGACGATGTAGCCGGCCGGGTCGGTGATCAGGATGGCCGAGGTCGAGTGTTCGAATACCGTGGCGGCCATGCGCAGGTCTTTCTCGGCCCGGCGTTGCTGGCTGATGTCGCGACCCACGCCCAGCACGCCCTCGAAGCGTTCGTGCTCGTCCCACACCAGCACCAGGCGCAGTTCGATGGGGATCTTGCGGCCATCGGCGCGCAGGCAGTCGAACAGGAACAGCTGCGTGGGCAGGGTGGCGCGCAATTGCGCCAGTTGCTCGGTATCACCCTGGGCCTTGCTGACCCGCTCGATCAGGCCATAGACGCCGGTGAGCTGAGCCGGGTTGGCGATGATCGATTGCCAGCCGTTGGCGAAGATCCAGTCGGCCTGGTAGCCCAGCACGGCCTGTACCGACGGGCTGACATAGTCGAGCCGCAACTGGTTGTCGGTGGAAAAGATCACGTCGCTGATGCTCTCGGCGAGCATGCGGTAGCGCTGTTCGCTGTCGCGCAGCGATTCGCTGGCCTCGATCTGCACCGTGACATCCTTGCCCACACCGATGATGCGGGTGACTTGGCCATCGCTGGCGCGGGTCAGTACCTGCTCGCGGATGTCGTAGCAACGCCAGCCGCCATCGCGGTGACGGAAGCGCAACTGGCAGTGCAGCGACTGGCCATGGCAGGTGTCCTGTTGTTGCTGGCGCAGGGCACGGTAGTGCGCGGCGTCCTCGGGGTGCAGCAACAACTCCCAGAAACGTTCGCCCATCTGGGCCAGTTCGGCGCGGTCATAGCCGAGGGTCTGGCCGAGGTGGCGGTTGCTGAAGATCATCCGCTGGCTTTGCACGTCTTGCACGTACAGTTGGTCGGGCACGGTGCGCACCACGTCCGACCAGAAACTTTCGCGCTCGAGCAGGGACAGTTCTACCTGCTTGCGGCTGGTGATGTCGCTGATGCTCAGGATCACCGCCTGGAAGTCGCGGCGCTGCTGGGGCATGCGCACCATCAGCCACAGGTGCAGCTCGCCACCCAGCGGCGCGGGAAGGCGGACCTCCAGTTCCAACTGCTCGCGGCCTTCTATCAGGGCATCGATCAGTTGCATGCCGACGCTGTCACGGCCATCGCCGCTGCCTTCGATCAGGCGCTGCCAGGCGCCTTGGTGGCAGTCGACGTTGAGCAACTGGCGGGCGACCTGGTTGATCTCGGTGATCTTCAGCTCCGCCAGCAGCGAACGCCGCAGGTTGGCGTCCAAAGCCAGGCTGTGGCGCAGGGCCGCGTGGTTGCGCAAGTGGTAGCGGTCGAGCTGGCCGGGCAGGCTGGACAGGTCGAGTACGCACAAAGCCACGCCTGTACCCTCGAAGATCTCCTGGTAGCGGCGCCGGTCTTCCTGCAGGGCGCGCTGGCGGCGACGCATGTTGATCAGGGCGAGCACCGGCAGCAGGGCACAGAACAGCACCAGCACGCACTTGCCGATCAGCGCCGGGAGCAACTTGTCGCGGGCCAGGCCCGCGTCGAACAGGCCGCGCAGTTGCCAGGTACTGTTGTCGATGAAGGCCAGCATCACGCTCTGCAACGGCTCGTTGCTGGCCGCTTGCGTGCCGTGGTGTTCGATGACTTCGCCGTTGCGGCTGTTTTCCAGCAGCCACGAAGGGTGGCCCGAGGCGTCCAGGTGCTGGGTCAGCTCCTTGTAATAGGCAGGGCTCAACCGCAGCAGCCAGTAGCCGCGATCCTGCTCGGCGCTTTGGCGCAACAACAGGTAGACCAATTGGTTGTCCGGCGCGTTGCTGTAGAAGTAGACGCGCCCCTGGTTCAGTTGCAGGATCTCGTCAATCATCTGGCGGTCGGGACTGCCGTCCAGGGTGTCGCTGCGCACCTGCCCGGAGCTGTCCAGCCAGGCCATGTGGCGCAGCGCGGGGAGGCGTGCGCGCAGTGTCGCGAAGAGGCTGGGCAGGGCGGCGGGCGCCGGAGGTTTGACGTAGGGCTGGACCAGATTCAGCGCCTGCTGGGCCTTGAGCGCCATGTTCAGGCCCAGATGGTCGGCGAGTTCCGCGCTGGTCGCCAGGCTCTGCTGGCGCAGGTCGGCCTGGGTGTGACGGAACTGGGTGAACAGTTGCCACAGCAGCAACCCCAGCAAAACCAGCGCCAACAGGGCCAGTGCCCCCTTGAGTGAGCCACGCAGGTGTGTGCCGGCCGAGGAATTGGCAGGGCGCAGGGGTGATGAGTGCGTGAGATTGGTCAAGCGTTGGGTCCTGCGATTTGGCTGGCGATGGCAGGGGGCTGTTTCACGGTGCATGCATGGCGCGTGCCGCGCGCGTCGGGCGCACTATAAGCCGCACAGGTGAAGCCGCCTAGCATGCCTTCAAATATGGCAAAGTGCCAGTCCGTGTGTCTCCTGCCAGGAGCGCAGCCGGTCACACCGGTTCGGCAAGACCCTGCGACCTGTGCGAGAATGCTGCCCGCTTCAATAGTCAACGCATCGGAGAAGTACGGTTTTGGTTACCCACTATTCCACCAATGGCCTCGATTCCGCCTGTGGGCGTAGCAGTGAGACACTCGTCAGCACTGCCGTGGCCGAGGACGTGTCCTGCAAGACCTGCCAGCGTTCGCTGGCCAAGCCGGAGGCGCCCGCCTCGAAGAACAAGACGCCATCGCTGGCCGAACTGCGCAAGACCGCCAAGGCGGCTGCAGAGCCGGCTGCAACCGTGGCGGCAGCGGCCAAACCGGCGGCCAAGGTGACCCGCGCACCTGCCGCCAAGCCGGCCAAGGCCGTTGCACAGCCTGCCCGCAGCGGCGGCTTCAGCGTCAAGGCCGCCTGGGCCGCGCGCCTGGCCGAGCAATCGGACCGTTGCCGCCTGCCGCGTGGCAAGGCCAAGCAAGCGCACGTCTGAGCCAGCCTCGGCGAGGACTTCGTCCTCGATCGCGACACAAGGCCGCTCCCACAGATATACATCGTCCGTGTGGGAGCGGCCTTGTGCCGCGAGAGGGCCGCAACGCGGCCCCATCCTGCCATCTGCCCATCTGTGCAACGCCGTCACTTGGCGTAGAATGGCCCACTTTGTTCAATGACACCCCGTAAACACATCCCCCTGGTCACGTGGCCGGGGCGATCGTCGATGTCTTTACCTATCTGATAGAGGGCTTGGTTTTGGCTCAATACGTCTACACCATGCATCGGCTGAGCAAGGTCGTGCCGCCGAAGCGGGAAATTCTCAAGAACATTTCCCTGTCGTTCTTCCCAGGCGCCAAGATCGGCGTGCTGGGCCTGAACGGCGCGGGTAAATCGACCCTGCTGCGCATCATGGCGGGCGTCGACAAGGAATTCGACGGTGAAGCCCGTCCGATGCCCGACATCAACGTCGGCTACCTGCCCCAGGAGCCGCAGCTCGATGCCAGCAAGACCGTGCGTGAAGTGGTCGAGGAAGCGGTCAGCGTGATCAAGGACGCCCAGGCCCGCCTGGACGAGGTCTACGCCGCCTACGCCGAGCCGGATGCCGACTTCGACAAGCTGGCCGCCGAGCAGGCCAAGCTCGAGGCCATCCTGCAAGCCGCCGACGGCCACAACCTGGAGCGCCAACTGGACGTCGCCGCCGACGCCCTGCGCCTGCCGGCTTGGGACGCCAAGATCGAACACCTGTCCGGTGGTGAGAAGCGCCGCGTGGCCCTGTGCCGCCTGCTGCTGTCGGCCCCCGACATGCTGCTGCTGGACGAACCGACCAACCACCTGGACGCCGACTCGGTGGCCTGGCTGGAGCGCTTCCTCCACGACTTCCCGGGCACCGTGGTGGCGATCACCCACGACCGTTACTTCCTCGACAACGTCGCCGGCTGGATCCTCGAACTGGACCGCGGTGCGGGCATCCCGTACGAAGGCAACTACTCGGGCTGGCTGGAAGCCAAGTCGGAGCGTCTGGCGCAGGAATCCAAGCAGCAAAGCGCCCACGAGAAGGCCATGAAAGAGGAACTGGAGTGGGTGCGCAAAGGCGCCAAGGCCCGCCAGTCCAAATCCAAGGCTCGTCTGCAGCGCTTCGAAGAGATGCAGTCGCAGGAGTTCCAGAAGCGCAGTGAGACCAACGAGATCTACATCCCGGCAGGCCCACGCCTGGGTGACAAGGTCATCGAGTTCAAGAATGTCTCCAAAGGCTATGGCGACCGCGTGCTGATCGACAACCTGTCGTTCGCCATGCCTAAAGGCGCGATCGTTGGTGTGATCGGTGGTAACGGTGCCGGTAAGTCGACCTTGTTCCGCATGCTGATGGGTAAGGAGCAGCCGGACTCGGGCAGCATCGAGATCGGCGAGACCGTGCAGCTGGCCTGCGTCGACCAGAGCCGCGAGGACCTGGACGGCAGCAAGACCGTGTTCCAGCAGATCTCCGACGGTTCCGACCAGATCCGCATCGGCAACTACGAGATTCCGTCGCGCACCTACGTTGGCCGCTTCAACTTCAAGGGCGGCGACCAGCAGAAGTTCGTCAAGGACCTCTCCGGTGGTGAGCGTGGCCGCCTGCACCTGGCGTTGACGCTGAAAGAGGGCGGCAACGTCCTGCTGCTCGACGAACCGTCCAACGACCTTGACGTCGAAACCCTGCGTTCGCTGGAAGAAGCCCTGCTGGACTTCCCGGGCGCCGCCATCGTGATCTCCCACGACCGTTGGTTCCTGGACCGCGTGGCGACCCACATCCTGGCGTACGAAGACGATTCGAACGTGGTGTTCTTCGAAGGCAACTACACCGAGTACGAAGCCGATCGCAAGAAGCGCCTGGGCGACGCCGCTGCCCAGCCGCACCGTGTGCGTCACAAGAAGCTGGCCCAGTAAGCTGGTTTTCGCTGCACAGGAATGGGGCCCTTCGGGGCCCCATTTTTGTGCCTGGCTTTTGCGCGGTTCGCTGGCAAGCCGGCTCCTACACGTGCCGTATTACCGGCCTTTCCTGTAGGAGCGGATTTATCCGCGAAGCAAACGACGCGATTCTGATTTTGTATACACTTATAGAAATTGCACCAAATAATTTCATAAAAACGACATTTCGCCCTGTTCCAGTGCGATTGGTTCTTGGTACAGTCCCGAAAAAACCAAAAACAATCCCTCTCTTGGTGAGATGTCTACCATGATCGAATCCGTCGACCATTTCCTGGCGCGCCTGCAACAGCGCGACCCAGCCCAGCCCGAATTCCACCAGGCCGTGGAGGAGGTGCTGCGCAGCCTGTGGCCCTTCCTCGAACAGAATCCCCACTACCTCGAAGCCGGCATTCTCGAACGCATGGTCGAGCCCGAGCGCGCCGTATTGTTCCGCGTGTCGTGGGTCGATGACCAGGGCAAGGTCCAGGTCAACCGCGGCTACCGCATCCAGATGAGCAGCGCCATCGGCCCATACAAAGGCGGCCTGCGTTTCCACCCATCGGTGAACCTGGGCGTGCTCAAGTTCCTGGCCTTCGAACAGGTGTTCAAGAACTCGCTGACCTCGCTGCCCATGGGCGGCGGCAAGGGTGGGTCGGACTTCGACCCCAAGGGCAAGAGTGACGCAGAAGTCATGCGCTTCTGCCAGGCGTTCATGAGCGAACTGTACCGCCACATCGGTGCCGACCTGGACGTGCCAGCCGGTGATATCGGCGTCGGTGCCCGCGAGATCGGCTTCCTGTTCGGCCAGTACAAGCGCCTGGCCAACCAGTTCACCTCGGTGCTGACCGGCAAGGGCATGACCTACGGCGGCAGCCTGATCCGCCCGGAAGCCACCGGCTACGGTTGCGTGTACTTCGCTGAAGAGATGCTCAAGCGCCAGGAACAGCGCATCGATGGTCGCCGCGTGGCGATCTCTGGTTCGGGCAACGTCGCCCAATATGCGGCGCGCAAGGTGATGGACCTGGGCGGCAAGGTGATCTCGCTGTCCGACTCCGAAGGCACCTTGTTCTGCGAAGCCGGGCTGACCGACGAGCAGTGGGATGCGCTGATGGAGCTGAAGAACGTCAAGCGTGGCCGTATCAGCGAGCTGGCCGGGCGCTTCGGCCTGGAGTTCCGCAAGGGCCAGACACCGTGGAGCCTGGCGTGTGATATCGCGCTGCCATGCGCCACCCAGAACGAGCTGAACGCCGACGACGCCCGCACCCTGCTGCGCAATGGCTGCATCTGCGTGGCTGAAGGCGCCAACATGCCGACCACCCTCGACGCTGTGGATATCTTTATCGAGGCCGGCATTCTCTACGCGCCGGGCAAGGCTTCCAACGCCGGTGGCGTGGCAGTGTCGGGCCTGGAGATGTCGCAGAATGCCATGCGCCTGCTGTGGACCGCCGGTGAAGTGGACAGCAAGCTGCACCACATCATGCAGTCGATCCACCATGTCTGCGTGCATTACGGCGAAGAGGCCGATGGCCGCATCAACTACGTGAAAGGCGCCAACATCGCGGGCTTTGTGAAGGTCGCCGATGCCATGCTGGCGCAGGGCGTGGTCTGATCTCGGATCGCAGGGGGCCGCTCTGCGGCCCTTTCGCGACACAAGGCCGCTCCCACAGGTATTGCGCAAAGATTGGACCATGCGTTGTACCTGTGGGAGCGGCCTTGTGTCGCGAAAGGGCTGCAAAGCAGCCCCTCAACCCTCAACCTCTACCCCAATAATCTCGATCATTTGGTCACCCGCAGGCCTTCGCCAAAGCACTTCATCCCCTGGCCCAGCCCCCAGCAGTGCACGTCCCAACGGCGAGCCCCAATTGACCAGGCCATGCACGGCATCGGCCTGATCTTCACCGACCAGCTGCACCTGATGCGCCTGGCCGTTCTCATCGACAAACCGCACCCTGCTGCCAATCTGCACCTTCTGCGTGGACGTGGCGGCAGGCACCACCTGTGCGCTATGCAAGCGCGAAGTGAAGTAACGCAGGTCACGCTCGGTATCGGCCAGGCGCTGTTTGTCGGCGCGATCGCCTTCGGCCAGCAGTTCGCCGTGCAGCGCCTTCAGCGTCGCCACCCGTTGCTGCAACTGGGCCAGTCCACTGGCGGTCACATAGTTGGGCTGGTCGCTGACGCGCCGCTCCACCGGCTGGCTGGCCTGGGCGGCGGCCTGGTCCTCGTTGACGAATGCTCGGCTCATGCGGGGCCTCCTTGTGCTGGAGACCATGGTGGCAGGTCACGGGTTGCAACGGTTGTCCGTTTGCGACCTCTAGTTGCGACGATAGGCGCGGGCGGCGTCGCGGTCTTTTTCCTGCTGCCACTCGCGGTCGCGCTCGTCCCAGTAGCGCTCGCGGTATTCGCGCAGGTCTTCGTTGGACTGCATCGCGTGGCACTGGCGAAAACCGTCGTCCCAGCCGCTTTCGTACTGGCGGTTGTGCAAGTAGCGCGGGACGTCCTTGCGAAAATCGCCGGCCATCAGCCCGGCGGCCTGGCGACCGCTGCTGCAGCCATCCTGGAAACCGTCGGCATAGGCGGGGGGGTAGCCTTGATTGACCATCTGTTCGTGGGTGGTTTCACAACCGGCCAGCAGCAATGCGACAAACAGGCCCAACCAGTACCGCGACATATCCACAAGCCCTTTGACGTGATGGTGGAAAGTCTAGGGGGTGAATTGTTGGCGGGATGTCAAAACGCTGTCGAAGGATCGCGGCGGGGCTGTTCGCCGGCAAGCCGGCTCCTACGGGGAGCGCTTGCCGGCCAATCTTCAATACTGGTACCACTTCAATTCCAGCATCACCTCGTTCTGCGCCGTGGCCAACTGGCTGAACTGCCGCGAAGCGCTCAACCGCAGCCCCAGGTCCCGGCTGATTTCCCACTGTTGGTTCAGGCTGACGCTACGCCTTACCTCACCATTGGTGAAGTAGTCGCCCTTGGCCTCCAGGGTCAGGTTGCCCAGCCCGTTGCGCCACAGCAACCCGCCATTGAACCCGGCTGCCGGCGAGATGAACTCGGTGAAGTCGTTGTGGTGCTCCACCCGTGCCGTCCCCAAGGCGAAGCCGAGCAAGTCGTCGGTCAGCTGCCAGGTACCACCGGCACCGCCATTGACGTGGCTCACCAGCACCTCGTCGCCATGCTTGCCCGGCACCCGCTCCAGCCCCCCGGCGACCTGCCACGACCACGGCTTGAGCAGCGCGTTGCGCGGCGTCAGCGAGCGGATGGTGGCCAGGTCCAGGCGCTGCACCTGCCAGTCGTTGCCCTCGTACTGGCGCAGCTTGAGCTGGAGGATCTCGATCTGTGCGCCGAGCGGGAAGCCATACAGGTTGTCGTTGAGGTCGTGATAGGCCATGCGCAGGCCATATTCGGCAAAGGCGCGGTCCTCGCGGGTGCCCACGCCCAGTTGCCAGGTGCGCGACTGGTGGCCGTCTTCCGGCAGCCCCGGGCGTTCTATCTGCAGAGGCGGCGGCGGGTTGCGGTTGATCGCCTTGAGCAGTTCGAAACTGCGCGCGGCCTGGCCGGCGTCGCGCTCCTGGCCATTGGCCCGGTAGCGCTCCAGGCGGTAGGCGGCATCCTGCACCAGCGCCTGACGGTCGCGGGGCAGGGCGGTGAAGTCGGAGCTTTGCAGATGGCCGGTGTCGGCGCTGATGGCCAGCACTTGCTGTTGTTCGGCGTGGTCGAGCGGTTCGGCGCGGGCCAGCAGCTCGCGCTCACGCGATGGGCGGTAGCGCACGTCCGTGACCAGCCCGGACTGCTTGACCGCCTTGACGGTGTCGGTGGGGATGGCGGTCAGCGGGAACTGCGAGGTCAGGTCCAGGCTTGGGCGCGCCACCTGCAGCAGCTCCAGCAGGCGGTAGGAGCAGTTCTCGTCGAAGAAGAAATAGTCGAACTTGATCTGTTTGAGTTCCCACACATGCTCGACCATGCGCCCGGTCTCTTCCGGGGTGAGGTCCAGCTGGTACTCCCACAGGTCGCGGTTTTCCAGGCTGCGGTACTCGGAGAGTTTTTCCTGGTAGGGCATCATCGCGAACAGGCCCGGGTAGCCACCCATCAGGCCTTTCCAGGCGTAGAGGATGCTGTTGTCGCTGCCTTCGATATAGGCACCGAAGTTGATCGCGTAGCTCAGCAGCGTCGTGTCGTCGCGGCGGGTGTTCGACTGGTCGATGCGCAGCAGCGTGTGGCCGAACATCGACGACGGGCTGTTGAGGTAGGCGGCCGGGAAGATCAGCGCCGCGCTGTGCGGGTCGATGGACTTGTACCAGGCATTGAATTCCTGACAGTCCGGGCGCGGCAGGTCATTGAGCGCCAGTTGCTCGCGCAGCCAGCGGGTGCGGGCCGGGAACACGCACTGGGCATGCTTGTCGCCGAGGCTCGCCGGGGCGTACAGCGCGGCCACCGTGGCGGCGAGCTCCAGGTCGGGGTGGTGGGCGCCGTCTTCGGCGAGGAAGAAGCGCCGGTCATCCACATAGCTGCGCCAGCCACCGAGCTTGGCGGTCTCGTAGTGGCCCAAAGCGATCCAGTAAGGCGTGGCCGCCAGCTGCTGCGCGCGAGCCGGGTCGATCTGTGGGGCGGCGTGAAGCGGGGCGCTGACCAGTAGCGCCAGGGATGCGAGGCGTTTGAGCATGTCGGGCAACTACTTCCTGATGATGCCGAAAGATGAATCGCCAAACCCGCCCCGGTGCCGGGGCGGGAGGCGCGGGACTCAAGCCTCGGTGGCGTACTTGGCCAGTTGTGGGTCGCGCTTGAGCACGGCCAGGGTGTTGCTGTGGACAGCTTCCGCCGTCACGTTGGCGCTGCTGAAGATCTGCTGGAAGTGCTCGTGGGTGACGGCGGCGAAGTGCGCGCGGTCTTCAGGTGCCACGCCCAGGACCACGGCGTAGGTGGTCAGGGCTTCGCCCTGGCCCTTGGCCATGTCCTCGGACAGTTCGTTCATCATGCCGTTCATGGCGAACCAGGACTTGCCGCCGTAGGTGAGGGAGGCCTTGGTCGAGCAGCCGTTGGTGCCCGAGGTCATGCCGAAGGTTGCGTTGCCGGAAGTGCCGTTGGTGGTGGAGGCGAGGAAGTGGGCCGGTGTACCGCGCTGGCCCTCGAACAGCATGTTGCCCCAGCCGCAGTTCGGGCCGCCCGGCGCTTCGGCCATGGCGTTGATCGAGACTGCGGCGAACAGGGTACCCAGAAGAATCCGTTTCATAGCGTTGTTCTCATTCTCAAGTGGCATACCAATGGTCAGGGTTCTGGCAACGCGGTTGCCAGGTCGCAAAGGCCATACCGGCCCCCCGCGCAGTTTGGAGTTTAGGCACGATCCAAAGGTTGCGTTGTTTATTGCGAAAAATTGCTTGCGTGATTGGCATTGTTGGACTGCGACATAAAGTCTCGCGCAGCCTTGCCGCTGCGCGCTGGCAGCGCCAGAATGCGGTCATCCGCCCCGCCGAAGTAAGGAAACCCAATGCCCGATCCTGTCGCCTCGCGCCTGCGTCTCGCGCCCGAAGCCCTGACCCGGCGTTTCTCCGCTGAACAGTTTGCCTTCTCCAACACTGACGATCTGGAGCCGTTTCGTGGTGTCCTGGGCCAGGAGCGTGCCGTAGAGGCCCTGCAGTTCGGCGTGGCGATGCCGCGCCCAGGTTACAACGTGTATGTGATGGGCGAGCCCGGCACTGGCCGGTTCTCGTTCGTGAAGCGTTATCTCAAGGCCGAAGGCAAGCGCCAGCACACGCCCGCCGACTGGCTTTACGTGAACAATTTCGAGGATTCCCGCGAGCCTCGCGCGCTGGAGTTGCCGGCCGGCAGCGCCAACGAGTTCATCAGCGACATGAACGGGCTGATCGACAACCTGCTGGCGACCTTCCCGGCGGTGTTCGAACACCCCTCCTACCAGCAGAAGAAGAGCGCCATCGACCGCGCCTTCAACCAGCGCTACGACCGTGCCCTGGATGTCATCGAGCGCGCCTCGCTGGAAAAGGACGTGGCCCTGTATCGCGACAGCAGCAACGTCGCCTTTACACCGATGGGCGACGGCAAGGCGCTGGACGAAGCCGAGTTCGCCCAATTGCCGGAGGAGGTGCGCGAGCGCTTCCATGAGGACATCGCCGAGCTCGAGGAGCGCTTGAACGAAGAGCTGTCGAGCCTGCCGCAATGGAAGCGTGAGTCTAACAATCAGCTGCGCCAGCTCAACGAAGAGACCATCACCCTGGCCTTGCAGCCCCTGCTGGCGCCGCTGTCGCAGAAGTACGCGGAAAACGCCGCAGTCTGCGCCTACTTGCAATCCGTGCAGTTGAACCTGCTGCGCACCGTGGTCGAGCAGTTGGTCGACGACAGCAAGACCGATGCCGTGGCGCGCAAGATGCTCGAGGAGCAATACGCCCCCAACCTGGTCGTCGGGCACCCTCTCAAGGGCGGCGCGCCGGTGGTGTTCGAACCGCACCCGACCTACGACAACCTGTTCGGCCGGATCGAATACAGCACCGACCAAGGCGCGCTGTACACCTCCTACCGCCAGCTGCGCGCGGGGGCGTTGCATCGTGCCAACGGCGGCTTCCTGATTCTCGAGGCCGAGAAGATGCTCGGCGAGCCGTTCGTCTGGGACGCCCTCAAGCGCGCCTTGCAGTCGCGCAAGCTGAAGATGGAGTCGCCGTTGGGCGAACTGGGCCGTGTCGCCACGGTCAGCCTCACGCCGCAGATGATTCCGCTCAACGTCAAGCTGGTGATTATCGGTTCGCGCCAGCTGTACTACGCGCTGCAGGACCACGATTCGGACTTCCAGGAGATGTTCCGGGTGCTGGTCGACTTCGACGAAGACATGCCCATGGTCGACGAGAACCTGGAGCAGTTCGCCCAACTGTTGCGCACCCGCACCAATGAAGAGGGCATGGCGCCGCTGACCAGCGACGCGGTGGCACGCCTGGCTACCTACAGCGCACGCCTGGCGGAGAACCAGTCGCGGCTTTCGGCGCGCATCGGCGACCTGTTCCAGCTGGTCAGCGAGGCGGACTTCATCCGCCAGCTGGCCAATGAAACCATGACCGACGCCGGGCACATCGAACGGGCGCTCAAGGCCAAGGCCACGCGCACCGGGCGCGTGTCGCAGCGGGTGCTCGACGACATGCTCGCCGGCATCATCCTGATCGATACCGAAGGCGCGGCCATCGGCAAGTGCAACGGCCTGACCGTGCTCGAAGTCGGTGACTCGGCGTTCGGCATGCCGGCGAGGATCTCCGCCACCGTCTACCCGGGCGGCAGCGGCATCGTCGACATCGAACGGGAGGTCAACCTCGGGCAGCCAATCCACTCCAAGGGCGTGATGATCCTGACGGGTTACCTGGGCAGCCGCTACGCCCAGGAATTCCCACTGGCGATTTCGGCGAGCATCGCCTTGGAGCAATCGTACGGCTACGTCGACGGCGACAGCGCCTCGCTGGGTGAAGCCTGCACCTTGATCTCTGCCTTGTCGCGCACACCGCTCAAGCAGTGCTTCGCCATCACCGGCTCGATCAACCAGTTCGGTGAAGTGCAGGCAGTGGGCGGGGTGAATGAGAAGATCGAAGGCTTCTTCCGCCTCTGCGAGGCCCGTGGCCTGACCGGCGAGCAAGGGGTGATCATCCCGCGCGCCAACGTCGCCACGCTGATGCTCGACGAGCGCGTGTTGCAGGCGGTCGAGGCCGGGCAGTTCCATGTCTACGCCGTGAGCCAGGCCGACGAGGCCCTGAGCCTGCTGGTGGGCGAGGAGGCCGGCGCCCTGGACGACAAGGGTGAATTCGCCGAAGGCAGTGTCAATGCGCGGGTGGTGGAGCGCCTGCGGGTGATCGCCGAGATGATCAGCGAGGAAGAGATCAAGGAAGCCGAGAAGGAGCGGCTGGAGGAGGTCATCGCCCAGGCCAAGCCTGCCTGAGTCAAAAATTCGGCGCTGGCGGCCAAGTGCTACCGTTCAGCGCCGGTTTTCTAACTTTTCTGCAGGTCGGCTAAAGTGGAACTTAGGGACGGTATCAGGGTTCAGGATGGAAACAGCCCGACGATTTCGGGCTGAACAGGGCTTCACAGAGGGGACGCCGCCATGCGCAACCTCAGCCTCACCCGCCAGTGCCTGGGCCTGGTGACCCGCATCGAATGCTGCATTCGTCCATTGGCTGGCGACAACGGCATGTGGACCTTGCTCTTCGCCGCCGGCATGGCCGGCGAACAACCCTCGGCGATCAAGGCCCAGGGGCCGTTCCATGGGCCGCTGGTGGCCGAGTCGGTGATGAACGCCATCGTCGACAGCCTCACCCTTCATGGTTATCAGGTCGCGCAAGACCCGCAAATCTGGTGCCTGCACCTGCAGGCGCAGTTGCGCAAGATCAATGGCGAGCGCTGCCGGAATCTGGGGGACTACCAGTTCCACCCGGAAACCTGATCACAACGCTTTTCCTGTAGGAGCCAGCTTGCTGGCGAACCCTGCTGCACCGGTTCGCCAGCAAGCTGGCTCCTACAGATGATCGCGAAACGACCATAGGCTTTTGCTGTCACAGGTGGCTGGCTATACTCGCGCCCGCTTTTCCAGTCACCTCAAGAGTCCCTAACTGTCCATGGAACGTATCCTCGAAAATGCGATGTATGCCTCGCGCTGGCTGCTCGCCCCCATCTACTTCGGCCTCTCGCTGGGCCTGCTGGCACTGGCGCTGAAGTTCTTCCAGGAAATCATCCATGTCCTGCCCAACGTCTTCACCCTGGCCGAGGCGGACCTGGTCCTGGTGATCCTGTCGTTGATCGACATGTCGCTGGTCGGCGGCCTGCTGGTGATGGTGATGATCTCGGGCTACGAGAACTTCGTTTCGCAGCTGGACATCGACGACAGCAAAGAGAAGCTGAGCTGGCTCGGCAAGATGGACTCCTCGTCGCTGAAGATGAAGGTCGCAGCGTCCATCGTCGCCATCTCCTCGATCCACCTGCTGCGGGTGTTCATGGATGCGCAGAACATCTCCACCGACTACCTGATGTGGTACGTGATCATCCACATGACCTTCGTTGTCTCGGCGTTCGTCATGGGTTACCTGGACCGCATCACCAAGCACTGAACGAATCGGTAGGAGCCAGCCTTGCTGGCGAACCGGGCGTCCCGTTCGCCAGCAAGGCTGGCTCCTACCGAAATATGCGATGGGCGGTGGCTTGCGCTTTTGCCGATGCTGTACAAAAAATGAGCACTCATGCGTGGTTCCCGCAGCGAGGTACGCCCATGAACCTGCATCAGCTCAATACCGAGGCCAGGGCCGGCCATGTCGACGAACTCAATCTGATCGCCATCGAAGGCGGTGACTACCTGCTCGAAGCCCGGGTCAAGGGCCGTGCTCACCCCCTGGACGATGCCCGTGGCAAGCGCCTACGCGTGCACTCGGTCGAAGATGCGCGGCAACTCCTGCAATCGCTTCCCCTGCTGTCGATGAACCTGGTGCACTGGTCCGTGCAGGACGAAATGTGCGGCCTGGGCACGCACCCGGAAGAAGACCTCAAGGTACCGATTTCCCAGCGTTCGGCCTGGTAGCTGCTTCACGCCGCGCCAGTGTGCTAGGCTGCTCGCCCTTTTCATCAAGGGCGCGGATGCAGTGCGCCCTTAAGTGGAGCAAGCCCATGTCCGAACTCAACCTGTCCACCGACGAAACCCGCGTCAGCTACGGCATCGGCCGCCAGCTGGGCGGCCAGCTGCGTGACAACCCGCCACCGGGCGTCAACCTGGAGGCCATCGTGGCCGGCCTGACCGACGCCTTCAACGGCGCCGACAGCCGTGTCAGCGAAGCCGACCTGTCGGCTGCCTTCAAAGTCATCCGCGAAGTGATGCAAGCCGAAGCCGCAGCCAAGGCTGAAGCCGCCGCTGCCGTTGGCAAGGAATTCCTGGCCGACAACGCCAAGCGTGAAGGCATCGTCACCCTGGCCTCGGGCCTGCAGTACGAAGTGCTGACCGCAGGCGAGGGCGCCAAGCCTTCGCGCGAAGACAACGTGCGCACCCACTACCACGGCACCCTGATCGACGGCACCGTGTTCGACAGCTCGTACGAGCGCGGCCAACCGGCTGAGTTCCCTGTCGGCGGCGTGATCGCTGGCTGGACCGAGGCCCTGCAGCTGATGAACGCCGGCAGCAAATGGCGCCTGTACGTGCCAAGCGAGCTGGCTTACGGCGCCCAAGGCGTTGGTAGCATCCCGCCGCACAGCGTACTGGTGTTCGACGTCGAGCTGCTCGACGTTCTGTAATGCCCGTTCGCCGGCAAGCCGGCTCCTACAGATTGCGAATGCGTCCTGTAGGAGCCGGCTTACCGGCGAAGCTTTTCAGTTCCAATCCGTTCCCCCTGGGCGCAATGCCCGCGCATAGCAGAACAGGAACAGGTTGCGCACCACCTCCTTGAGCACTCCCGGTTCACTCGAGTTCAACCCGGTAAGATCCAGGTCGCCCTGGTCGCGCAGTTCGTCGAGCGCGTCTTCTTCAAGCACGGCACAGACTTCGCCAGTCTCGCGATGCAGGATGCGCAGGTAGGGGTGGGGGCGGTCGAGCCAGGCGTCGATCAGATAGGTCATGGCTATTCTCCATTGGATAGCGGTTCCAATGAGAATAATTCTTATTATCAAAATAGCAAGAGACTATTGGAAGATTTCTTCCGAAGGGTGCGCACGATCCCGTTGCAGGATCTGTCAGGGCCGCCCGGAGGGCAGCCCCGAGGGGGAGTCAGACCTTGCGTACGAACTCGGACTTCAGCTTCATCGCGCCGATGCCGTCGATCTTGCAGTCGATGTCGTGGTCGCCATCGCACAGGCGGATGTTCTTGACCTTGGTACCGACCTTGACCACCAGGGATGAGCCCTTGACCTTGAGGTCCTTGATCACGGTGACGGTGTCGCCGTCCTGCAGGACGTTGCCGACCGAATCCTTCTTCACCACGTCATCGCTGGCGGCGTCGGCTTCGCCATTGGCCGACCACTCGTGGGCGCATTCGGGGCAGATCAGCTGGGTGCCATCCTCGTAGGTGTATTCGGAGTTGCATTGGGGGCAGGGTGGCAGAGTGCTCACGGCTTTTCCTTTCAAGTACAGACGGACAAAGGCGCACATTGTATAAGGTTTTGCCTGGGAAATGTGTTTTGCCTGTGCAAAAGCATTCGCGGGTAAACCCGCTCCTACAGGTAAGTGGTGGACCTGTAGGAGCGGGTTTACCCGCGAAAAAGGCGACGCGATGTGTTTAGTGCGTACGTGCTACCGCGAATTCGCTCAGCTCGACCAGCGCATCCCGGTACTCGCTGGCCGGCAGCACTTCCAGGCAGGCGATGGCGCGGGCGACGTAGTCACGGGCCATCTGCGCGGTGTAGGCCAGGGCGCCGGAAGCCTCGACGGCGATGCGGATCTGCTCCAGGTCCTCAAGGCCACCCTTCTGGATCGCCTGGCGCACCAGCGCCGCTTGCTCGGCGGTGCCTTCGCGCATGGCGTAGATCAGTGGCAGGGTCGGCTTGCCTTCGGCCAGGTCGTCGCCGACGTTCTTGCCCAGGGTTTCCGAGTCGCCCTTGTAGTCCAGCAGGTCGTCGACCAGCTGGAAGGCCACGCCCAGGTGGTCACCGAAGGTGCGCAGGGCCTCGCGCTGCTCGTCGCTGGCGCCGGCCAGCGCGGCGGCGCTGTGGGTCGAGGCTTCGAACAGCATCGCGGTCTTGCCGCGGATGACGTCCATGTAGATTTCCTCGGTGGTGCTGGCGTCGCGCACACGCGACAGCTGCAGCACTTCACCCTCGGCGATGACGCGGGTGGCCTTGGAGAGGATCTGCATGACCGGCATCGAGCCCAGCTCGACCATCATCTCGAACGAGCGCGAATAGAGGAAGTCGCCCACCAGCACGCTCGGGGCGTTGCCCCACAGGGCGTTGGCGGTGGAGCGGCCGCGGCGCATGCCGGACATGTCGACCACGTCGTCGTGCAGCAAGGTTGCGGTGTGCAGGAACTCGATGGTCGCCGCCAGCAGGCGCAGGTCGTCGCCTTCGCGGCCCAGGGCCTTGCCGCACAGCAGCACCAGCAGCGGGCGCAGGCGCTTGCCGCCGGCGGACGTGATATAGTCGCCGATCTTCGATACCAGCGGCACGCGCGAGGTCAGCTGCTTCTTGATGATCTCGTCGACGGCGCTGAAATCATCAGCTACCGCGCGGTAGAAGGTTTGGGGTTGCATCGGCTGCTCCATTGAGGTTGCGCGGCATGCTAGGTCGCGGGTACCGGTGTGTCAAGGCGCGGTGGCCGTGGCCCCGGGCCGGCACTTGCAAGCATTTATAGGGTTGCGTACAATCGCGCACCCTAACTTTCCTGGGCAGCACCTGCCTTACGCAATTGCGCCGGGCCTTTCCAGCCTTGTGCAGCCATGCCAGCCAATACTCATCATATAAAGCGCTGGGTGAGCAGGATTATCGGAGAAATACCATGTCTTACGCAGTAATCGTTACCGGCGGCAAGCAGTACAAAGTCGCTGAAGGTGAATTCCTCAAGATCGAGAAGCTGGAAGTCGCCACTGGCGAATCCGTGACTTTCGATCGCGTCCTGCTGGTCGCCAACGGTGACGACGTCACCATCGGTGCTCCAGTTGTTGCTGGCGCTAAAGTAGTGGCCGAAGTCGTTTCCCAAGGCCGCCACGACAAGGTTCGCATCATCAAGTTCCGTCGTCGTAAGCACCACATGAAGCGCATGGGCCACCGCCAGTGGTTCACCGAGATCAAAATCACCGGTATCCAGGCTTAATCGCCCCGATCCCCTGAATTTATTGGAGAATTGAACCATGGCTCACAAGAAGGCTGGTGGTAGTACTCGTAACGGTCGCGACTCAGAATCTAAACGCCTTGGCGTGAAGATGTATGGCGGCCAGGTTATCAAGCCGGGCAACATCATCGTCCGTCAGCGCGGTACCGAATTCCACGCTGGCTACGGCGTTGGCATGGGCAAGGACCACACCTTGTTCGCCAAGATCGAAGGCGTGATCAAGTTCGAGAAAAAAGGCGAGTTCATGCGCCGTTACGTGAGCATCGTCGCCGCTTAATCGCGACGTCGCTCCAGAAGCCCCGTCATGCGACGGGGCTTTTTCGTTTGTGGTGAGCCTCTTGCAAAGCTGTTTGTATGGGCTGCCGGCGTTGGTTTCTGGTCGTACGGGGCCGCCGCGCTCATTTTTGCAAGAGCCTCAGGTTTTTGGTTTTCAGCTCGCCGACTGGCGAGAGGCGGTTTAAATGAAGTTTGTAGACGAAGTATCGATCCGGGTAAAAGCCGGTGATGGCGGCAACGGTTGCATGAGCTTCCGCCGCGAGAAATTCATCGAGAACGGTGGCCCCAACGGCGGTGACGGTGGCGACGGCGGCTCGGTGTACATGGTGGCCGACGAGAACCTCAACACCCTCGTCGACTATCGCTATACCCGCCACCATGAAGCCCAGCGCGGCTCCAACGGCGGCAGCACCGACTGCACCGGCAAGAAGGGCGATGACCTGTTCCTGCGCGTGCCGGTCGGCACCACCGTGATCGACGCCTCCACCCAGGAAGTCATCGGTGACCTGATCACCCCTGGCCAGAAGCTGATGGTCGCCCAAGGCGGCTGGCACGGCCTGGGCAACACCCGCTTCAAGTCCAGCACCAACCGTGCGCCGCGCCAGACCACGCCAGGCAAGCCGGGCGACCAGCGCGACCTGAAGATGGAAATGAAAGTGCTGGCCGACGTCGGCCTGCTGGGCTTGCCGAACGCCGGCAAGAGCACCTTCATCCGTTCGGTGTCGGCCGCCAAGCCGAAAGTCGCCGACTACCCGTTCACCACCCTGGTGCCCAACCTGGGCGTGGTCAGCGTCGACCGCTGGAAGAGCTTCGTCATCGCCGACATCCCCGGCCTGATCGAAGGCGCCTCCGAAGGTGCCGGCCTGGGTATCCGCTTCCTCAAGCACCTGGCCCGTACCCGCGTGCTGCTGCACCTGGTCGACCTGGCGCCGCTGGACGGCAGCAGCCCGGCCGATGCCGCCGAGATCATCATCAACGAGCTGGCGCAGTTCAGCCCGGCGCTGGTCGATCGTGAGCGCTGGCTGGTGTTGAACAAGGCCGACATGATCATGGACGACGAGAAGGATGAGCGCGTCAAGGAAGTGGTCGAGCGCCTGAACTGGGAAGGCCCGGTCTACGTGATCTCGGCCATCGCCAAGCAGGGCACCGAGAAGCTCAGCCACGACCTGATGCGTTACCTGGAAGACCGCGCCGACCGCCTGGCCAACGACCCGGCCTACGCCGAAGAGCTGGCCGAGCTCGACCAGCGCATCGAAGACGAGGCCCGTGCCCAGCTGCAGGCCCTGGACGACGCCCGCACCCTGCGCCGCACCGGCGTCAAGAGCGTGCACGACATCGGCGACGATGACGACTGGGATGATTTCGAGGACGACGAAGACGGCCCGGAAATCATTTACGTGCGCGACTGATCGGTTGCAGTACACTAAACGCCGCTCTCTGGAGCGGCGTTTTTGTATCCACGGTATCTACAGATTCGACATAGGTTGGAAGAGAAGATGCGAAGCAAGGTGACTGGCGCCCAGCGCTGGGTCGTGAAGATCGGCAGCGCGCTGCTGACCGCCGATGGCAAGGGGCTGGACCGCGGCGCCATGGCGGTGTGGGTCGAGCAGATGGTGGCCCTGCGCGAAGCGGGCGTGGAGCTGGTGCTGGTGTCCTCCGGGGCCGTGGCGGCTGGTATGAGCCAGCTGGGCTGGACCTCGCGACCGAGTGCGATGAACGAGTTGCAGGCCGCCGCTTCGATCGGCCAGATGCGCCTGGTCCAGGCCTGGGAGTCGAGCTTCGGCGAGCACGGCAAGCACACCGCGCAGATCCTGCTGACCCATGATGACCTCTCCGACCGCAAGCGCTACCTCAACGCGCGCAGCACCCTGCGCACGCTGGTCGACCTGGGCGTGGTGCCGGTGATCAACGAGAACGACACCGTGGTTACCGACGAGATCCGCTTCGGCGACAACGACACCCTGGCGGCCTTGGTGGCCAACCTGGTCGAGGCCGACCTGCTGGTGATTCTCACCGACCGCGATGGCATGTTCGACGCCGATCCGCGTAACAATCCCGAAGCCCAACTCATCTATGAAGCCCGTGCCGATGACCCGGCGCTGGATGCCGTGGCCGGTGGTACCGGTGGCGCCCTTGGGCGTGGCGGCATGCAGACCAAGCTGCGCGCGGCGCGCCTGGCTGCCCGTTCCGGTGCCCACACCATCATCATCGGTGGCCGTATCGAACGCGTGCTGGACCGCCTGAAGGCCGGCGAGCGCCTGGGCACCCTGCTGTCGCCCGAGCGCGGCATGCTCGCCGCGCGCAAGCAATGGCTGGCTGGCCACCTGCAGACCCGTGGCACCCTGGTGCTCGACGATGGTGCCGTGAAGGCGCTGCGCGAGTCGAACAAGAGCCTGCTGCCGGTGGGCGTGAAGACTGTCCAGGGCAGCTTCCGCCGTGGCGAGATGGTGGTCTGTGTCGGTCAGGACGGTCATGAGATCGCCCGTGGCCTGGCCAACTACAGCGCCCTGGAGGCGCAGAAGATCATCGGCCAGCCGTCTGATGCCATCGAGAGCCTGCTGGGCTACAGCGCCGAGCCTGAGCTGGTGCACCGCGACAACCTGGTCCTGGTCTGAAGGAGATCACCGTGTTGAAAAGGATGTTTGCCGTGGCGGCCTTGATGCTGCCGATGCTGGCCGGGGCCGAGGAGATCGGCCAGGTGTCCACCGTGTTCAAGTTCGTCGGGCCGAACGACCGGATCGTGGTCGAGGCGTTCGATGACCCGAAGGTCGATGGCGTGACCTGCTACCTGTCGCGGGCCAAGACCGGCGGCCTCAAAGGTGGGTTGGGGTTGGCGGAGGACCGTGCCGAGGCGTCGATTGCCTGCCGTCAGGTGGGGCCAATCCACTTCAAGGGTGAGTTGAAAGATGGCGAGGAGGTGTTCAAGGAGCGCACCTCGCTGGTGTTCAAGACCATGCAGGTGGTGCGGTTCCTCGACAAGAAGCGCAATACGCTGGTGTACCTGGTGTATAGCGACCGGGTGATCGAAGGTAGCCCGCAGAATGCGGTGACGGCGATTCCGATCTTGCCGTGGGCGCAGCAATAACCGATTGATCGCCGGGAGGCCTTCGGCCTCCATTCGCGGATAAATCCGCTCCCACAGGGGCTGTAGGAGCGGATTTATCCGCGATGGGCCGCAAAGCGGCCCCAACACCCCGAATCAGGCCAATTCCTCGGCCTCATCCTCGCGCACGATGGCCTTCACCTCGTCGCGACGGCTGATGTACTTCCAGTCCGCCTCGTCGATGTAGATGCCGTTCGGCCCGCTGCCGCCTTCCAGGTCGATCGCCACCCGCGCCGACACCTGCGGCTTCACGCTCGCCAGGATCGGCACGAAGCCCAGCTGCTGGCTGGTCTCCAGCAATGCCGCCTGGTTGCGCTCGTCGATGTCTGCCGCCTCGTCGAGGTAGTACGGCAGGCGAATGCGCCCGGCCAGGTCACGGTCCATCAGGTGCAGCAACAGGTACATGTTGGTCAGCGCCTTGATGGTCATGGTGGTGCCGTTGGAGGCGGCGCCGTCGATGTCGGCGTGGATCACCGGCTGGCTGTTGATCTTGGTGATCTCGAAGGCCAGTTCGAACAGGTCCTTCAAGCCCAGCTGGTTGTGGTTGGCCGCCACCAGCCGCGCCAGGTACTCCTTGGCCTCTTCGTTCTTGTGGTCCTGGTCGGCGTTTTGCGTCAGGTCGAACACCGACAGCGTCTCGCCTTCCTCGTACTGGCCGGCGCTGTGGATGATCTGGTCGATGTGCTTGAGCGCTTCCTTGTTCGGTGCCAGCACCACGCGGAAGCTCTCCAGGTTCGACACCTGGCGTTTGTTGATCTCGCGATTGAACAGCGCCAGTTGGTGCTCGAGGCTGTCGTAGTCGCTGCGGATGTTGCGCAGGGTCCGGGCGATGTCGGTGACCGCGGCGCGACGGGCCTTGGCCAGGGTCAGCGCTTCCTCGGTGCGGTGCGAGTAGGCGTTGATCAGCAGCTGCAGGCGGCGCTCCATGTCGTCTTCGCTGTCGAACTTGGCCACGCCTTTCAGGCGCACCTGGGCGTACAGCGCCTCGATCTGGTTGTCCACGCGCTGCAGGGCTTGCCAGCTGTCCTGGTAGTCGTTGAGCAGGGGCAGCAGGTTGTCCATGGAGTCGTCGATCGCTTCCATGAACGGCGTGCCGAACGGCAGGTCGGCCGGCAGCAGCTGGCGGCGGCGCAGGGCGTCTTCCAGGGTGCGCTGCTTGGCTTCCAGGTCGGCGATCTGCCGGCCTACCAGCTGCAGCTTGGCCGACAGTTGCTGGACGCGTTCGGTGAAGGCGTCGCTGGAGCGCTTGAGCTCGTCCTGGGCGGCTTCCAGCTGGCCCAGCTGCTCCATTTTTTCCGGCTCTTCGGCGGCCAGGGTCTCGGTGCGGCGGAAGTCTTCCAGCGCTTTCTGCGCATCCAGCACCTGCTGGTACAGGGCTTCGGTCTGCGCCTTGCTGGCGGCACGGTCGAGGGCCACGGCCTGCTGGGTCTTGAGCTGCTTGAGCTCTTTCTCCAGGCGTTCTTTCTGGTCGCGCAGGGCGGCGCGGTCGGCCAGGGCCTGCAGCGCGGGTGGGTCGATGTGCGAGATGTCGATGGACAGGCCCGGCACTTCGAAACGCTCACCCTTGAAGCGGTCGAGCACGCCTTCGAGGGTTTTCACCCATACGTCGCTTTCGTCCAGCTCGATGCCACGGTCGCCCAGCGGCAGGCTGAACAGTGCGCCGTTGAACAGGCGCATCAGGCGGTCGACGTCCTGCTGCGAGAACTCTTCGCGCAGGCGGGCGTAGCTGTTGTTGTCGGCATGGTCGAGCTGCTGCTTGACGGCCTTCACGCGTTTTTCCAGGTCGCGCACACGCTCGTCGAGGTCTTCGGCGGAGAACTGCCGCGACTGGGCCAGGGCGCCGGCCAGTTCGTCGTGGGCGTCCTTGGCGGCCAGCAGTTGCTGTTCCAGCACCTTGACGTCGGTGACCAGGGCGAAGCGGTGCTTGAGCACCGACAGCTCGCCCAGCCAGCGCTGGATGCCGGTGATCTCGCGCTCCAGGCGCATCAGCTCCTGGGTGCCGCCGCGCTGGTCGTTCTGCAGGCGGTCCTGCTCGCCGCGGTAGTGCTCGGACTGAATGACCAATTCTTCCTTGCGCGCCATGGCGTAGTCCTGCCAGGTGCCCAGCAGGTTGTCGAGCAAGGGCGAGATGCGGTGCAGCTTGCCGCGCAGGATGTCACGCTGGGCCACGCCGCCGGCCAGGGCCTCGACCAGCGGGCCTGCGGCCACCAGGGCGTTGTAGTCGCCTTCCATGCGACGCACGTCGCGGAAGGCCTCTTCGCAGGCGGCGATGTAGTCGACGCTGCCCGAACGCAGGCTGTGCTCGAAGGCGTCGAGGAACAGCTGCTTGAGCTTGGCGGCGGTGATCTCGCGCATGTGCAGCAGGTTGATGAACAGGGCGCGGAAGGTCTTCAGGCTCTGCTCGCTGGTCGAACGCAGCGGGATCAGGGTGAGGTCCAGTGGCACCGAGGTGTGGCCGCCGACCAGCAGCCGGCGCAGTTCGTCCGGCTTGAGCTCGTAGGCCTTCAGGCCGTTGCGCTCGAGGTTGGTGAACAGCTCTTTCTGGCGCAGGCAGGTGTCGTCTTTCTGGTAGTGGGCCAGGTCCAGCTCGCCCTGGTAGGCGAAGAACTGGTGGCCGAAGCCGCCACCCGGGCCGCGGCCGACCACGCCGATCACGTGCGGGCCGTGGGGCAGGTTCAGTTCGCAGAGGATGTAGCTGGTGTCGGTGGCGAAGTAGAAACGGCGCGACTGCTCCAGGCTGTACTTGCCGAAGCTCATGTCGGACATGCGCGCCAGGATCGGGAACTGCAGCGCGTTGATCGACGCCGATTTACCCAGGTTGTTGGCGCCATAGACCGACAGCGGGTGTTCCAGGGGGAACAGGCCGAGGCTGTAGCCGGCGGTGTTGAGCAGTGCGAAGCGGCGGATGCCGTAGCGTTCCTGGCTCATGCGTCAATCTCCTGTTGCTCTTCGCGGATGGCCCGGGCCAGGGCGTCCTCCTCGCTCTCCTCGCCATCGAACGGCGTGAGGTCGAGCGGGTCGTCGGTGCGGTTGAGTTCCTCGGGGGTTTCTTCCACCACCAGCACGGGCACCGGCAGCGGCAGGTCGCTGTGCAGGGTGGCGGCCAGGTCGCGGTCCTGCTGGACCGACAGGCACACGTCGAGGAAGCGGTGCATCGGTGGCATGAAGCGGTAGATGCCGCCTTCTTCGAAGGCGAAGCCCAGCTGGGTCATGCGGCGCATGATCTTTTCTTCGAGCTCGTCGACCGTCTGCACTTCAGCTTGCAGGAACAGGTCGCGGTACTTGTCCAGCAGCGATGGCAGTTCGTCGCGGCCGATGCTGCCGCCGTCGAGCACGGCCATCGGGTCGCGGCCCTGGTCGGCCAGGTGCTCGACCAGGATGAAGGTGAACAGCGACAGGCGCTGGGCGGTCTTGTTGACCTGCGCGGCGGCCTGTTCCGGGACGAAGTAGTAGAAGCCGCGGGTGTCGCAGACCAGCTCGAAACCGAGGGCCTTGAACAGGGTGCGGTACTGGTCCTGGAAGTTCGACAGCTGGGCGTACAGCTCCGGGTCGCGGCGGCTGATGTGGAAGCCCTTGAACAGCTCGCGGAAGATCGGCGCGAGCTGGGACAGTTCGGAAAGATCAAGATGCATGGGTGGGGCTCGCGGTGGATTCGGTCGTGGTCGCCGGCTTGTTGTCGCGGCTGGAAGTCAGGGCGAAGGAGCGCAGGCTGACCAGGTGTTCGCGGGTGAGGTATTGCTGGCGATCGAGGCGCTCGCGGCTGAAGCGCTTCTCGCGCGACAGGCGCGAGAACCAGTACAGCAGCTCGTCGGTGGCGCCTTCGGGCTCCTGCTCCAGCAGCCAGACCATCAGGTCCGGCAGCGGCAGGGCGTCTTCGCAACGTTCGAGCATTTCCTTGACCGTGCGCGGGGCGCGGGGCAGCGGGCCCTTTTGCGTCTTGTGCGCCTTGGGGAAGCGCGCAGGCTTGGGCTCGAAGCGGGCCAGGGCATAGACGTAGGCTTCGACCTGGCTGGCGCTGCCGAGGAAGGTGCTCTGCGGGCGGGTGAACAGCGGCATGGCCGCCTGCGGCACGGCGTCGATGCCTTTCTTGCGGATCACCGACAAGGCCAGCGCCGCGCCACGGGTCACGGCGTTGTGTCGGCGTGCTTCTTCACGCAGCGGCAGCAGCAGTTCGCGGGCGTGGCGCAGGGTGAGCTGGGCGCTGGTCTGCATCTCGAGGATGCGCGCGTGGGTGCGCAGCAGCATGTCGTCGTCGACCAGGTGGCCCAGGCGCGCCTGCTCGCCCAACAGGCGCAGCAGCACGGTCTCGACCTTGCGCACGCCCTGCTCGAAGGCGCCGTCGGCGTTGACCAGCTGGATCATCGGCTCGACGTATTCGTCCCAGGTCGCCAGGACTTCGGCGTAACGCTGGCGCAGGGGGATCTGGCGGTTGCTGGTCTTGGCCCGTTCGGCCACGGCCACCAGCGCCTGTTCGTCGTTGTCGAGCTTCTTCAGTACATCGCGCACGCGCATGTCGAGCAGGCGCAGCTGGCGTGCCAGGTCGTCGCTGTCGCGGTTGTCGAAGGCGTCCTGGATATGCCCGGCCAGGCGTTCCAGGTGGCGCAGGTACGCCTCGATCTCCAGGCACAGGCCCAGCCGGTGCTCGCGGCGCAGGTAGGCGAGGAAGTCGTGGATCTGGGCGTTGAGCTCGAAGCGGTTCGGGCTCTTGGCCACCGGGACCAGGATGTCCAGGCGGATCCACACGTCGAGCAGCTGGGTGATGTCCTGCGGGGTGCTTTCCACCTGCTGGCGGGCCAGCTGCTGGCGCAGCTCGACCAGGCTCAGGGTGCCCTGGTCGAAGCGCTCGCACAGCGGCTCGATCAGGGCCCAGTGTTCGGCTAGGGCGCGCAGGACGCGCTTGGGTTCGATCATTGGCGGGTCGACTCGTTGCCAAATAAAAGGGGCGATTGTACTGCATCCGGGGGGGAGGAATTCACCCCTTGGTCTGCAATAGGGGATCACCTCAGGTTTCCTAGGGTTTTCACTGGCCCTGTTCGCTGGCAAGCCAGCTCCTACAAGGGCTGCGCGGGGCCTGTAGGCGCTGGCTTGCCAGCGAACAGGGCCGGTAGAGCCGATAAATTCCGTCGGTCTGATGCGGCACGACGCTGTCAACGGCGTTAGAATGGCCGACTGATTTTTCCCGGATACCCGCGCCTTGCTCATCGAGTCCCGCCGCCGCGCCTACCTTTCCGCCATGCAAGTGGTGCACTGGCTGCCGCGCGCCGAACTGCCGTTCGCCGCGCCGTCGCGGCCTGAACTGCTGCTGCCGGTGGCACCGGTCGAGGACATCGATTTCGACACGCGCCCGGCGGCCCCGGCGCCGGCTACAAGCGAGGCGCCCGCAGTCCCCCAGGCCCGTGCGGAGCGGCCGAAGATCGAGATCCCGCGCCCAGGCAGCGCCCCGAAACCGGCCGCCAAGCCGGTCGAAACCACCGAGGAGGCGGCCCCGGCGCCGCGTCCAGCCCCCGTTCCACCGCCACGCTTTGCCCTGCAATTGCTGCGTGCCGGCAGTTGCCTGCTGCTGGTGGAACTGGCCACCGGCCAGCCATTCCAGAGCCGCGACCCATCCTACCTGCTGCTCAAGGACATGCTGCGCGCAGCCGGCCTGCCGGACGCCCCGCAGATCATCGGCGAGCCGGTGCGCTGGCCGTTCCTGGTGCGCGGCAACATGGACCAGGGCCCTGACGCTGCCCGGGACTTCGTCCAGGGCTTCATCGCCGCGCGTCTGGAAGAGGCGCCCTGCAGCTGCCTGTGGCTGGTCGGCCTGCCGGCCGTGCGCTTTGCCGGGCAGGCGGATGCCGAGGCCTATTACCAAGAACTCAAGGTCGACCTGCTCGGCGACGCCTGGGCCTTGCCCGGCCTTGAACTGTTGATGGACGAGCCGCAGCGCAAGGCGGACGTCTGGAAAGCCATGCGCCAGCTGATGGCGCGCTGGAAGAGCGTTGAATGAGTGAATCGATCAGTTTCCGCCCGGCGACCGAGGCGGATCTGGATGCCCTGCTTAAGATCGAGTATGCCGCGTTCAGCCACCCCTGGACCCGCGGCATCTTCCAGGATGCGCTGAAGTCGTACGAAGTGTGGCTGATGTTCGATGGCCAGCAGCAGGTGGGGCATGGGGTGATCAATGTGATCATCGACGAGGCGCACCTGCTCAATATCACCGTGAAACCGGAGAACCAGGGTTGCGGGTTGGGCCTGCGGCTGCTCGAGCACCTGATGGCGCGGGCCTATCAGCTCAACGGGCGTGAATGCTTCCTCGAAGTGCGTGCCAGCAACCAGTCGGCCTATCGCTTGTACGAACGGTATGGGTTCAACGAGGTTGGGCGGCGCCGGGACTACTACCCGGTGGCGGGTGGGCGTGAGGATGCGCTGGTGATGGCCTGCACGCTGCTGGAAGACTGATTTCGCGGTGCGGCCTGTTCGCCGGCAAGCCGGCTCCTACAGGTAAGGTAGGAGCCGGCTTGCCGGCGAACAGGCCGCACGGGCGCCTCAAATCTCTGGATGTTCTACTTCGATCGGCTTGCGCAAATCACGCAGGCTACGCGTCACCGTCCCGGTATTGCATTTGGCCGCCGCCTGCTCTGGCGTCATCTCGCGAATGGTGCGGTAGAACAGCTCGCAGGTCTGCTTCTTCTGGGTGACCTGCCACTTGGTGGTGCAGGCATCCAGCGTCAGCTTGGCATCAGCCTGCGGATTGCGACCCATGCCGGCCTGCCAGCAGGCGACGGAAAGATCCTGGCCCATCATCTTCAGGCCGGCCGCGTCGGCTTTGTCCTGGTCGCCGTCGTAACCTTTCGGGTCGGCGGCGTACCAGATCGCGCTGGGGTGGTTGGCGCCGAGCACCGGCACCTTGGTGCTGCCAGCCTCGGGGCTGATGCTGACCAGCCCCAGCACGTTCACCTTCGGCCCATACTGCTGCTGGATCCAGCTGCGCACGGGGGAGCCGAAGGCGACCATCGGCAAGGCCCCCTTGCCCGCATGGGTGAGGGCGATTTCCTTGACCATGCGTACCTGGTAGTCGTTGAAGTAGCTGTAGACCCCTTCCAGGTCCTTGCCGGCGCTGGCTGGCGCGGCAATCGGGGCGATGTCGACGATGGTCTGGTAGGCCGGGGTCTGGGTGGCGTCGACGCCGTTGAAGGTCAGCAGCTCGGCCCAGCGGTCGGTGGTGTTGGACTTCAGGTAGTCCTGGTAGTGAGTCAGCGAGTAATCCGGCGGGAAGTGCAGCAGTTCGACGCTGCGGCGGTTCTCCAGGGCCATTCCCAAGGGCAGGAACAGGTACCAGCTGAAGTCCCAGCCGCCTTTCTGGTTGAGCTGGGTGGCGCCCTGGTAGGCCAGCTCGCCGCTGTCGAGCAGCTTGCGCAGGGGCTCGGTGTAGCCTGCGGGCACGTCCGTGATTTGAGCATGCAGCTTGTCGTTGTCGCGGTTCACGGTGACCTTGGCGTTGGCATAGCCATCGCGGCGCACGCTTTGCGTGAGGTAGTGCTCGACGGTCTGCTCCAGCGTCCAGTCGCGGTAGCAGATCACGTTGCAGTTGTTGGGGTAGGCGAACAGGCGGGTGACGCGCTTGGCGTCGCCCAGGTCGATCTGCGCGTCGGCCAGCGCCATGCCGCTGAAGGCGAGGGCGGCCAGACCCGATAGGGCAATCTTGTGCATGCTTAACTCCTTGTCAGTGGCCGCCAGGGTCGGCGGGCGCGCCCATGGTGGAGGAAGAGGAGGGGGGATGAAAAGCAGCAGATTGTGGCTAGTGGCTATTAGCCTGTTGGGCATGGGTACCGTTCAGGCCGATGAGCGTGATGTGTGGATGTTCGCCCAATGGGCGGGGGACCATGAAAACCGCGCCTTTCGCAATATGCTGGTGGATGCGCGGCTGTATGGCGTGGTGCCGATCCACCAGTTGCTGCGCTCGGCCTCGGATTGGCGCCAGTGCCGTGCCTCGCCGTTTGCAGTGCCACCAGCGAGCCACTGGCCGGCGGTGCGCTCGACGCTTTCACTGATCAAGATGCTGGATGAGCAGGGCATGCTGCGCCAGTTCGAGGTGGTTTCGGCCTATCGCGACCCGCAGCTCAATGCTTGCGCGGGCGGCGCGCCTAGCAGCGCGCACATGCGTGCCTTCGCCGTCGATTTGCTGCTGCCGTCCTGGGCCGATCCCAACCCGCTGTGCCGATTCTGGCAGCAGCATGGCGAGGCCTGGAACATGGGCCTGGGCCGCTATCCATCGGGGCGCATCCACATCGATACGGCGGGTTACCGCACGTGGGGCGGCGATGGCGGCGCCGGCTCGTCGTTCTGTGCCAAGCCCAGGTGAGCCAGGCAGGCCTGGCATTCACCGCTCACCCACTGCGCGAAACGCTGGCGTTTGCCGCCGTCATCCAGTGGCTGTGGGCTGAGCAGGTGGTAGCTGGAGCCGTCGCGCAGGAAGCCGAAGGGCGCCTCAAGCTGGCCATTGTCGAGTTCGTCGCGGACCATCAGCACCGAGGCGATGGCCAACCCCACGCCCGCGCTGGCGGCCTGGAGCGACAAGTAGAAATGCTCGAAGTCGCTGCGTTCTCCTTGCTGGAGGTTCTGGCCACTCAGGCGCAGCCAAGTCGCCCAGGCGTCGGGGCGGGTGGCACTGTGGAGCAGGCGTCGGCCCTTGAAGCCTGCCTTGGCGACCGGGCCGATCCATTCATCGCAGATCTTCAGGCTGTGCAGTTGGTGGTCCCAGTGGAAGTCGTCGCGGCGCAGGGCCAGGTCCACGCCGGCGCGAGCGAAATCCACCGGCCCTCCGGCCGCCACCAGGTGCAGTTGCAGGTCGGGGTGCGCGGCGTGGAAGCGCGGCAGGCGAGGGATCAGCCAGCGCATGGCGATGGTCGGCTCGCACGAGACCACCAGGACGTTGTCGTGTGCGGGTGGATGCAGGCGCTGCACCGTCTGTTCGAGCTGTTCGAAGATGGTTCGGGTGGTGGCCTGCAGTTCGCGACCGGCGCGGGTCAGGAACAGGGCGCGGTTGCGTCGATCAAACAGTTCCACGCCGAGACTTTCCTCGAGCAGGCGCACCTGGCGGCTGACGGCGCCGTGGGTGACGTGCAGGTGTTCGGCGGCGCGCACGAAGCTTTCGGTTTCGGCGGCGATGTCGAAGTAGCGCAGGGCGTTGAGTGGGGGCAGTTTCATGGGAGGGTGTTGTCCTTTCTGGCCTCTTCGCCGGCAAGGCCGGCTCCTACAGGTTGGAGTGAGGTCCATATCTGTGAGGAAAACTAGCGTATTCGCTTCACTATAAATCGATTTTTACTGCTTTGAAGCATCTCGATAATTACGGCTCAAGTGAATTTTCATCGCCTATCGAGGACGCTTTCGTGAATGAACTCATCGCCGTCGCCCTGTTTACCGTGCTGGCTGTCATCAGCCCGGGCGCCGACTTCGCCTTGGTCACCCGCAGCAGTTACGCCCAGGGGCGCAAGGCCGGGCTGGCCGCCGCCTTGGGGGTCGCCCTGGGCGTACAGGTGCATGTGCTGTACACCGTGCTCGGCATCGCCGTGGTCATCAGCCAGAGCCCGGCGCTGTTCCTGGTGATGAAGGTGGTGGGGGCGGGCTACCTGGTCTACCTGGGCTACAAGTCGCTGACCAACACCACGCGCATTAGCCTCGACGGGCAGGCGCCCGGCGGTCAGGCCAATAGGTTGGCCGCGTTGCGCACCGGTTTCATGACCAATGCCCTGAACCCCAAGACCATGCTCTTCGTGGTCAGCGCTTACACCCAGGTGGTGCAACCGGGCAGCCCGCTGGCCGTGGATTTCGCCTATGGCGCGTTCATGTCGTTCGCCCACTGGGTGTGGTTCAGCCTGGTGGCCGTGTTTTTCTCCAGCGCAGGGTTGCGCAAGGCGATGATCGAGCGGCAGGTGATCGTGGACCGCTTGATCGGGGTAGCGTTGATCGGCCTGGGATTGGCGGTGGCAGTGGCGGGGGTGAAGTAGCCGGAAGTGGCTGCTTTTTCGCAGGCAAAGAAAAAGGGCTTATCTTTCGATAAGCCCTTTTAGAAGGTGGTGGCTACACAGGGACTTGAACCCCGGACCCCAGCATTATGAATGCTATGCTCTAACCAACTGAGCTATGTAGCCAACTTGGCGCGCATTATTAGCTCGAAACGCCAACCTGTCAACACTGTTTTCAAAAAATTTTCCAACCTTTCAAATGCTTAGCCGGAAAGTCCAGTTCAGCGCACGATCAGCCAGTGGCCCAGCACGTTGTATAGCCGCAGTTGCTGGCCGGCCGCCAGCGTGTCCAGGCTCTGGCCCGCGTGATCCAGGTCGAACTCACCGCTCACGCGGCGGTATGCGGCTTGTTCGTCCTGCCACCAGACGCGCAACCCTTGATAGCCGGCCAGGCGCTCCACCACTTCCCCCAGTGGCATGTTGGTGGCCAACAGTCGACCGTCGCGCCAGGCATCGGCGGACTTGAGGCTGATCTTTTCGACCGGATCGATCCGTTGCTCGCTGAAGGTGACCCGCTCACCGGCGCTGACCATGCGTTGGTCGCTGCCTTGCACGACAGTGGCCCTGCCGCTGATCACTTCCAGTTCATCGTGGTTACCGTGGCGGGCGATCTGCAGACGGGTGCCGAACACCTGGATCCGCGTATCGCCGACCTGCACCTCCATGGCCCGGCCATCGAGCATCACTTCCAGGTACACCTGGCCCTGCACCAGCTGCAGCAGGCGGGTGCGCCCGCGCAGGTCGACATTCATCGCGCTGGCGCTGTCCAGGTGCAAGGTCGAGCCGTCGGCCAGGCGCACGCTGCGGCGCTCGCCGACGTCGGTACTCAGTTCGCTGGCCAGGCGTTGCATCATCGGCCAGTAGAGCACCGCCAACACACTCAGCAGCGCCAGGAACACGCCCGCCAGCCACAGGCCAGCACGGCTGCGGCGAACCTCGACGATCCGCGGGCGTGGTGGCGGCGCCGGGGCCTGTAGCTGCTGCCAGTAGGCTTCCAGTTGCGCATAGGCGCGCGCATTGAGCGGGTCCTGGCACCATTGGCCGAACGCCTGGCGCAGCGCCTCGTCGCAGCCGGGTTGGCGCAGGCGGGAGAACCAGTCCAGTGCTTCCTGCTCGGGATCGGGCGTGGGGTGCAAGGCGGGCATCGGGGTCATGGGATCGGGCTGCTCGCAAGGGCGGGGCGGTTTGGCCCAGCGTTTACGGGAGGGAGTCAAAGGATGCTAATTATATTGAGAATTATTTACAAGCACGCGCGAGATGGACGGCAGGGGTAAATAAAAAGGTAGCTTCGTATCTATTTGTTTCACGATAATCGGATCCCAACCTGCGGACGGAAATCCAGCCCATGGCCATCAGCAACACCCAAAGTTCCAGCGCGAGCAGCCCGGCAAGCCAGGCAAGCCCGTTGGTGATGCGCATCATTGGTTTCTGCGCCCTGGCGCACCTGATCAACGACCTGATCCAGTCGGTGCTGCCGGCGATCTACCCGATGCTCAAGGCCAACTATGGTTTGAGCTTCGCCCAGATCGGCCTGATCACCCTGACTTTCCAGGTTACGGCTTCGTTGTTGCAGCCGTGGGTCGGTTTCTACACCGACAAGCGGCCAACCCCCAACCTGCTGCCCCTGGGTACCCTGTGCACCCTGGTGGGTATCGTGATGCTGGCCTTCGTGGGGAGCTTCCCGATGATCCTGCTGGCCTCGGCGCTGGTGGGGATCGGGTCGTCGACCTTCCACCCGGAGACCTCGCGCATCGCCCGCCTGGCCTCGGGCGGGCGTTTCGGCCTGGCCCAGTCGAGCTTCCAGGTCGGCGGCAACGCCGGTTCCGCGTTCGGCCCGCTGCTGGCGGCGGCCATCGTCATTCCGTTCGGGCAGACTCACGTGGCCTGGTTCGGCGTGGCCGGGCTGTTCTTCTTCGCCGTCACCCTGATGCTGCGCCGCTGGTACAAGGACCACCTCAACCAGTTCAAGGCGCGCAAGGCGGCGCAGGCCACCCATGGCATCTCGCGCCAGCGGGTGATGCTGGCGCTGGTGGTGCTGGGGTTGCTGGTGTTCTCCAAGTACTTCTATATGGCCAGCTTCACCAGCTACTTCACCTTCTACCTGATCGAGAAGTTCCAGCTGTCGGTGGCCAGTTCGCAGTTGCACCTGTTCCTGTTCCTCGGCGCGGTGGCGGCCGGCACCTTCTTCGGTGGGCCGATCGGTGACCGTATCGGGCGCAAGGCGGTGATCTGGTTCTCGATCCTGGGCGTGGCGCCGTTCACCTTGGCGCTGCCCTATGCCGACCTGTTCTGGACCACCGTGCTCAGCGTGGTGATCGGCTTCATCCTCGCCTCGGCGTTTTCGGCCATCGTGGTGTATGCCCAGGAGCTGGTGCCGGGCAACGTGGGGATGATCGCCGGGATCTTCTTCGGGCTGATGTTCGGCTTCGGCGGGATCGGCGCGGCATTGCTGGGCTACCTGGCCGACCTGCGCGGGATCGAATACGTGTATGGCGTGTGTTCGTTCCTGCCGTTGTTCGGGTTGCTGGCGGTGTTCCTGCCGTCCACCGGCAAGCGTTGATGAGTGGTTCACCCCCGTCGCTCTGATATGAACACTGTAGGAGCGGCTTCAGCCGCGATCACCCGCAAAGCGGGTGCCAGGTACCGCGCTACCCGCATCGCGGCTGAAGCCGCTCCTACTCCGGTCTCGGTAGGAGCCGGCTTGCCGGCGAACGATTGACGTGCCGTTCATCGATGGCCTAGAGTGCCGCCTCCTCTTTACCTGCGTAGTCGATGCAATGAACCGTAGTACTCATCCACACCGCCAGCCTGTCGCCCCGACAGCGCGCCGCGCGTGGCCGAGCGACACGGTGCTCAAGCGTCGGCGCAGCGTGCTGTTCGCCTTCACTTTCTCGCCACACCTTGCCCTGAACTGACTTCGCGATCCTGCGTCCCGCGCCTGCCCGGCGTGACCGCGGGCGTCTGCGTTCGAACATCTTTCAGCGGTTTTTCCAGCCGGCCAGGGCCAGAGCCCCTGCGCGTCGGCTTGCAAGGAGTGGTACATGAACATGCGTTTGCTGGCGGGCCTGTTGTTCGCCGTGTCGGTGGTCGGTTTCAGCCTCGGGGCGAGCCTGCCGCTGGTGTCGTTGCGCCTGCACGAGGCGGGGGCGGGGACACTGGAAATCGGCATCATCTCGGCGATCCCGGCGGCGGGCATGATGCTCTCGGCCTTCATGGTCGATACCTGCTGCAAGCACCTGACCCGGCGCGTGATCTACCTGCTGAGCTTCAGCCTGTGCACCCTGAGCATCGCCTTGCTGGAGTGGGCGTTCGACTCGATGCTGTGGCTGGCGCTGCTGCGCCTGGGGCTGGGTATCGGCATGGGCATCGCGATCATCCTGGGTGAGTCGTGGGTCAACGAGCTGTGCCCGGACCATAATCGCGGCAAGATCATGGCCCTGTACGCCACCAGCTTCACCGGTTTCCAGGTGCTTGGCCCTGCACTGCTGGCGCTGCTCGGCGCCGACAGCCCGTGGCTGACCACCGTGGTCACCGCCTGCTACGGGCTGGCCCTGTTGTGCATCTTGTTCACCGTGCCCAACGACCACGTCGAACACGGCGATGAGGGCGAGAAGAGCTTCGGCCTGGCCGGCTTCTTCCGTGTCGCGCCGGCGCTGTGCGTGGCGGTGCTGTTCTTTTCGTTCTTCGATGCCGTGGTGCTGTCGTTGCTGCCGGTGTATGCCACCAGCCATGGCTTTGCCGTGGGCGTGGCGGCCTTGATGGTGACCGTGGTGTTTGCCGGTGACATGGTCTTCCAGCTGCCGCTGGGCTGGCTGGCCGACCGGGTCGAGCGTACCGGGCTGCACCTGGTCTGTGGTCTTGTCGCGATGAGCATCGGTATCGCCCTGCCGTGGCTGCTGCAGATGACCTGGCTGTTGTGGCCGCTGCTGGTGGTGCTCGGGGCGGTCGCAGGCGGCATCTACACCCTGGCGCTGGTGTTGATCGGGCAACGCTTCAAGGGGCAGGACCTGGTCACGGCCAATGCCAGTGTCGGATTGCTCTGGGGCGTGGGCAGCCTGGTCGGGCCGCTGGTCAGCGGTGCGGCGATGGATGTGGCGCCCCATGGGTTGCCCATGGCGCTGGCGCTAATGGCGGGGTTGTTCGTGTGTTTTGCGCGGCAGGCGTATCGGCGGGCGGGCAAGTTGCAGGCGGTGGTGGACTGAGCGCCTTGTGTTGACTGAGCTGGCCCATTCGCCGGCAAAGCCGGCTCCTACAGGTACGGTGTTGGGCGCAAGAAGGGTCGTTTCATCGTGGAGCGGTTGGTCTAGGATGGAGGTTCCACCGTTGTCGAGCCGTGCCGATGATCCTTGCCGACCTTTCGCCCCAGGCCTTTGACGCAGCCACCGAGTACCTGGCTGGCCAGGACCCGGATTGGGCGCGTCACATCGCTGCCACCGGCCCTTGCCTGCACCAGGCCACGCCCGGTCGCGAGCCCTATGAGACGCTGGTGAGGGCGATCGCCTACCAGCAATTGCATGCACGGGCGGCGGAGGCGATCCTCGGGCGATTGCTGGCGTTGTTTCCCGAAACCGCATTCCCGACGCCGGAACAGTTGCTGGCGGTCAGCCCGGAGATGATGCGGGCCTGCGGGTTTTCAGCGAGCAAGACCGCGACGCTCCATGGCATCGCCCAGGCGTATCTGGAGGGTGTTGTACCCAGTCGGGCAGAAGCCTTGCTGCTGCCGGACGATGCCTTGGTCGAGCGTCTGGTGAGCCTGCGTGGGGTCGGGCGCTGGACGGTGGAGATGCTGCTGATCTACAGCCTGGAGCGTTCGGACATCCTGCCGGTGGATGACTTTGGCGTGCGCGAGGGCTATCGCCGGATGAAAGGGTTGGAAAAGGCACCGACGCCAGCGCGGATGCGCGAAATGGGGCAAGCGTGGAGCCCTTATCGTACGGTAGCAGCCTGGTACCTGTGGCGTGCCTGATCGACCTGCGCATTCCCTGTAGGAGCCGGCTTTGCCGGCGAATGGGCCTGTGCAGGCAGCGCAAGGCCGTTGCTTTCGTACCGGCTGTCGCGGCCTATTCGCCGGCAAAGCCGGCTCCTACAGGTAGCGTGCGGGTGTTTGACGATGAGGGAGTCTGGATGGCACCTGATGAATTACCTGCAAGAATCGGAGTGATCGTGCCAGCCGCAGCTGTCAGGCTGAGCCCATCGATGCCTGGAGAGACGCCATGACCCCCGTCCCGACCTACACCACCGAAGCCGCGCGTTGGCAGGCCGTGCAGTCCCGCGACACTGCCGCCACCGGCCATTTCGTCTATGCCGTGCGCACCACCGGGGTGTATTGCCAGCCAGCGTGCAAGTCGCGCCTGGCCAAGCGCGAGAATGTCGAGTTCTTCACCGACGCCGCCCAGGCCGAAGCCGCCGGCTACCGGGCCTGCAAGCGTTGCGCGGGCGGTATTCAAGCCGTGCGCCGCAGTGATCTGGTGGCCCGCGCCTGCCGCCTGATCGAAGCCAGCGACCCCGCGCCCAGCCTCGACCAGCTGGGCGCGGCGCTGAGTCTCAGCCCCTTCCACCTGCACCGTCTGTTCAAGGCCGAAACCGGCCTGACGCCCAAGGCCTACGCCTCGGCATTCCGCGCCCGGCGCCTGCGCGAGCGTCTGGACAATGCACCCAGTGTCACCGAAGCCATCTACGACGCCGGCTACAACTCCAACAGCCGCTTTTACGAAAGTGCCGGTGAACGCCTGGGCATGCGCCCGCGCGAGTACCGTGCGGGCGGAGAGGGTGCGACCATTCACTTTGCCCTGGGCCAGTGTTCGCTGGGGGCGATCCTGGTTGCCCAGAGCCAGCGAGGCATCTGCGCGATCCTGCTGGGCGATGAGCCCGAGCCATTGCTCGACGAGCTGCAGGACCAGTTCCCCAAGGCGCGATTGATCGGTGGCGACGAAGGCTTCGAGCGGCTGGTCGCCGAAGTGGTGGGTTTCGTCGAAGCCCCGGCGCTGGGCCTGGCCCTGCCGCTGGACGTGCAGGGCACGGCTTTTCAGGAGCGGGTCTGGCAGGCGTTGCGCGAGATACCGGCGGGCACCCGGGTGAGCTACACCGACATCGCCGAGCGCATCGGCGCGCCCAAGGCGTTCAGGGCGGTGGCCCAGGCCTGCGCGGCCAACCACATCGCGGTGGCCATCCCCTGCCACCGGGTGGTGCGCCGCGACGGTGACCTCAGCGGCTACCGTTGGGGCATTGAACGCAAACGCCAGTTGCTGGACCGAGAGACGGCACTCTCCTGAGCCTCTGGAACGCGTAGAATTCACGCCCTGTCGAGTTGTATAGAGGAACATTCGATGAGGCGTGTCAGCCTTGACCGATTTTATGCGGGGCTTCTGGCCCTGCTGTTGTGCGTGGCCGTGCCCGCCTGGGCTCAGCCGGCCACGCCGGTGTCGCGCCTGGCCGTGGCCGAACAGCAGGTGCTGGATGAGAACGCCGGCCTGGAGGAACTGAGCGAGCGGCTCGACCAGATCCGCCAGGGCGTCACCAGCAACGCCAACGACGACCTGCTCGCGCAGTTGCGCCAGTCGGCCCTGCAGGTGCAGCGCCAGGCCGATGTGCTGGTCACCCAGCGCACTGCCGATGTGCAGCGCCTGGACGACCAGCTCAACGTGCTCGGCCCACAGATGCCGGAAGAGGCCCAGAGCCTGACCCGCCAGCGCAAGCAGCTCACCGATGAGAAAAATGATGTACTCGCCGAGCAGAAGGACGCCACCACGCTGGCTCAGTCGGCCCGTGACCTGTCCACCCAGATCGTCAACCTGCGCCGCAGCCTGTTCAACTCGCAGATCACCAGCCGCGCCGCCAGCCCGCTGAGCCCGGCGTTCTGGTCGAGCCTGATCCGCCCCACCGACGACGACGTGGCGCGCTTGCGCGACCTGCGCGGCGAAGCGTCGGATGCCATGGCCAGCGCCTTCAGCGCCGAGCACCGCTGGTGGTTCATCACCGCCCTGGTCGCCGCCGTGCTGGTCTGGACCCTGGTGCGCCGGGTGCTCGAACGGTTGCTGGCCGACGCGATGATCCGCTGGCTGCCCGAAGGCCGCCTGCGCCGCAGCGCCTTGGCGCTGAGTGTCAGCCTGGCGACCCTGGGCACCATCTCCGGCTCGGTGTCGCTGCTGCGCTGGGGCCTGGAAAGCAGCGCCGACCTCGGCCCCGACCTCGCCAGCCTGACCAACCACATCCTCGCGTTGGTGGTGTTCAGTGCCTTCATCTCGGGCCTTGGCCGCGCCATGCTGATGCTGCAACGCCCGTCCTGGCGCCTGCCGCCGATCGCCGACGAAGTGGCCAGCGCCCTGGGCTGGTTCCCCAAGGTACTGGCCCTGGCGCTGATGGTGCTGCTCACCCAGGAACGCATCAACAGCGTGATCGGCACCAGCCTGGCCCTGACCCTGGCCACCAACGGCGTGACCGCGCTGGTGGTGTCACTGTTGTTCGTCGTGGCCCTGCTGCGCTATCGCCGCGCCCATCGCCTGCATGACCTGGAGCGTCCGAAAGGGCTGGCCGGGCTGATCCCGTTCGTGATCGTGGTGTGGGTGGTGGCGATCCTGCTGACCCTGCTGGCCGGTTACCTGACGCTGGCGTACTTCCTCACCGCCAAGTTGCTGTGGATCAGCGTGGTGGTGACCTGCGCCTACCTGCTGGTCACGGTGTTCGGCGACCTGTGCGAAACGTTGCTGTCGCCTCGCCAGCCGGGTGGCCTGGCACTGGCCTCGGCCCTGGGCCTGCAACAACGCCACCAGGCCCAGGCCAGCACCGTGCTGGCGGGCATCGGCCGCACGCTGCTGCTGTTCGCCGCCGCATTGCTGGTGTTCATGCCTTCGGGCACCAGCCCGGGCGAGCTGCTGCTGAGCCTGGCGGACTGGGATGGCACCGGCGGCAAGGTACTCGGCAACCTGAACATCGTGCCCCAGGATATCTTCCTGGCCGTGGCGATCTTCCTCGGTGGCTGGTTCGCCATCCGCGTGGTCAAACGCTGGCTGAGCGAGCGCCTGCTGCCGGAAACCGACATGGACGCCGGCATGCGCGCCTCGCTGGTGACCCTGGTGGGCTACCTCGGCTTCCTGTTCCTGGCCATGCTGGTGATGTCGACCCTGCACATCAACCTGACCAGCCTGACCTGGGTGGTCAGTGCGCTGTCGGTGGGTATCGGTTTCGGCCTGCAGCAGATCGTGCAGAACTTCATTTCCGGCCTGATCCTGCTCACCGAGCGCCCGGTGAAGGTGGGCGACTGGGTGAGCCTGGCCGGTGTCGAGGGTGACATTCGCCGGATCAACGTGCGCGCCACCGAGATCCAGATGTCCGACCGCTCGACGGTGATCGTGCCCAACTCGCAGTTCATCTCGCAGAACGTGCGCAACGTGACCATGGCCAATGCCCTCGGGGTGGTCAGCATCACCCTGACGCTGCCGCTGGAGACTGACCCTGCAAAAGTACGCGAGGTGCTGCTGGCGGCGTACAAGGAGCATGAGTCGATCCTCGATGCGCCGGCCACGTCGGTGACCTTCAAGGACCTGACCAGCAGTGGCATGGTGATCGGGGTGAGCGGCTATGTGGCCTCGCCACGGCAGGTATCGAGCACGCGCAGCGACCTGCTGTTCACTATCCTCGGGCGCTTGCGCGACGAGGGCATTGCCCTGTCCTCGCCGCAGAGCATGGTGCTGGTGCAGGAGAACGGGCGACCGGTCGACGAGCCAGCATGACGCCATTCGCCGGCAAGCCGTGCCTCCTGTAGGAGCCGGCTTGCCGGCGAACCGCCCTCAATGCTGCTTGGCGCGCCTGATCCGCATCAATATCAGCAACAGCACCAACCCCGCCACTGGCGCCATCCCCAGCATCGCCTCCCGTGCCGTCAGCCCCGCCCCCAGCACATTCAACCCGCCATACAGCAGCTTGAACAGGTTCAGCAGGTAATAGGTGATCGCAATGATCGACAAACCTTCCACCGCCCGTTGGATCTTCACCTGGGCATCGGCCCGGGCATTGAGGCTGCGCAGGATCTCGGCGTTCTGTTCCTCCATCTCCACCTGCACCCGCGCTTGCAGCAGGTCGCCCAGGTTGGCGACGTTCTTCGCCAGCTGTTCCAGGCGCTGCTCGGTGGCCACGCAGTAACGCAGCGTCGGTTTGAAGCGTCGCTCGATGAACACCCCCAGACGCTGGCAGTCGGCGACATGGCTTTCGCGCAGTTCACCGAGGCGTTCGAACACCAACTGCGCATAGGCCTGGCTGGCGCCGAAGCGGTGTCGGGTCTGTACCGTGCGGTCGACTACCTGGCGCGACAGGTGGGCGATGGCTTCGAGCAGGGGCTTGGAATCGTTGGGCGCGACGTTGGTGCTGCGTTCGGAGAGGCTGACCAGGGTCTTGTCGAAACCGTCCAGTTCCTGGCCCAGGGCCTTGGCCGTGTCCAGGGTCAGCGAGGCCATCATGCGGTAGGTCTCGATCTCCAGCAGGCGGCGGATCATGCGGCCCTGGCGGTAGGCGTTGAGCCGGCGGTTGATGAACAGCAGGCGGTTGGTGCCATCCTCGGTCAGGCGGAAATCGCTCCACACCACCGCGTCGCCACCGCCGACGCTGGAGCCGCAGGGGTCCTTGAAGCCATAGCGGGCGAGGTCCAGATCCTGTTCGTCGCGTACCAGCACCTGCACGGCGTTGATCACTTGCGCCGCCTGCGGGGCGATGGCCTCGGCGAGCGCGGCGGGTAAAGGCTGCCAGTCGCTGTCGTGGCTGGCGCAGGGCACCACCAGGGTGAGGGTGAAAAATTCGGCGTGCCGCTCCCACTTGAACGGGTGGCCGTCGAGCCGGGTGATGCCCTGGGCAGCCTGCGTGTCGTGGGCCTCGGGGCAGCAGCGTTGCAGCAGGGCCCGGCAGTCGGCCTCGCCGCCGAGCAGGGCGAGATGGTGGACGTGAGCCGGGTCGTCGAAGTACAGCGATGGACGGGCGTGCAGTTCGTTGTGCAGGGCGGTGCGAAGAGGGTGCATGGGGCTGGCCTGGTGTTGTGATTGTGGGGCTACCAGGAGGTGGGACTTCGCGGCGGGGAGGAAAAGTCACGGCCCCTTCGCTGGCAAGGCCGGCTCCTGCAATCGACGTGGCGACTGTAGGAGCCGGCCTTGCCGGCGAATAGGGCGGAGCAGGCGAAGGCGGGATTACGTCCTCAGCCCAGGCACCGCGTCACATGCTTCACCGACTGATACCCCGAAAGCCCCCAAGGCCCAAGCTCTCGGCCAATGCCGCTGCCCTTGGTCCCGCCCCACGAGGTCTCGACGAACACCGCCTGCACCGAGTTGATCCACACATGCCCGACCTCCAGCGCATCGGCCACGCGCTCGGCGCGTTCCAGGTCGGCGGAGCAGACGGTGGCCACCAGGCCGAAGCGGCTGTCGTTGGCCTGGGTGATGGCTTCGGCTTCAGTGCTGAAGCGCCGTGCGCACAGCACCGGCCCGAAGATCTCCTCGCCCCACAGGCGGCTGCTCTCGGGCACCTCCACATACAGTGTCGGGCTGACGAACCAGCCGTCACGGTCCAGCGCCTTGCCGCCGGCCAGGCACTTCAGGCCTTCCTCGCGGGCGGTGGCGAAATAGCCGGCCACCTTGAGCCACTGCGCCTGGCTGGTCAGCGGCCCCATGTCCACTTCTTCAGTGAGCGGGTTGCCTACGCGCAACGTCTCCAGTGCCGCCTGCAAGCGCGGCAGAAGCGCGTCGGCGATGCCGTCCTGCACCAGCAGGCGCGAGGTGGCCGAGCACATCTGCCCGGCGTTCCAGGTGATACCGGCGACGATCCATTCCACGGCTTGGTCGACATCGCAATCGTCGAACACCACGATGGCCGACTTGCCGCCCAGCTCCAGTGTCACGGGCCGGCACTGGGCCGCTGCGGCGCGCATCACCTGGCTGCCGACGCCGTTGCTGCCGGTGAACGACAGCTTGTCCAGGCCGTTGTGGCCGCTCAGGGCGGCGCCGGTCTCGGCCTTGCCGTTGACGATGTTCAGCACGCCGGCCGGCAGGCCCAGCTGCTCGGCGATCTGGCCGTAGGCCTGTTCGATCAGCGGGGTGACTTCGGAGGGCTTGAGCACCACGGTGCAGCCCGCCGCGAGCGCCGGGGCGAGCTTCCAGGCACTGGTCACCAGCGGGAAGTTCCACGGCACGATCAGGCCGACCACGCCCACCGGCTCCAGGCGGGTGCGGGCGGTGAAGCCCGGCGCGGCCAGGGGCACGTCGCGGTTTTTTGCCGGTAGTTGCTCGGCCAGCTCGGCGTAGTAGGCGAAGGTGGCGATGGCGTCGTCCAGGTCGATCTCCGCCTCGTGGCGCGGCTTGCCGTTGTTGCGCATCTGCAGGGCGATCAGCTCGTCGCGGCGTTGGCCCAGTTGCTCGGCGAAGCCGCGCAGGTAGGTGGCACGCTCGGCGGCGCTGACTGTCTTCCAGGAGGCCAGGGCGCGGCGCGCGGCGGCCACGGCCTGGTCGACCTGGCCGGCGCTGGCGGCCATCAGTTCGGCGAACGGCTGGCCTTCGGACGGGTTGTGGACAACGAGGCAGTCGCTGCCCTGGCCTTCGACCCAGCGGCCGTCGATGTAGTGAGGTGTGGTCATGGTCGGATTCCAGTCAGGCCATTTCGGCGGTGGTCACGGGCTTTACGGGCGTGCTTTTGCAGCGCACCCAGCGCGGGCCCCGGGGGCCATACACGCCAGCGGGTTCGGGGAACAGGTTGAGCAGGACCAGGTACAGCACGGCGGCGATACCCAGGGTCACCGGCAGGCTCAGGTCGATACCGCCGGCCAGTTCACCCAGCGGGCCGACGAACTGCCCCGGCAGGTTGACGAAGCACAGGCCGACCGCCGCGCTGGGGATCCACGCGCCCATGCCGCGCCAGTTCCAGCCGTGGTCGAACCAGTAGTGGCCGCCTTGCTGGCCACGGGTGAACACCTGCAGGTCGTCGGCATGGTAGAAGCCGCGGCGGGTGATCAGCCCGAGGATCATGATCACCATCCAGGGGCTGGTGCAGGTGATGATCAGCACGGCGAAGGTCGACACGCTCTGCACCAGGTTGAAGGTGAAGCGGCCGACGAAGATGAAACCGATGGCCAGCACGCCGATCAGCAGGGTGGCGGCGGCGCGGCTGAGCAGGCGCGGGAACACGCTGGACATGTCCAGGCCGGTGCCGTACAGCGCCGTGGTGCCGGTGGACATGCCGCCGATCACCGCGATCAGGCACACCGGCAGGAAGAACCAGCCCGGCGAGATCGCCAGCAGGCCGCCGACGTAGTTGTTGGCGGCGATGTAGTCCGGCGCCTGGCTGGCGACCAGGGTGGCGGTGCACAGGCCGAACAGGAACGGGATCAGCGTGGCGGCCTGGGCGAGGATCACCGCCAGCATGATGCGCGACTTGGGCGTTTCGCGCGGGATGTAGCGCGACCAGTCACCCAGGAAGGCGCCGAACGACACCGGGTTGCTCATGGCCAGGATCGCCGCGCCGACGAACGCTGCCCAGAAGCCGGCTTGGCCGAGGTTGACGCTGCCGGCGTAGCCTGCGTCGAAGGGCCCGGCGAAGGCGAAGATGCCCAGCAGGAACAGCAGGCTCGAAGCCCACACCGCGATCTTGTTGACCCACAGCATGAAGCGGAAGCCGAAGATGCACACCACCAGCACCAGCACTGCGAACAGGCCGTAGGCCAGGCCCAGGGTGAGGTCGGTTTCCGGCAGGCCGACCAGGCGCTTGGCGCCGCCGACCAGGGCATCGCCCGAGCTCCATACCGACAGCGAGAAGAACGCCACGGCGGTGAGCAGCGACAGGAACGAACCGACGATACGCCCGTGCACGCCGAAGTGCGCACCGGACGAAACCGCGTTGTTGGTGCCGTTGAGCGCGCCGAACAGGCCCATGGGCGCGAGGATCACCGCGCCGATGCCGACGCCAAGCAGGATCGCCCAGACCCCGGCCTGGAACGACAGCCCGAACAGTACCGGGAAGCTGCCCAGCACGGCGGTGGCGAAGGTGTTGGCGCCGCCGAAGATCAGGCGGAACAGGTCAAGCGGGGCGGCGTCGCGTTGATCGTCGGGGATCTGTTCGACGCCATTGGTCTCGATACCGGTCGAGTGGCTCATGGTGATGCTCCAGCGCGAATGTTGTCGGCCGTCGGGCGGCCTTGTTGTGGGTGCGATGGCAGTGCGGCAGGGCCGCTTGAAAGGTGATCAGCTCGGCGAGACGACCGACAGGTGCTCGTGGCAGGCCAGCCAGCGTTCGCCGTGCAGGCGAAAGACGATGGTCTCGCGTTCGCTCAGGTCGAGCACTTCACCGGCGACGCGCAAGCGCGTGGCCACGTCGTGCATGAAGATCGCCACGTCGCCTTGCTGGCTTACCTGTGCATTGCTGGATTCACAGCCGAGCACGGCGAAGCCATCGGCCTGCCAGCTGGCCCAGAGGTCTTCATAGGCGCGGCGCGACAGCAGCGGTTGCGGCACGGTGTGGAAGAGGAAGGTGGCGTCTTCGCTGAAGCAGGCGAAGTAACGGGCGGTGTCGTTGCTGGCGAAGGCGGCGACGAGGTCGGCGGCGGCCTGCCGTACCTGGAGTGTCTGGTCCACGGGAGTGGCCTCACGGTTTATTGTGATTGTTGGTGAAGCGATTCTGGTGGGGGCGGGCGAGGGGAAAAATCGCTGCGGGCAAATAATCAGTTCAGGAAATCCTGAACCAATGGCTGGCAAGCATCCTCTGTAGGAGCGGCTTCAGCCGCGATGCGGCCACCAAGGTGCCTGGCATCCGCTTCGCGGATGATCGCGGCTAAAGCCGCTCCTACAGCGGTCGTGGCAGATCCATGGGGCAAGTTTTGCTCCATGGAGGCCGACCGACTGACGGTCGGTCCTGCACGTCATGTTTGCCTACGCTGTAACTCCCAACCTTTGAAGCAAGGAGTTCAGCCATGGCTTTCCACTACAACCGCCTGGACAAGAACAACGCCGCGGTCCTGCTGGTCGACCACCAGGCCGGCCTGCTGTCGCTGGTACGCGATATCGACCCCGACCGCTTCAAGAACAACGTGCTGGCGCTTTCCGACCTGGCCAAGTACTTCAAGCTGCCCACCATCCTCACCACCAGCTTCGAAACCGGCCCCAACGGCCCGCTGGTGCCCGAGCTCAAGGAACAATTCCCCGATGCGCCGTACATCGCCCGCCCCGGCAACATCAATGCCTGGGACAACGAAGACTTCGTCAAGGCGGTGAAGGCCACCGGCAAGAAGCAGCTGATCATCGCCGGGGTGGTCACCGAGGTGTGCGTGGCCTTCCCGGCGCTGTCGGCGCTGGAGGAGGGCTTCGACGTGTTCGTCGTCACCGACGCCTCCGGCACCTTCAACGAGCTGACCCGCGACTCGGCCTGGCGGCGCATGGAGGCCGCCGGCGCGCAACTGATGACCTGGTTCGGCGTGGCCTGCGAGCTGCACCGTGACTGGCGCAACGACATCGAGGGGCTGGGCACGCTGTTCTCCAACCATATCCCCGACTATCGCAACCTGATGACCAGCTACAGCAAGCTGGCCAAGTAGTGGTTTCACTGGTGCGGTGAGCGATCACCGCGCCAGTTTCAATGCACCATTCGCGGGTGTCGCGGACCAGATCGCCAGCCCCGCAGCCACTGTAGTCAACAATGCTCCGGCCCAGGGCGTGGCCTCCAGCGCGGAGCCGGTGATCACCACGCCACCGATGGCCGAACCCAGCCCGACGCCCAGGTGCATGGCCGACATATTCAGGCTCATGCCTGCCGGGAAGGTACCTTCCCCACGCTTGGCCAGGTAGCTCTGTACCACTGGCGAGGTGGTCCAGCTCAACCCGCCCCAAAGCATCATCGCCGGCAGGAACAGCCATGGCGTGCCCGCGCTCAGCGGCAGCATCAGCAGGCTGGCGAGGTACAACAGAGGCGCCAGCAGGATGGCCTTGGCCACGCCCAAGCGATCGGCCATCCAGCCACCGACATAGCCGCCCGAGACACCGGCGATGCCGAATGCCGCGAACACCGCTGCCAGCCATTGCGGCGGTACATGGGCAACCTGCTGGGCGTAAGGCGCGAGGTAGGCGAACACAGTGAAGTGCCCGGCGATCATCAGCAGGGATACCCCCTGCGCGGCTGTGAGGCGGCTGTCGCGCAGATGGCGCACGTAGCTGGCCAGGGCGATGCGTTCGTTGCTCTGCAGCGTCGGCAGCCCGCGCCAGGCCATCAACAACACTGCCACCGCCAGGCCGCTCAGGCCGACGAACACGCCGCGCCAGCCTAGGGCGTCGCACAGCAGCATGCCGGCCGGCACACCGAGTATCAGCGAGCTGCAGATGCCCATGAAGATCACCCCGATGGCGCGCCCGCGCAGGGCTTCGGGCGCCATGCGCGTGGCCATCAAGGTGCAGGTCAGGCAGGTCAGCGCGCTGGTCGCGGCCATGCCGATGCGGGCGATCAGCAGTGCGGTGTAACCGGGCGCCCATGCCGCCAGCAGGTTGCACAGGGCGAACAGCGCAAGCGTGGCGCACAGCAGGCCACGCAGCGGCAGGCGTGTGGTGAGCAGGGGAGAGAAGGGCGCGGCGAGGGCGAAGCTCAGGGAGAAGACCGTGGTCAGTTGCCCGGCCACGCCGAGCGGAACGTCCAGGCCGTCGGCCAGGGCCGGGAGGATGCCGACCGTGATGTTTTCCGCCATGCCCGTGACGAACGTCGCCAGGGCCAGCAGCCAGATACGCGGGCTCATGTGTTGCCTCCGATAAACGGGCCGGCCAAGGTCCGGACCCATTTGTCCCGACGGTTGACCGGCAGTGGTCAGGTCCATCGGGTTTCGAGGCAGTGCTTCGGTTATCCCGGTTCAAGCAGGGGCAATTGTAGACGTTTGCGAGAAGTGGGTGAAGCTGCGGCGCGGCCCCTGTAGGAGCCGGCTTGCCGGCGAACCGGCCCGCACAGCTACTTCAACTCAGTCTCGATGAACACGATCTCGTGGTCACTGGCATTGATCACATTGTGCTCGACCCCCGCCTTGCGGAAGTAGCTCTGCCCCGCCACCAGGGGTGCCCGTTTCTCACCTTCGGGGGTTTCCAGCAGCAAGATGCCATCGGTCATCGGCACCACCACATAGTCATGGCCATGCAGATGACGCCCGGTCTCGGCACCCGGGGCGAAGCGCCATTCGGTGACGATCACCTCGTCGGTGTCCACCTGCACGGTGGGGATAGCCTGGGGGCGAGTGTGTTTCATGAGCGAGTCCTGCCTGCGCAAAAGTGTCTAGCCTGGACCGGGCCATGGAGGGCGATAAATGCAAATCTGCTGGCAGTCAGTCAGCGAAACGCTCACCTAAGCCGCAGAAAAAAGAAAACCCCTTGAGCGCGAACGCTCAAGGGGTTTCTCTCATCGAAGCCTGAAGACTTAGACGTTGAAGCGGAAGTGCATCACGTCACCGTCCTTGACGATGTAGTCCTTGCCTTCCAGGCGCCACTTGCCGGCTTCCTTGGCACCGCCTTCACCCTTGAACTGGATGAAGTCGTCATAGGCCACCACTTCGGCGCGGATGAAGCCTTTCTCGAAGTCGGTGTGGATCACGCCAGCGGCTTGCGGCGCGGTGGCGCCGACACGGACGGTCCAGGCACGTACTTCCTGAACGCCGGCGGTGAAGTACGTCTGCAGGTTCAGCAGTTCGTAGCCGGCACGGATCACGCGGTTCAGGCCAGGCTCTTCCAGGCCCAGGGCCTCGAGGAACATGTCCTTCTCTTCGCCTTCGTCCAGCTCGGCGATCTCGGCTTCGATCTTGTTGCACACCGGCACCACGACCGCGCCTTCTTCCTTGGCGATGGCCTTGACCACGTCCAGGTGCGGGTTGTTGTCGAAGCCGTCTTCGGCAACGTTAGCGATGTACATCACCGGCTTGCTGGTCAGCAGGTGGAAACCACGGATCACGGCCTTCTCGTCGTCAGCCATGTTTTTCATCAGGCTGCGCGCCGGCTTGCCTTCGGTGAAGTGCGGGATCAGTTTTTCCAGGATGGCCTTCTGCGCCAGGGCATCCTTGTCGCCGCCCTTGGCGTTGCGGGCCACCTTCTGCAGTTGCTTCTCGCAGCTGTCGAGGTCGGCGAAGATCAGCTCGAGGTCGATGATCTCGATGTCGCGCTTGGGGTCGACGCTGTTGGAGACGTGGATCACGTTCTCGTCTTCGAAGCAGCGCACCACGTGGGCGATGGCGTCGGTCTCGCGGATGTTGGCGAGGAACTTGTTGCCCAGGCCTTCACCCTTCGAGGCACCGGCGACCAGGCCGGCGATGTCGACGAATTCCATGGTGGTCGGCAGGATGCGGTTCGGCTTGACGATCTCGGCCAGCGCGTTCAGGCGCGCGTCGGGCATCGGCACGATGCCGCTGTTCGGCTCGATGGTGCAGAAGGGGAAGTTCTCCGCCGCGATGCCAGACTTGGTCAGGGCGTTGAACAGGGTGGACTTGCCGACGTTGGGCAGGCCGACGATGCCGCAATTGAAACCCATGGGTATTCCCCTTTCTAAAGTGTCAGGCCTTCTGGCAGTGCAGTTCGCGCATCGCCTTGGCGAAGTCGCCGGCAAGCACGTCGGGCATCACGCCGAGGGCAAAATCGATGCTGGCGTCGAGCTTCTCCTGCTCGGCGCGCGGCGCGCGACCCAGGACGAAGTTGGAGACCAGTTTGGCGTCGCCCGGGTGGCCGATGCCAAGCCGCAGGCGGTGGAAGTCGTTCTGGTTGCCGAGCTGCGCGATGATGTCGCGCAGGCCGTTGTGCCCGCCATGGCCACCGCCTCTCTTGAGCTTGGCGACGCCGGGGGGCAGGTCGAGTTCGTCGTGGGCCACCAGGATCGCTTCCGGCTTGATGCGGAAGAAATTGGCCAGAGCCGCCACGGACTGGCCGCTACGGTTCATGTAGGTGGTGGGGATCAGCAAACGAACATCGTTGCCTTGATGGCTGAACTTAGCCGTCAGGCCAAAATACTTCTTGTCAGCGGTCAGCGACACGCGCTGGGCACTGGCAAGGCGTTCAACGAAAAGAGCCCCTGCGTTATGCCGGGTCTGTTCGTATTCGGGGCCGGGGTTACCCAGGCCGACGATCAACTGGATGGCGGTCACGTCAGGGGCTCTTCCTTGGAGTTGGTGGGTTACGGTGCGCGCGGCACTGTAACCCGATCAACGCCGGCGTGCGAGTGGATTACTCGGCAGCGCCTTCAGCAGCTTCAGCGGCAACGCGCGGGGCGTGGACGTTGGCAACAGCTTTGTCATCACCGTGGGCCAGAGCGACGAACTCTACGCCTTTCGGAGCTTTCAGGTCCGACAGGTGGATGATGGTGCCGACTTCGGCCTTCGAGAGGTCGACTTCGATGAACTCAGGCAGGTCCTTGGCTTCGCAGGACACTTCGATCTCGGAAACGACGTGCGAGATCTCGCCGCCTTTCTTGATCGGGGCTTCTTCGCCGACGAAGTGAACTGGAACCTTGGCGGTCAGCTTCTGGCCAGCAACGACGCGAACGAAGTCGGCGTGCATGATGAAGCCTTTGGCCGGGTGACGCTGCATGGCCTTGACCACGACGTTTTGCTTGGCGCCATCGACGTTCAGTTCGATAACGTGGCTGAAGGCAGCTTCGTTTTCGAACAGTTTGGCGATTTCCTTGGCCACGATGGTCAGGGATTGGGCTTCTTTATCGCCACCGTAGACAACGGCAGGGATGTTGGCGGAGTGACGCAGGCGGCGGCTCGCACCTTTCCCCAGGTCAGTACGCGCTTGGGCGTTCAGGATGAAGTCAGTCATTTTGTTTCTCCAAAATAGCCTCCCGAAAGGCGTTTGCGACCAGCGCCAGACGGGGATGGCAAAAAAGCCCCGCCCCAACAACCAGTGTTGGGGCGGGGCGCTTTTCGTCAGCGAGTGTTCCGCTTAGCGGAACATCGCGCTGATCGATTCTTCGTTGCTGATGCGGCGTACCGCTTCAGCGACAACCGGTGCGATATCCAGCTGGCGGATACGGTCACAGGCTTGAGCAGCGGCGGACAGCGGCACGGTGTTCGTTACCACCAGCTCGTCCAGTACCGACTTCTCGATGTTCTCGATCGCGCGGCCCGACAGGACAGGGTGCGTGCAGTAGGCGTAGACCTTGGCGGCACCGTGTTCTTTCAGGGCCTTGGCCGCGTGGCACAGGGTGCCGGCGGTGTCGACCATGTCGTCTACCAGGATGCAGGTGCGTCCTTCGACGTCGCCGATGATGTGCATCACCTCGGAGTGGTTAGCCTTCTCGCGGCGCTTGTCGATGATCCCGAGATCGACACCCAGGGACTTGGCCACGGCGCGAGCACGCACCACGCCACCGATGTCCGGGGAAACGATCATCAGGTTCTCGAAACGCTGGTCTTCGATGTCGTCGACCAGTACGGGCGAGCCGTAGATGTTGTCGACGGGGATATCGAAGAAACCCTGGATCTGGTCAGCGTGCAGGTCGACGGTGAGTACACGGTCGATACCCACGACAGTGAGCATGTCAGCGACGACTTTGGCGCTGATGGCTACACGTGCCGAACGCGGACGGCGGTCCTGGCGGGCGTATCCGAAGTAAGGAATCACGGCGGTGATTCGCGACGCTGAGGAGCGGCGGAAGGCATCGGCCATCACTACCAGTTCCATCAGGTTGTCGTTGGTTGGGGCACAGGTGGGCTGAATGATGAAGACGTCTTTACCGCGGACATTTTCGTTGATTTCAGCACTGATTTCGCCGTCGGAGAATTTACCGACAGAAACGTCACCCAGTGGAATATGCAGCTGACGTACGACACGCCGAGCCAGATCGGGGTTTGCATTCCCCGTGAAGACCATCATCTTGGACACGCGCAGTACCTGAAGGCTGAGGGTAACCTGGATGAGTATAAGAAATGGCAGGGGCGGCTGGATTCGAACCAACGCATGGCAGGATCAAAACCTGCTGCCTTACCGCTTGGCGACGCCCCTGTATCTGTTGCTGCGAATTCTTATGAACTCGACTTCTTGATCAGACTTTGCAGCTTGCGATGCAACATCGAAACATTGCTTCCTTTCGCCACAAACCCTGTTTGGGTCTCTGAAAGAAGGGCCAGAACTCTATCAGCTTCGGCTTTGCTTGGGAAGGCCCCAAACACACAACTTCCAGTGCCGGTCATTCGAGCTTCCGTGAATTTACCCAGTGAAATCAGCGCATTGCGAACTTCGGGGTAACGTTGCTCTACTGCCGGTTGGCAGTCATTTCGACTGTTTCCCTCGGGAACGGGGCGCATCTTAAGGGGGAGGGAATCACGTGTCAACTCCGGATGCGAAAAAATTTCCGCTGTGCTGACAGACACTTGCGGTACCAGCACGACATACCAGGGTTCGGCGGGGTCGACCGGGGTCAGTTGCTCGCCGACACCCTGGGCGAACGCGGCGTGACCACGCACGAACACCGGCACGTCGGCACCGAGCGCGAGGCCCAGCGCGGCCAGGCGATCCTCGTTCCAGTCGAGTTGCCACAGGTGGGCGAGTGCCAGCAGCGTGGTCGCCGCGTCGGAGCTGCCGCCACCGATGCCGCCGCCCATGGGCAGCACCTTGTGCAGCCAGATGTCGGCGCCGAGTCTGGTGCCGGACTGCTCCTGGAGCTTGCGCGCGGCGCGCACGATCAGGTTGCTGTCGTGAGGTACGTCGGCGATCTCGCTGTGCAAGCGGATCACGCCGTCTTCGCGAAGCGAGAAGCTCAGCTCATCGCCGTGGTCGAGGAACTGGAACACGGTTTCCAGCTCGTGGTAGCCATCGGCGCGGCGGCCGGTGATGTGCAGCCACAGGTTGAGCTTGGCCGGGGCCGGCAGGGTGAGCTTTTCCATCAACTTAGTGCCCCAGCTGGCGCGGCTGCCAGTCCTTGACCACCAGGGTGACGTCGATGTTCTCGCCATGCAGCTTCAGGCGCTCGGGCAGCCAGTAGCCGTTCTGCTCTATATAGCTGAGGTACTCGACCTGCCAGCCATCCTGGGTGAGGCGGGCCAGGCGGCTGTCGCCGTCGAGGGTGAGCTGGCTCTTGCTGTCCGGAGCGGGTAGGCCGCGCACCCACCAGACCAGGTGCGAGACCGGCAGGCGCCAGCCGAGCTGTTCTTCCAGCAGGGCCTCGGGGCTGTCGGCCTCGAAGCGGCCCTGGTTGGCCACCTCCAGCATCACCCCGCCGGGGCGGCCGGTCAGGCGCGCGGCGCCACGGCCGAGCGGGCCGGCCAGGCGGATGTCGTAGTAGTCCTGGCGCTGCAGCCAGAACAGCGTGCCGCTGCCCGAGTCGCGGGGGGCGCGGATGCCGACCTTGCCGTTGATCTGCCAGCCGTCGAGGCCGCTCAGCTGTTGCTTGTGCTGGCGCCACAGTTGCGGGTTGCCCTGGCCTTGCACGGCTTCCTTGCTGCCGAAGCCGGCGCAGCCGGCGAGCAGGGCGATGAGGGTGAAGGTGATGCAATGACGCAGGAACATGGTTTACAGGCTCTCGGATCCGGTCAGGCGCAGGAGGGTCTTGCGCAGGATGGGGCTGTCGGGTTGGGCCTCGAAGCCCTTGCCCCAGACCTGGCGGGCTTCGCGGCGCTTGCCGTTGGCCCACAGCACTTCGCCCAGGTGGGCGGCGACTTCATGGTCGGGGAAGCGTTCGAAGGCCTGGCGCAGTTGGCGTTCGGCTTCGTCGAGGTTGCCCATGCGGTAGGCGACCCAGCCCAGGCTGTCGAGCACCGCCGGGTCGTCCGGGGTCAGCTGGTGGGCCTTGTCGATCAGGGCTTTGGCCTCGGTGTAGCGGGTGGTGCGGTCGGCCAGGGTGTAGCCCAGGGCGTTGAGGGCCATGGCGTTTTCCGGCTCGCGGGCGATGATGGCGCGCAGGTCCTTTTCCATCTGCCCCAGGTCATTGCGCTTCTCGGCGAGCATAGCGCGGGTGTAGAGCAGGTTGAGGTCGTCCGGGTAGCGCTTGATCGCCTGCTCCAGCACCTGCGCGGCCTGGGCCTCCTTGCCGTTGTTGCCCAGGCTTTCGGCCTCGATCAGGTACAGCTGGATGGCGTAGTCGGGCTGCGCCTCGCGGGCTTCGGCGAGCAGGCGCGAAGCCTCCGCGCTGCGGCCATTGGCGATGAGGATGTCGGCCTGGCGCAGTTGCGCCGGCAGGTAGTCCGGGCCCGCGCCGACCAGGGCATATTCGCGCAGGGCGGCAGCCGGCTGGTGACGTTCCTCGCGGATACGGCCGAGGTTCAGGTGGGCGGCGTCGGCGTTGGCGTCGCGCTCGACCATTTCCTGCAGGTAGCCTTCGGCTTCATCCCATTGCTTGGTTTCCAGGCACACCAGAGCCAGGGAGTAACGGATCTCGTCGTCTTCCGGGTACTGCTGCAGCAGGCTTTCGAATTCGGCCTTGGCATCGTTGATGCGGTCCTGCTCGACCAGGGTGCGCGCATAAGTGAGGTGCAGGCGCTTGTCGTCAGGGTTGTCGCGGATCGCCCCGCGCAGCAGCGGCAGTGCTTCCGGGCCACGGTCCAGCCCTTGCAGCAGGCGGGCGCGCAGCAGTATCGGAGCGATCTCGCCGTTCTGTGCTGGGTGGCTTTCCAGCAGTTCAAGAGCTTGTTCGGGCTTATCGTCCTGGTTCAGCAGCAGCGCCTTGCCGAACACCAGCTGGCCGTTGTCGGGGTACTTCACCAGCAGGCGGTCGAAGCTCTGCATCAGGCCGTCACGGGTGGCTTGGTCGGTTTCGGCGGCGGACAGCGCGAGGAAGTCGAAGTGGGTGTCGCCCTTGCCCTGCAGCACTTTCTCCATGTACGCCATGGAGTCGTCGTAGCGCCCGGCGCGGGCCAGCTGGATGGCCGCGGCGCGTTGGGCGTCGAGGTTCTGCGGGTCGTTGCGGGCCCAGATCAATGCGCTGTCCAGGGCCGGCTCGTCGGCGCCGAGGTATTCGGCGATGCGGTAGGCGCGCTCGGAGACGCCGGGGTCCTGGGTTTTTTGCGCCTGGTCGGCGTAGTTGGCCAGGGCGATGTCGAAGCGGTTGCGCTGGCCGGCCAGCTCGGCCACCAGCAGGCTGTAGAGCGTGTCTTGCGTGAACGAACCATACACCACGGGCTTTTCCGCGCTCTTGCCGGCGTTGGCGGCGGGCGGTTGGTCGTCCGTCTTCTGCGGGGCCAGGCTTTGGCAGCCCTGGAGCAGGGCGAAGGCAAGCAGCAATGCGTAGGGTCTGTTCATAGAAGGCTTTAGGAGGGCTAACCGGCGGTCGGAGCATGATGACACAAGCGCGATGGCAAACCCACCTGCGAAGGTCGTGGTGTGAAGCGTGGCTTCGGTCATAGGGACAATGCCTGGCGTGGGAGGTTCGCGCACAGGCATGGCATCAAGCGAGTCAACGGTTGCTGCTTATGGCGGTCGGTGTCGTCTGGGTTCGCCAGCAAGCTGGCTCCTACAGGTACCCAGCACCAGCACCGTACCTGTAGGAGCCAGCTTGCTGGCGAAGAGGCCGGCCCAATCAACACAACTCTATTGTGTTCACTTTTTTAGGTTTTTGACTTCTCAGTCAACTGCGCAAGAAGTTGCGCACTCAAGTGTGGATAAGTGTGTGGATAGTTCGATGCAGGCCTTGGTACTCGTCATGTACAGCCAACTGCGCAACTTTTTGCCACCACTGCGCAAGAAGTTGCGCAACTTTTGAAGGGTTCAAGTTGAAAAGAACATCCAAATGGATGTGCATGATTTCTAACTATCTGATTTGAATAGATAAATAAAAACTGGCACGCCCTTTGTATTACCTAGTCGCCCCAAGGTGGCAAATTCCTGCCACCCGGCGACTATTTTCCAAGCAAGGAGAGCGACACATGGCAACTCCCGCCTACATGGCCGTCACCGGCGAAAAACAAGGTCTGATCACCGCTGGCGCCTTCACCGCCGACTCGGTGGGCAACACCTACCAGGAAGGCCACGAAGACCAGGTCATGGTCCAGGGCTTCGAACACGAAGTGATCATCCCGCGTGACCCGCAGTCCGGCCAGCCGACCGGCCAGCGCGTGCACAAGCCGGTGAAGATCACCAAGGTCTTCGACAAGGCCTCGCCACTGCTGCTGGCCGCCCTGACCTCGGGCGAGCGCATGACCAAGGTCGAGATCAAGTGGTACCGCACCTCGGCCCAGGGCACCCAGGAGCACTACTACACCACCGTCCTGGAAGACGCGATCATCGTCGACATCAAGGACTACATGCACAACTGCCAGGACCCGGCCAACGCCCACTTCACCCACCTGGAAGACGTGTACTTCACCTACCGCAAGATCACCTGGACCCACGAAGTGTCCGGTACTTCCGGTTCCGACGACTGGCGCGCGCCGGTCGCGGGCTAAGGCTCTGCGGGGTCTCTGGGTGATCGACGTTAGCGTTGCATCGCCCATGAGACCGAGCGCCGCCCGCGCGGCGCATCGCGGATGAATCCGCTCCTACAGCGGTTGGTGGCACTGCCGACTTGCCCGTGTAGGAGCGGATTCATCCGCGATACGCCGCGTGAGCGGCGTGCCATTCCGAGGACGTTCCACCCCCCAGGAAAGAGGAACAAGGATGTTTGCCGCCGCCGACCAGACCCATTTCAGCTTGCACATCGACGGCCTGGAGCACGACTTCCAGGTACTCGCCTTCGACGGCAGCGAAGCCATCAGCCAGGTGTACGCCATCGACCTGGAACTGGTCAGCGAGCACCCCTCGCGGGACCTGGAAAGCCTGCTGCACAAGCCCGCGTTCCTCCAGCTGGGCGACGACGGCCGCGGCCTGCACGGCCTGATCTACCGCGCCGCGCAAGGCGAGGCGGGCAAGCGCCTGACCCGCTACCAGGTTACGCTACGCCCGCAGCTGGCCTACCTGGCCCACCGCATCAACCAACGCATGTTCCAGCAACTGAGCGTGCCGAAGATCATCGCCCAGGTACTGGAAGAGCACGGCATCCTCGCCAACGCCTACCAGTTCCAGCTGGGCGCCGTGTACCCGGAGCGTGAGTACTGCGTGCAGTACGACGAGTCCAACCTGCAGTTCGTCCAGCGCCTGTGCGAAGAAGAGGGCATCCACTACCACTTCCGCCACAGCGCCGAGGGCCACCAGCTGGTGTTCGGCGACGACCAGACCGTGTTCCGCAAGCTGGCCCCGGTGGCCTACCAGCAGGACGCCGGGCTGGTGGCCGACACGCCGATGATCAAGCGCTTCGGCCTGCGCGTGGAAACCCGCACCAGCAGCGTCACCCGCCGCGACTACGACTTCAAGAAACCGCTGATCCAGCTCGAAGGCGAGTCGGTCAGCCACGCCGAGCCCGAGCTCGAAGACTACGACTACCCCGGGCGCTTCCTCGACCGCGCCCGCGGCAAGCACCTGGCCACCCGCGCCCTGGAGCGCCACCGCAGCGACTACCGCCTGGCCGAAGGGCGCAGCGACCAGCCGTTGCTGGCCAGCGGGCATTTCCTGACCCTGAGCGCGCACCCCAACGCCGCCTGGAACGACCTCTGGCTGCTCACCGACGTGCACCACCAGGGCCGCCAGCCCCAGGTGCTGGAAGAAGCCATCACCAGCGACGTCGACGCCAAGTACGACGGCTTCCAGCAGGGCTACCGCAATTTCTTCAGCGCCACCCCGTGGGACGCCACCTACCGCCCGCCGCTCGAACACCCCAAGCCGCGCATCCTCGGCACCCAGCGCGCCGTGGTCAGCGGCCCGGCCGGTGAAGAGATCTACTGCGACGAGTACGGCCGCATCAAGGTGCAGTTCTTCTGGGACCGCGAAGGTCGCTCGGATGACAAGTCCAGCGTGTGGATGCGCGTGGCCTCCGGCTGGGCCGGGCAGGGCATCGCCAGCCTGCAGCTGCCCCGCGTCGGCATGGAGGTGCTGGTCAGCTTCCTCGAAGGCGACCCCGACCAGCCGTTGGTGACCGGCTGCCTGTACCACGGCGTGAATATGCCGCACTACAAGCTGCCCGACCTGAAGACCCTGGCCACCATCAAGAGCAAGGAATACAAGGGCAGCCGCAACAACGAACTGCGCATCGACGACACCACCAGCGAAATCAGCATCGCCCTGCGCAGCGACCACGGCGCCAGTGCGCTGAACCTCGGCTACCTCACGCACCCCAGACCGTCGGGCGGCGCCCCTCGTGGTGAAGGCTTCGAGCTGCGCACCGACCGCCACGGTGCAGTGCGCGCCGCCGGTGGCCTGCTGATCACCACCGAACCCCGCGCCAACGAAGCCAAGCACCACAAGGACCTGCCCGAAACCGCCGAACGTCTGGCCACCGCCAGCGAGCAGCAGGACAGCCTGGCGGAACTGGCCAAGCAGATGCAGGCCCAGGAGCCCGGCGACCAGGACGCCGTGGCCAAGCGCCTGCACGAGCAGCACCAGGGCATCCTCGGCAGCGGCCCGGTCAACCAGAGCGCCAACGAATTCCCCGAATTCGCCCAGCCGCACCTGGTGCTGTCGAGCCCGGCCGGCATCGCCCTGACCACCCCCGGCCCCAACCACATCACCACCGGCGAGCATCTGGCCCTGAGCAGCACCGGCCACACCAGCCTGTCCGTCGGCAAGCGCCTGCTGGCCAGCGCCAGCCAGGGCATGCGCCTGTTCGTGCAGAGCCTGGGCTGGAAGCTGGTGTCGGCCTCCGGCGACATCGACATCCGTGCCCTCAAGGACAACATCAACCTGCTGGCCAAGCTCGACATCACCGCCAACGCCGACCGCATCGTGCTCACCGCCAAGACCGAGCTGGTGATCCAGGGCGGCGGCAGCGCCACTACCTACAACGCCGGTGGCATCACCCATGTCACCAGCGCCAACTACACCGCCCACGCCGCGCAGTTCGCCCACATCGGCGCCGCCAGCAAGGCCGGCACCTTCCCCGAGCCACCGAAACCCGGCAAGGGCGACCTGGAGCTGCTGTACCAGTACGCCAACAGCAAAGGCGTGAAGACCGGCGACTACGACGTGACCGACGCCCTGGGCAAGTCAATCAAGGGCAGTTTGGATAGCAAAGGTTTCAACCAGGCAGCAGGGGCCGCCGTAGGGCCACTGTGGGTCGACTTTGGCCTCGACCCTGCTGATACCTGGGCCGATGGCAGCCACTTTGGTGCCTCTGCCTGGCCTGCACAGGCGGGACTGGGAGAGCCGTCTGCCGCGCAGATGGCGGAAGTTGGCGAGGTGCTTAGCAGTGCAAAAGGTGAAGGCGGATTGCTAGCTAAGGGGATGTCGGCAATGCAACAAGGCATGGACAAGGGCAAGGGACTGATGCAGAACGCGATGGCACAAGGAAAATCGATGGCCCAGGGCCTGATGGGCCCCGGCGGCAACGGCCTGCTGGAACAGGGCAAGGCCCTGGCCGGCACGGGCATGCAACTGGCGAAAAGCGGACAAGCCGCCTTGCAGAAGGCGCAGCAGGTCAAGGCCGCCGTCGGCGGCGACACCGGCGCCATGGCCCAACTGGCCAGCAACGTGGTGCCCGGCGCGGCGCCCACGCTCAAGGCCGCCAGCGCGCTCAAGCAACTGCCGAGCCTGCCCAAGCTCAGCGCCCCGGTGAACCCGGCCAAGCTGAACCATGAGGTGCTGGCATGACCGACGCCAAGAAACGCGAAGCCCAGGTCGCCGTCGCCCCGCTCAACACCATCGACGCCAAGGACGTCGGCCGTGGCGCCGCCGCCTTCGACGCTTGGCTGCAGTCGGTCAGCGGCGGCTACGTCACCCTCGAACGCATCAAGACCGTAGCCGGTGCGCTGCCGGTGGTGGGCAACATCATGGCCCTGGTCGATGCCCTGGGCGACGTGGTGACCCTGGTCAAGAGCAAGAACCGCCAGCTGCTCGACTGGGTGAGCCTGGGCATCAACTTGATCGGTGTGCTGCCGGCGCCACCGACCATGGCCGCGGCGCGCATGAGCCTGCGCCCGACCCTGTTCCTGGTGCGCCAGGAGCTGCGCAACAGCGCCAAGATGCTGTTGGGGGATTCGCTGATCCAGGTGTTGATCGGTCACCTCAATGCGACCATCGCCGGGACCATTGACGATTTCGTGGCCAAGGCTCAGCCGAAGATCGCCAGCATTCTGGCCGACGCCGGTGCGCTGGGCACCAAGATGACCAACGAAATCGCCACCGGCCTTGAGAAAGTGGTCAAGGGCCAGTTGGATGCCAAGGGCGATCGCGACAAGGCGGGCAAGCAGATGTCGGCTGCCGCCGACAAACTGCTCAACGACCCCAAGGCAGCGTTCAGCAACTTCTTCGGTGCGGTGCACAGCGCCTACAAGGCTGCCGGTAAAGGGCTGGCCAACAGTGCAACCAGCAAGCTGCTGCCGGATCAGATCAAAGCCAAGGTCTTGGCCAATACCAGTCAACTACGCGCGCTGGGACCGGAGATGGCCCGACAGTTTGCCAAGCTGGCGGACCCGGCGACGCAGATGAGCATCGGCTGGATGCTGACAGTGCTGGGCGGGGCGGTGAAGGGCTTTCGCAAGCGCAACAAGAACGGGCAGCCGGGGGTGAGCAAACCGGGGACGACCACGCAGGTGGAGCGGGAGAAGGGCAAGGGCGAGTTGGCGGTCAGTAGTGCTCAGGCTAAGGCCAAGCAGACACCAAGCCCTGTAGAGCCTAGTTGCCCGATCCCTCGGCCGATCCCCAAATCCACTACCGGGCGCAGCATCAGCTTTGCTCTGGGGTCGGAATTCATCATCCACACCGATTTCAGCCTACCGGGCGCATTCCCTATCGAGTGGCAGCGCATTTACCACTCAAGGCTGACCGAGTACGACCAGGGTTGTCTGGGCGCTCGCTGGGTTACCGAATTCACCACTTGCATCGACGTGGTGGGCAAGGGTTTGCTGTTCCATGATTTTGATGGCCGTAGCCATGACTTCGAGCTACCCAAAGTCGGTAAGTCGCTATTCAATGCCATCGAGGACTTGCTGCTGGTGCGTAGCAGTGACGATGAACTGGTGATCTGCCGTGGCTTCGTGCGCAAGGAGTACTACCTGCGGGTAGGTGATCGTTACTACCTGCGCAAGCTCTTGTTGCAGAACGACGCGGGCTGCATGTTGCACTACGAACATCACCACGAGGGGCGTCCGGTATTGTCAGACATCATCACCTTCCAAGGTGATGTGAAGGATGTACAGCGCCATCTCGGTACGCTGATCGACGAGCAGGGGCATATCACTGGCCTGTGGGAAATGCAGGACGGTCAGCCGCTGCGTCAGCTGTGCGGCTACCACTACGATGATCAGGGCGACCTCGTTGCCGCCCAGGATGAGCATGGCGCGGCATGGCACTACCAGTACCAGAACCATCTGGTGACCCGCTACACCGACCGTACAGGCCGGGGCATGAACCTGCAATGGGATGGCAGCGCCTTTGACGCCAAAGCGATCCGTGAATGGGCCGACGACGGCAGTTATGACACGCGTTTGGAGTGGGACGAGAACATCCGCCTCACCTACGTCACCGACGCCCATGGCCAGGAGACCTGGTACTACTACGATATCCTTGGCCTCCTGTATCGCGTGCGCTACCCAGATGAGCGCTCGGAGTGGATCTTCCGTGATGAGCGCAAGAAAGTAGTACGCCATGTACATACCGATGGCAGCGAAGACCGCTACGACTATGACGAACAAGGCAGTGTCGTTCGCCATATTCGTGCCGATCACAGCCAGATGCACTTCGCCTACGACGGCCGTCGCAATCTGATCAAAATCCGCGACGCTGAAGGTGGCCTGTGGTTGCGCGACTATGACCAGAAGGGCAATCTGGTCGAGACCACCGACCCGTTGGGTAATAAAACCGAGTTCGCCTATACGCCTTCGGGGTTGGTCAAGGCGATCAAGGACGCCAACGGCAACGAGAAGAAACTGGCGTACAACGCGGCGGATCAGATAGTCGAATATACCGACTGCTCGGGTAAAACTAGCCAGTGGGCGTACGACGCCTTTGGTCAGTTAGTACTGTTCACCGACGCGGCAGGTCACAAGACGGCTTATGAATACAAGGCCGGCCAGCTGGCAAAAGTCATTCATTCGGACAATACCGAAGAGCGCTTCGAACGTGACGCTGAAGGCCGTCTGCTGGCCCACGTCGATGCGCTGGACCGTTGCACTACCTGGACCTACAACGCTACTGGTCTCCTGACGTCGCGTACCAATGCCGCCGAGCACACCCTGCGTTATCGCTGGGACAAGCTGGGTCGATTGATCAATCTGGAAAACGAAAACGAGAGCAAGGCCAACTTCCTCTACGATCCGGTTGGTCGTTTGTTGGAAGAGCAAGGTTTCGACGGTCTGGTAACGCGTTACCAATACGACCCGGACAGCGGCCGACTGGCCAGCACTCAGGTTGGAAGTCGCCGCATTGATCTTGCCTTCGATTCAATGGGTCGCCTACTTTCACGTGTGGCCAGACAAAGTGATCAGCGTCAGGAAGAGACCTTTGCGTACGACGGCAACGGTAATCTGATCCAGGCCATCAACACCGCCAGCAAGCTGCAATGGTTCCATGACGAGGCGGGCAACCTGACTCGCGAGCACCAGTACTACTTGGGTACCGAGGTGCCGATGGTTGCGGTGTGGCAGCACGAATACGACGCGCTGAACCTGCGCACGGCGACGATTCGCCCGGATGGCCATAAGATCAACGTGCTCACCTATGGCAGTGGGCACGTGCTTGGGATGACCCTTGACCAGCATGAGCTGCTGGCCTACGAGCGCGATGATCTGCACCGTGAAGTGGTGCGTCATCAGGGCAACCGGCTCATGCAGACACAAGCTTGGGATTCGGGAGGCCGGCTACAGGAGCAAGTGCTGGGCAATTCCGATGGCAAATCCACCCTACTCAAACGCCAGTATCAGTACGATGCGGTTAGCCAGCTGACGGATATCCATGATATGCGTCGTGGTCATCTGGCCTATCAGTACGATCCGGTCGGGCGCCTGCTGCAAGCCACCAGCCGTCTCGGCGTCGAGACCTTTGCCTTCGATCCGGTTGGCAACCTGTTGGACGACAAGTCCCAGGAACTGAATCGCCCGCTGGAAAGCGACACGCGCCGCAACAAGCTGATGGACAACCTGCTGCGTGAATATGCCGGGACCCATTACCAGTACGACGAACGCGGCAACTTGATCCATCGCCTGCACAACGGTGAACAGGCCCGCCTGAGCTGGGACCTATTCGACCGCCTAACGCGTTTTGACGATGACAAGCTCACGGTGGTGTACAGCTACGATGCCTTGGGCCGCCGTCTGCACAAACACTCCACCGCGCACCACCAGGACGACCCGCGGGCCGGCAGCGGCTGGAACCAGATGCAGCGGGCCAAGCGCCAGCGCGAACTGGGTTGCGGCTATACCTTGTACGGTTGGGATGGCGATAACCTGGCCTGGGAAAGCTCGCCACCGCAGGATGAGGGCGAGACGGGACGTACGGTGCATTACTTATATGAGCCGGGCAGTTTTGTTCCCGTCGCCCAAGCGTTGCGCAAGAGCCCGATTCGCTTGCTACGGCAACCAGACTGGAACGACCGTGATTACGATGTCGACCAGGATCCGCTGTGGCAGCATGAGATCAAGCCGCAGCCGATTGACGCGATTGCCTGGTACCAGTGTGACCATCTCGGCACACCAATGGAACTGACTGACCACAACGGAGAGGTAGTGTGGACGGCGCAGTACAAGGCTTGGGGTGAGATTAAGGAAACACGCTCGGAGTGGAGCAGACAGATCGGGTTGACCAACCCGATACGCTTCCAAGGGCAGTATCACGATCAAGAGACCGGGCTGCACTACAACCGATTCAGGTACTATGATTCAGAGACTGGTCGTTTTGTCGGGCAGGACCCGATCCGTTATGCCGGCGGGCTGAATCTCTATGCTTATGCGCCAAACCCAGTTAGCTGGATAGACCCATGGGGGTTAACTGAGGAGTGGGTTCATCCTTCATCTCTTAATTTCTCTCAGGCGTACATATCTGACAATGCCTCTGGGTACGTGGACGATATGTCAAAAGGGAAGTGGGACTGGAAGCGGAGTGGGCCATTGAATGTCGCCGAGGTTAACGGGCAGCTGGTGTCTTTAGATAACCGAAGGCTATATGCTGCGCAGGTGGCGAACTTGCAGTCCGTTCCTATAAATCGCGTGAATCTAAACGATCCGTTGCCTGCGCCTGCAACGGGAGGGACCTATGGTAGTAACCTTAGTAAGAAATTGAACTCGAAACCTAAGGGGTCTGATGTGCCCAGGGTTAAACTACCTGAGACTGGAACGCCAGACAGACCTCAAATAGTAAGTAAGAGCAAGAAGCCGGGGAGTCCATGTGGATAGCATGAAAGAGCTACAAGATAGATGGGCGGCTGGCCAGTTAATAGGGCTGGATATTGTGTATTGCGGGGGGGCTGCTGTTAAGAATATAGATATTGCTTCTATTGAAAATGATAGGCTTACGCATGCTTTTGGTAGGGAGTATAGGATTTCATATGAGGGTGAGGCCGAGCTTAATGAGTTGCTTGGCGATGACGATGTCTGGTCGGAAGTGCAGGTGTATAATAAGTTATCGCTGGAAGGAGGGCGGGTAATCCTTTGCGGCGAGGGCGAGATGGGCAATGAGGGGTTTATTGCAAGAACGGATAAAGACAACAATATCGAGTGGTTCTTGTTCTCGACGACATCTAATCCGTTTGTGGATATCAGGCGGCAGGGCGACTTTGTTTACATTCAGTCTACGCACAGATTTTGTATTGCTCTGAACTTGCTAAGTGATGAGGTGTTTATTGTCAATGAGGACTTTTCCACGCTTGGTGCGGTTTGAATAACATCTAGGGTGGCTGGGGTCGGGGTTTTAGGGGTTGATATCCTGCCCCTGCCCGAGGCCTCATCCCAAGAGTTTGAGGTAATCGAGGCACAGTCTATAAGGGATATTTTAGTTTTGGCGGATTTGTGCCTAATCGCGGCCGCGCTGGCGGGGTCAGTCCAGGCCAAGTGCCTGCTAATCCGGCAGCTGCCGCAGCCAACCTGCTAGTCTAGGACCGCCAGGCCAGCATAGACAACTACATGGCCGGCGCCTACAGCACCAACCTCAGCTCCGCCCTCAATGCGACGGCCAAGGCCGAACTGCTCGCATGCTTAACCTGAAAGAAAATAAATACGTCCTTTTTTCTAGTCTGCGCTGGAGGCAACAAAGGATAAATGGAAGTTGTGTCCATGAAAAAAGAATTTATTAATGGAGTGCTTGCTGGTGTAGTGGCCCGCTCAGATCTCATGAGTTTGAGGGCGGTGCTCGTTGATTTCAAGGTGCGAGGTATGCCCAAGGATGAAATGCTTGAATGCCTTGAAAATCTGAGGGCCGCGGCCGATGAGAATATAATTCTAGAGTTGATGGATTTTGTCGAGGGTTATTGCATTAAAGATCTGTCAATTTATTGAGTGGATTGATCATGGCTTGACCAAAAAAAGTGGCGAATTTATTTTTGCTACTCTGAGGTAAAAAAATAAATCCGTCCACTTTTTCTTTTTTCTATCCATCCTGATGGGGTTGTTGGATTTAATTATGAAAGCCTAAAGGGACTTTCTCAAACGCTTGGCGAAACTAAGAGGTGCCCTCGATGATAGAGTTTAAATTGGTGTCTGCTAATGGGCTGTCTCTTGGGGGATTATTGGTTTCTTCCATAAATGGTATGCGAGTGATCGGTTCTTTTTTGCCAGATAGAGATTTTGACCTATATGGAAAGTTGTTCAAGGAACATGAGCGAGCGGTGAATGAGCAGCTTTTTATAGAGGAGGAGCGTTTGATGAAGGAAATAGACTCGCTTGGGCTTTATGTCGTCGGCCCTTCACCAGGAACTGATTCTCATAGTATTGAAAATTTGCAGATTATGGAGGGCGGGGCGAGTTTTAGGCTGATGATCGATCTTGGTGCTATTGAGAGTGTGATGCTTGGTGAGGGTAAGTTGTAATATATTAAATGTTGAAATTGTGCGAAAGTTATTGAGGCGAAGATTAGGCAAGGCTAAAGCAGCCGAGGACGCGGAGTGCATTGGGGGCATGAGTATGCTTCGCTTTCGACCTGGGCGGCAACCTGCTGGGTGAAAAGACCCAGGAACTCAGCCGTACGCTGTAAAGCGACCCACGGCGCAACAAGCTGATGGATAACCTGCTGCGTAAATACGCTGGGACCCATTTCCAGTACGCCGAATGCGGCAACCTGATCTATCGCCTGCACAACGGGGAATATGGAGTAAGGTATGAGTGAATTGATGACGGCGTTTAGTGCGATCGAGGATTCTTTTAATGAGAAGGTTCGCGGTTTTGTTGAGTCGGTTCAGCGTTCTGGGCTTTCGTGGTCTAGTTATGAACTGCACGAACGCGTCATAAATCAGTATGGCTATGATGTTCGGGCGCTGTATTTACAGTATGAGCCTGATTTGATGGCGATGCTGCGTTCTGGCAGTAGTGAAGATCGGCGAGTATCTTTAAAAGTTGCAAGGGATGGTTTGCTTGATTTTTCTTGCTCTGACTCGTTTGTCGAGGAACTCATAAATATATCGATAGATGGGAATGAGGAAGAGATGCTGCTGGCAAGAGGTATTTTAGCTTCCCGTGGCTGGACATCTGGTCGGGATGAGCTGGTCGGGAAAATTGTATCTGGTTTCTGCAGTGATGGTATGGATTATTATACATATAAAAATGTTGGTGAATTTTTATGTGTTATTGGGGGTGAGAGCTTGCTAGAAGCGCATATAAAACTGGGCGAGGGTAGCCAGGATGAAGATATCGTTGAGCTGGCTAATGATCTAAGTTTGCACTTTTTTCGTGGGTAATTTGTTTTTGTATACGTGTTTGAGAGCTCTAGCTGGTAGTGGCTGGGGTAGGGCTTACATCACGACATACTCATCGCGGAGATTTGGTTGGTCATTCTATGTGCGCGCGGGGGCGATTGATTGTGAGGCCGGCTGCAAGTGAACCCAACCAAGGCCAATGGGCGAGGCGTGGATCAAAAAGGGGACGGATTTGAATGGTGCTTACTTAGTAATTAACCCTCTGATCTGTAAGAAGAAATGAAGAAGGGCTGGCCTTGGCCCCTGGTTTTGCCGAACTTTGCGAAGCTTCGAGGTGTACGACGGGAGAGGTGCAGCGCCTATCAGATCGAGCGCCGCCCGCGCGGCGCATCGCGGATGAATGCGCTCCTACATCGGTAGCAACGCGGCCATGACAGATAGGGCATGGTTGTTCGCTTTGTTGGCTCGACGCAATTTATCGGCTGGCGCCGCCGCCCCACCTGTCTCAAGCCTTGCGTCAGGGCTGGCAACCATGGCCTCACAGGTGCGGCACGTTGCAACAAATGTAGGAGCGGATTCATCCGCGATGCGCCGCGCGGGCGGCGCTCGATCTTGAGCGCGCTGCAAGGCGGACGGCGAGCACCTAGGCTCTGTCCGAAAAGAGATGTCGCTAACACCGCATGGAACAGTCGCGTTGGCTCGACGCAATGCTGACTGCGTCCAGGCAGAGGCTGGGCACAGAGGATGTCACTGGCTTGACCGCCAGAAAGGAGGACGCGCAAGCGTGTCCCGTTGGCATCGAAAGGTAGACAAGGACACGAGATTCTGGCGATTGGCCAGCTTTTTCAGTTATCCTGCGCGCCCAAATTATTTCAAATTGTAAGGGACTACGATGAAACACCTGCGCCAGTTGTTGGCGGCAGTGTTGCTCTGCGCGACTACTTTGCCCGCCATTGCCGCCAGCACTCCCGCGTCTGCGCCAACCGCCAGCGAACAACCGCACCAGACCGCCGAACAGTGGCTGGCCACGCTCAAGCAACAGCACGGCAACATCACCCTGCCCGGCGGTATCGCCAGCCTCCAACTCAACAACGAGTTCTACTACCTGTCGCCGGGCGACACCGAGCGCCTGCTGACCGAAGGCTGGGGCAACCCACCGGGCTTCAAGACCCTCGGCATGATCATCCCGACCGCCGTCAATCCACTGGCGGACAACGGCTGGGGCGTGATCATCAGCTACAAGAACGACGGCCACATTTCCGACGATGACGCAGCCAAGATCGACTACGCCGACCTGCTCGAGCAGATGAAGGCCGATGACGAGGAAGACAACAAGGAGCGTCGCAAGCAAGGCTATGCCGGCCTGACACTGTTGGGCTGGGCCGAACCACCGAGCTACGATCAGGCTACCCACAAGATGTACTGGGCGCGAGAGTTGAAGGCCGAAGACGCCGACCAGACCACCCTGAACTACAGCATCCGCGTGCTGGGCCGCGAAGGCGTGCTGGAGCTCAATGCCGTGGCGGCGATGGCCGACCTGCAGACCATCAAGCAGGAAACGCCAAAGATTCTCGCCTTCACCAACTTCACCGACGGTAACCGCTACGCCGATTACGACGCCAAGACCGACAAGCTGGCGCCATACGGACTGGCCGCCCTGGTCGCCGGTGGCATCGCCGCCAAGGCGGGCCTGTTCGCCAAGATCGGTGTTGCCTTGCTGGCGTTCAAGAAGTTCATCATCCTGGGCTTGGTGGCCATCGCCGGCTTCTTCGGCAAGCTGTTCAAGCGCAAGCGATCCTGATTCAGACCTGGCTCACCCTTGCTGGGTGGGCCACCTCCTTAAAGCGAACGTGCCTGCTGAATGCTTCCAGGCATTAATGCCGTTCAGGGCGCAATGTGGTGGGGCTATCATCCATGACCGTCCGCCATCGACCCAATGCAGCCCTCGGACCTTTCGATTTAGAGTCAGCTTTGCTGCTTTCAGGGCGAACCCTAGAGAAAATAACCTGGTTCTGCCGAACTTTGCGAAGCTTCGAGGTGTACGACGGGAGAGGTGCAGCGCCTATCAGATCGAGCGCCGCCCGCGCGGCGCATCGCGGATGAATCCGCTCCTACATTGGTTGCAACGTGGCCATGATAGATAGGCCATGGTTGTTCGCCTTGTTGGCACGACGCAATTTATCGGCTGGCGCCGCCGCCCCACCTGGCTCAAGCCTTGCGTCAGGGCTGGCAACCATGGCCTCACAGGTGCGGCACGTTGCAATAGATGTAGGAGCGGATTCATCCGCGATGCGCCGCGCGGGCGGCGCTCGATCTTGAGCGCGCTGCAAGGCGGACGGCGAGCACCTAGTCGCCAACACGCGGTCAAAAGCCCTGCGCCCAAACACCTCGAGTGGGGGAAAAGGGGACGAATTTGAATGGCACTTATTTAGGTGCATGTTCGGCTTTCGTTGCGCTCAATGCGATTGCCTGGGAGCCGGCGCACCGCCCCCAGGCACCGCATGCTCAGTGCCTCATTCCCAACTCGGCATCATCCATCAACGCCTTGGCCAGCGCGCTCAGGTAGTACGACGCCCAGAGCAGTTGCGGCTTTTCTTCCATGATCCCGGTGATGGTCAGGTCGCGCACGCAGCCCATCAGCTCCGAGGCTTGGTCGCGGGCGTGCTGGCAGGGGATGCCGGGTTCGATGCAGAACAGCGGGTCGGTTTGGCCTTCGCCCTGGTAGAACTTGGTTTTGCCTGCTGTGGTGTTGGAGGTGGTGTCGTCTGTGGTCATTGTTTTTCTCCCTGAAGTGGTGGGGGCCTGGGCGGGCCCTTTCGCCAGCAAGGCTGGCTCCTACAGGTGAAACGCAGCCCCCGGTAGGAGCCGGCTTGCCGGCGAACAGGGCCGGGCGCGGCCTAATGCAGCGTCTGCGGAGCCTTGGGCATCTGCACCTGGATCAACGCCGACTCAAGCAGCACGCGCAGCGATTCGACTTCGTGGATCGACGCCATCATCAGGATCGTGGCCGGTGATCTGGGCTGGGCGTGCACGGCCTGATGGGCCACGGTCAGCGCGCACAGGGCGTACTCGGTGGCCTGGATGAGGGTGTCTTCAAGGGAGTGAGGGTTGTGGGGTGGATCGGGGACAATCTTAAGCATCGGTATTTTTCCTGAAGAAAGGGCCGACACCATCTGCTGTCAAACAAGAGGGTGGCAGCTGTGCATGGGTTGACAGACCGGCAGGAAAAAGCCAAAAAACCCGGCGCACACGAGGTGCCCCACACACAGCCGCCATAGAGCGCAAGCCATGAGGTTTTTTTCTGAGCGGCCTGTCAAAGCCGATCGCTGATTGTGCAGCGACCGCCCGAGACTAGAGGCCAACCCAGACCACCGCAATGGCTTAAAGGGCCTGGGAGTATGTTTGGGAAATGGACTACAGGAAAGGCGCTTAATCTGATTCTTTTCGCTCGCGTTAAAGCTCACAACGCGCTCAACAGCCCCCAGCATGGGATCAAACTTGTCGATACCCCCATCGCCAGGAGCCGTGCGGACGCTCACTTCGTCGGCGTATAGCCACCCCTGCCACCCTGCGCCAGACACCGTGATAGCGCTTGACCATCACCACAATAGCGAACGGTGGTTGTTCAAAAACCTGCGAAGTAGGACAATTATCGGCTTCACGTCCCAACCAGCGACCTTGCATGGCCTTTCTTGCACTTGGTATTAACCATAAGACTGCCTCGGTAGACGTACGCGAGCGCGTGGCGTTTACCCCGGAGCAGCTGGTGGACGCCCTGCAGCAGCTGTGCCGACTGACCGCCAGCCGCGAGGCGGCGATCCTGTCGACCTGCAACCGCAGCGAGCTCTACATCGAGCAGGACCACATCGCCGCCGACGCCGTGCTGCAGTGGCTGGCCGACTACCACCAGTTGAGCCTCGACGAGCTGCGCGCCAGCGCCTACATCCACGAAGAGCACGACGCGGTCCGGCACATGATGCGCGTGGCCTCGGGCCTCGATTCGCTGGTGCTCGGTGAGCCGCAGATCCTCGGCCAGATGAAGTCGGCCTACGCCGTGGCCCGCGAGGCCGGCACCGTCGGCCCGCTGCTGGGGCGCCTGTTCCAGGCCACCTTCAGCGCCGCCAAGCAGGTGCGCACCGACACCGCCATCGGCGAGAACCCGGTGTCGGTGGCGTTCGCCGCAGTGAGCCTGGCCAAGCAGATCTTCTCCGACCTGGGCCGCAGCCAGGCGCTGCTGATCGGCGCTGGCGAGACCATCACTCTGGTCGCCCGCCACCTGCACGAGCAGGGCGTGCGTCGTATCGTCGTCGCCAACCGCACCTTGGAGCGCGCCAGCATCCTGGCCGAGCAGTTCGGCGCCCATGCGGTGCTGCTGGCAGACATTCCGCAAGAGCTGGCCAACAGCGACATCGTCATCAGTTCCACCGCCAGCCAGCTGCCAATCCTCGGCAAGGGCGCGGTGGAAAGCGCGCTGAAGCAGCGCCGGCACAAGCCGATCTTCATGGTCGACATCGCCGTACCGCGTGATATCGAGCCGCAGGTCGGCGAGCTGGACGACGTCTACCTCTATACCGTCGACGACCTCCACGAAGTGGTGGCGGAAAACCTCAAGAGCCGCCAGGGCGCGGCCCAGGCCGCCGAAGAGCTGGTCTCGGCCGGCGCCGACGACTTCATGGTGCGCCTGCGCGAGCTGGCGGCGGTGGATGTGCTCAAGGCCTATCGCCAGCAAAGCGAGCGCCTGCGCGACGAAGAACTGCAAAAGGCCCTGCGCCTGCTGGGCAACGGCGGCAACCCCGAGGACGTGCTGATGCAACTGGCCCGGGGCCTGACCAACAAACTCCTGCACGCCCCCAGCGTGCAACTGAAAAAGCTCTCTGCCGAAGGCCGCCTCGATGCGCTGGCCATGGCCCAGGAACTCTTCGCCCTTCACGAGGGCTCGACGGACAAAACCCCGCAATGAAAGCGTCGCTGCTGAACAAACTGGACACGCTCCAGGACCGCTTCGAGGAACTCACCGCGCTGCTGGGTGATGCCGAAGTCATTTCCGACCAGACGCGCTTTCGCGCCTACTCCCGCGAGTACGCCGAAGTCGAGCCGGTGATTGCCTGCTATGTAGGCTGGCGCAAGGTCCAGGACGACCTCGAGGGCGCCCAGGCGCTGCTCAAGGACGCCGACCCCGACCTGCGCGAGATGGCCGTGGAGGAAGTGCGCGAAGCCAAGGAGCAGCTGGTTGGCCTGGAGTCGCAGCTGCAGCGCATGCTGCTGCCCAAGGACCCCAACGACGGGCGCAACGTGTTCCTGGAAATCCGCGCCGGCACCGGTGGCGACGAGGCGGCGATCTTCTCCGGCGACCTGTTCCGCATGTACTCGCGCTATGCCGAGAAACGCGGCTGGCGCCTGGAGATCCTGTCTGAAAACGAAGGTGAGCACGGCGGCTACAAGGAGATCATCGCCCGGGTCGAAGGCGACAGCGTCTACGGCAAGTTGAAGTTCGAGTCCGGCGCCCACCGCGTGCAGCGCGTGCCCGAGACCGAATCCCAGGGCCGTATCCACACTTCGGCGTGCACCGTGGCGGTACTGCCCGAGCCCGACGAGCAGGTGGCCATCGAGATCAACCCCGCCGACCTGCGGGTGGACACCTACCGCGCCTCCGGCGCCGGTGGCCAGCACGTCAACAAGACCGACTCGGCCATCCGCATCACTCACTTGCCCACCGGCATCGTGGTCGAGTGCCAGGAAGAGCGTTCGCAGCACAAGAACCGCGCCCGGGCCATGTCCTGGCTGTCGGCCAAGCTCAACGACATGCAGACCAGCGCCGCGCAGAACGCCATCGCCAGCGAGCGCAAGCTGCTGGTGGGTTCGGGTGACCGCTCCGAGCGCATCCGCACCTACAACTATCCACAGGGCCGGGTCACCGACCACCGCATCAACCTGACGCTCTACTCGCTCGACGATATCCTCGCCGGTGGCGTGGACGCCGTGATCGAGCCGTTGCTGGCCGAATACCAGGCCGATCAACTGGCCGCCCTGGGGGACTGAATGACCATCATCGCCAGCCTGCTGCGCAATGCGCAGCTGCCGGATTCGCCGACCGAGCGGCTGGACGCCGAGCTGCTCCTGGCTGCTGCCCTGGGCAAGTCGCGCAGCTACCTGCACACCTGGCCCGAGCGCATCGTCAGCAGCGAGGCGGCCGAGCTGTTCGCCGGCTATCTCGAGCGCCGTCGCGCCGGTGAGCCGGTGGCCTACATCCTGGGCCAGCAGGGCTTCTGGAAGCTCGACCTGGAAGTGGCGCCGCATACGCTGATCCCGCGTCCGGACACCGAGCTGCTGGTGGAAACCGCGCTTGAACTGGTGCCGGCCAAGCCGGCCCGCGTGCTGGACCTGGGCACCGGCACCGGGGCCATCGCCCTGGCGCTGGCCAGCGAATGCCCGGCCTGGCAGGTGACCGCAGTGGACCGCATCGAAGAGGCCGTGGCCCTGGCTGAGCGCAACCGCCAGCGCCTGGGCCTGGGCAACGTCCAGGTGCGTGCCAGCCACTGGTATGACGCCCTCGAAGGCGAGCACTTCGACCTGATCCTCAGCAACCCCCCCTATATCCGCGCCGCCGACCCACACCTGGTGGCCGGTGACGTGCGCTTCGAACCCAGCAGTGCCCTGGTGGCCGGTGAAGACGGGCTGGACGACCTGCGCGTGATCGTCGCCCAGGCCCCGCAACACCTGCTGCCTGGCGGCTGGCTGCTGCTTGAACATGGTTACGATCAGGCTCCCGCAGTGCGCGAGCTGCTGAGCGCCGGCGGCTTCGTCGACGTGGCCAGCCGCGTCGACCTGGGCGGCCATGAACGTATCAGCCTGGGGCGCCTGCCATGTTAAGCGACCAGGAGCTGCTGCGTTATAGCCGCCAGATCCTGCTGTCGCAGGTGGATATCGACGGCCAGCTGCGCCTGAAGCACGGCAAGGCCCTGGTGATCGGCCTGGGCGGCCTGGGCTCGCCAGTGGCGCTGTACCTGGCCGCGGCCGGCGTCGGCGAATTGCACCTGGCCGACTTCGACACGGTCGACCTGACCAACCTGCAGCGCCAGGTCATCCACGACAGCGACAGCGTCGGCATGAGCAAGGTCGACTCGGCGATCAAGCGCCTGCAAGCGATCAACCCCGAAATTGCGCTAGTCGCCCATCGCCAGGCGCTGGACGAGGATTCGCTGGCTGCAGCGGTGGCCGCCGTCGACGTGGTGCTGGACTGCTCCGACAACTTCACTACCCGCGAAGCGGTAAACGCCGCCTGTGTGGTGGCTGGCAAGCCCCTGGTCAGCGGCGCGGCGATTCGCCTCGAAGGCCAGCTGTCGGTGTTCGACACCCGTCGCGACACCAGCCCTTGCTACCACTGCCTGTACGGCCATGGCAGCGAGGCCGAGTTGACCTGCAGCGAAGCCGGCGTGCTTGGCCCGTTGGTCGGTCTGGTCGGCAGCCTGCAGGCGCTCGAGGCGCTGAAGCTGCTGGCGGGCTTCGGTGAGCCGCTGGTAGGGCGGCTGTTGCTGATCGACGCGCTGGGCACGCGCATGCGCGAGCTGCGGGTCAAGCGCGATCCGGCCTGCGCCGTGTGTGGCAACCGTCATGAATGAGCGTTCGGCGCCGATTGGCGTGATGGACTCGGGCGTCGGCGGCCTTTCCGTGCTGGCCGAGATCCAGCGCCTGCTGCCCAACGAAACGCTGCTGTATGTGGCCGATAGCGGGCATGTGCCGTATGGCGAGAAGTCGCCCGACTATATTCGCCAGCGCTTGCGGCATATCGCCGGCTTCCTGCGCGAGCAGGGCGCCAAGGCCATGGTGCTGGCCTGCAACACGGCCACCGTGGCCACCGTCGCCGATCTGCGGGCGCTGTATCCGGACTGGCCGTTGGTCGGGATGGAACCTGCGGTCAAGCCGGCGGCGGCGGCGACCCGTTCCGGGGTGGTCGGCGTACTGGCTACCACCGGCACCTTGCAGAGTGCCAAGTTCGCCGCCTTGCTCGACCGTTTTGCCAGCGACGTGCGGGTGATCACCCAACCGTGCCCTGGGTTGGTCGAGTGCATCGAGGCCGGCGATCTCACCAGTCCGGCGCTGCGTCAACTGCTGGCGGGCTATGTGCAGCCGTTATTGGCGCAGGGGTGCGACACCTTGATCCTCGGCTGCACCCACTATCCCTTCCTGCGCCCGATGCTCGCGGACATGGTCCCGGCGGACGTGGCGATCATCGACACCGGCGCCGCCGTGGCGCGGCAGCTGCAACGCCTGCTGGGCGAGCGCGACCTGCTGGCCGACGGGCCAGCGCGGGAAACCGCATTCTGGACCAGCGCCGATCCGGACAGCCTGAAGAAAATCCTGCCCATGCTGTGGATGCAATCTGATCGTGTGCAAAGCTTCCCGCTCTGAACGCTTGCGTCGATGCCTTGGCCCCGTGCGGCCTCTGTAGGAGCGGCTTTAGCCGCGATCACACCAGACACCGCGTCGCCTGCATCGCGGCTGAAGCCGCTCCTACAGAGGACCCTGCGTAGCCAGTCCAGGTTAGCGTGGAAGCGGCCATAGATGGCTCAGGCACATGGGCTCGAGTACCAGTTCCGGTTGGCGTTGGTCCAGGCGCGACACCAGTTCGAGCGCCGCAGTCTGTGCTGTCCATTCCTCCGGGACTACCTGGGCGAGGGTTGCGGATTGTGGTGCCACCACGGTCAGGTCGATACCCTCGGCCTTCAACGGGGTGCGTTGTTCACGCAACCATTGCGGCAGGCTATTGCGAGCGTCTGGAGGTTGCCGGGGGTCGAACAGCTGCTGGGCGGAGTAACGGCTGAGGATTGCCATCACTTGGGGCTTCTCACCATTGGCCAGCAACGGCCGGGCGCCAGCGAGGGCATGCTCGGTGGCGCGCAGGTTGCTGCTGACGATCATCTCGAACAGGTCGGTGTCTGGTGTGTCGTCGGCGAGGTAGTCACAAACCCCGGCGTTGACGATCAAACCGTCGAGCCTACCCCATTGGCGATGTAGCTGCCGGCTGGCGGCTTCAGCCTGAGTCAGGTCTTGAATCTGATCAGGCAGGCGCAGCAGGCGATCGCCATGGCGTTCTGCAATTGCGTTGAGTTCCTGGCTTTCCCTGCCACTGGTTGCGACCCGGTGCCCCTGTTCGAGCAAACGTTCCACCAGGGCCAGCCCAAGTCCTTGGCTGGCCCCTGTCACCCAGAAACTGCGCGTAATGCTCAAGATGTTCCCCTCTGGTTCTGCCAGGTGGACAGCCCCTTGAAGGCGTCCAGTGCACGCTGGCGACTGCTGTCGAGATCGACGATCGGACTCGTGTAGTTGCTTGAGTAATTATTAGTAACAAATAGATCAGCAGATTTCACCGGTCGATGAATCGTTTTTTCGTCCATTGCCTGCAGTTCAGGCAGCCATTGGCGAATGAAGGTTCCCTTCGGGTCGAAGCGTTGTGACTGGGTCGTCGGATTGAAGATCCGGAAGTAGGGCACCGCGTCCGTTCCGGTCGAGGCACTCCACTGCCAGCCGCCGTTGTTGGCGGCCAGGTCGCCGTCGATCAGGTGGCGCATGAAATGACGCTCGCCTTCGCGCCAGTCGATCAGCAGGTTCTTGCTGAGGAACATGGCGACGATCATGCGCAGGCGGTTGTGCATCCACCCGGTTTCCAATAGCTGGCGCATGGCGGCATCGATGATCGGAAAGCCGGTACGGCCCTGCTTCCAGGCTTCCAGGTCGTCAGGCGCGTTGCGCCAGGGCAGGGCCTCGGTGTGCACACGGAACGCGCGATGCCGCGAGACCTGTGGATAACCCACCAGGATGTGTTTGTAGAACTCCCGCCACAGCAGTTCGTTCACCCAGGTCTGCACACCGGCGTTACCGCTGTCGAATTCGCCGTGGTTGCTGGCCAGTGCCGCGTGCAGGCATTGGCGTGGCGAGATGACGCCGGCCGCCAGGTAGGGCGAGAGCTGGCTGGTGCCGGCCTTGGCGGGCAGGTCGCGCAGTTGCGGGTAGTCTTCGACGGTTTCGTCGATGAAGCGCGACAGCCGCCGCTGGGCCTCTTCTTCCCCGGCCGGCCAATGGTCGCGCAGGGATTGTGGGGGGATGGCGAAGCCATCGATCTGTTCCGGGATGGGATCGCTGGCGATGTCGAGAGGGGCTTGGCGCTTCGGTCGTTGTGCTCGCGCGGGCAGGCTGCGGTGCAGGTGTTCGAGGCAGACGCGCTTGAACTGGCTGAATACCTGGAAGTACTGGCCGCCACGGGTCAGCACGCTGCCCGGCTTGAACAGCAACTGGTCGAGATGCGTGTGGGTGGCGACACCGGACTGTTCCAGCAGGGCGCGAGCCGCGCTGTCGCGCAGGGTTTCATTGACACCGTACTCTTCGTTCCAGTGCACGGTGCCGATTTGGTGCTCACGGCAGGCTTCGAGCAGCACCTGGGGCACTTCGCGCCAGGTGTCGGTGGTGCGCACCAGCAGAGGTATGTTCAAGGCCTCCAGCGCCTGGCTCAGCAGGCGCAGGTTACGTAGCCAGAAGTCCACCTTGCAGGCGGCGTCGTCATGGCGTTGCCACTGGCCGGGGCTGGCAATCCAGAGTGCCACGGCCGGGCCACCCTGGCAGGCGGCTGAGAGCGCGGTGTTGTCGTCGATGCGCAGGTCGCTGCGCAGCCAGATCAGTTGCATGGGCATCAGGCCTGTGGTGGTCGGTCAGGGTTGTTGCAGCAGGCGCAAGGCCGCCTGGGGGCTGTCGAACAGATGCAGATTGGGCAGTGCCAGTGCCTGCAACTCTGCCTCGAACAGGCCGATGGCGCTGCCGCCTGCCAGTGTGTTCACACTGATCTCCCGCAATGCGCGCGACAAGGCGGGCAGTTCCGGGCGGCGCCCAAGGTGCAGCAGCAATGCACGGGGTTTCAGCAGCTCCACGGCCTGACGCAGTTGCCGAGGTTCAACCGGCCATTCGAGAATCTCCAACGGCTGGCCACTGCTGCTCAGCAGCCAGGCGCACAGCCAGAATTCGGCGTCGAAGGGCGTGTCGTCGGTGCGGGCGAGCAGCACGCAGGGGCCCGCCAGTGAATGGCTGTCGTGGTACACCCGTGCGCCCAGCTTGCTGCGCAGCCAGGTGTGGAAGAACACCTGCTCCAGGCGTGCGTCGAAGTGGGACTGCCAGCGCTGGGCAAGCGCGTCCAGCAGGGGCAGGAGCAGGCGTTCGCAGACGGTCACGGCGGGGTACAGCGCCATTGCCTGGTTCAGCAACTGGTCCAGCTGGCGCTGGGCGAGGCGGGCGATGGCGGCGATCATCTGTTCGATGCGCTCGCCCCATTCGCCCTGCACGGTGGTGGCGGGGTCGGCGGCCTTGTCCAGCAGCTCGCGCACCTGGCTCACCGCGGCGCCGCGTTCGAGCCAGCGCAGCACGGCTTGCACCCGCTGCACCTGATCTTGTGGATAAAGTCGATGCCCCTTGGGCGTGCGCTGGGGCTTGATCAGGCCGTAGCGGCGCTCCCAGGCGCGCAGGGTGACCGGGTTGACGCCGGTCAGCCGTGCCACTTCGCCGATGGGCAGCAGGTCTTCAGATAGCATTGCGTAGTCCGAGGGTTTCCGGGTGGGGCTGCAGGTAGGCCTGCTGCATCAAGTAGGGGGCGGGGTGGTTGCGCAGGTGGTGCTTCAACAGGGTCAGGGGCACCACCAGTGGTACCACGCCTTTCTGGTACTGGCCGATGACCTCTTGCAACTCGAGCTTGTCCGCTTGCTTGAGGTCTTTACGCAGGTAGCCGCTCAGATGCTGAAGCACGTTGCCGTGGGTACCGCGGCTGGCGCAGCGACGCAGGGCCTGCATCAGCTGGCTGAAGTAGCGTGGGCCGATCTGCTCGGGAGCATCGTCGCGGGTCATGCTACCCAGCAGGCGGCCCAGGTTGCGATAGGCCTGGGGGTTGTGGGCCATCAGCAGGTACTTGTAGCGCGCATGGAAGCGAACCAACGTGCCACGGCTCAGGCCTTCGCGTAGCAGGCCTTGCCAGTCGGCATAGGCGTAGACGCGGGTGATGAAGTTTTCCCGCAGCACCGGGTCGTGCAGGCGCCCTTCTTCTTCGACGGGCAGGTCGGGGCGTCGGGCACAGAACGCCGACGCGAAGGCGCCGCGTCCACCCAGGTGGGGAGGACGGCCGTTGTCCTGATATACCTTGACCCGCTCCAGGCCGCACGAGGGTGACTTCTGCATGAATACGTAGCCGCAGATATCGTCGAGTTCGCCCGCCATCTGTTCGCCGTAGGCCCGCAGCGGGCCTGCCAGGTCGGTGGTGGTGTCGCGGCTGGCGGTGACGGCGGGATGATCCGGGTCACCCACCAGGCGGATGGGTTCGCGGGGTACACCGAGGCCAATGGCGACTTCCGGGCACACGGGCACCCAGTCGAAATGTTCGTCGAGCAGGTCGCGGCAGAGGTCGGAGCGCTTGTGGCCAGCGTTGTAGCGTACGTTCTGTCCGGTCAGGCAGGCGCTGATGGCCAGGCGTGGTTTGCCGCTGGGGGCGGAAAGGTTCATTGCAGACTCCGGAATTACTTGTACAGAAGGCTTGGTTTGTACAGGTTTATTCCAGCACATCTGCAGACTTATACAAGTGTTACTTTCTGTATAAGTCCGCGTTCTGCGCTAATCCAGATGCTCGAGCAGGCGTCTGGCGGCTTCCTGGCCGCTGAGCCAGGCCCCTTCGACACGGCCGGAAAGGCACCAGTCGCCGCAGGCATAAAGGCCTTGATCGGCATCGGCCAGCGCGCCCCATTCATGGTTGCCGGCAGGGCGGGCATACAGCCAGCGGTGGGCGACGGCGAACGAGGGAGGAGGTACCGCGCAGCCGACCAGTTCGGCGAACTCTCCGTGCAACTGCTCGATCACCTCTTCCTTGGAGAGGTCGATATGGTGTTTGCTCCAGTTCGACGTGGCGTGCAGGACCCAGGTATCGAGCTGTTCCTCGCGGCCAGGCTTGCTGCGATTGCGCGCCAGCCAGTCGAGCGGGTTGTCCTGTACGAAGCACCCCTGCATCGGGGTTTCCAGAGGGGTCTCGAAGCCCAGGGCAATGGCCCAGGTCGGCTCCATCTGCACGCCGGCTGCCACCGCCGCGAGTTTGGGCGTGGCGGCCAGCAGGGGCGTGGCCTGAGGCGCCGGCACGGCAATCACCACCCGGCTGAACGGACCATGGCTGCAACCCTCGGTGTCCTGCAGGTGCCAGTATTGTTTGCCGCGGAACACTTCGGCGATGCGGCAGCCGAAGTTCACCGTGACATCCTTGAGCAGGCCGCGTGTGATGGCGCTCATGCGGGGCACACCAACCCAGCGGATCTGCTCGTCGGGGGAGGGGGTGAGTTCGCCATCGCGGTAGTTGTAGAGCTGGGGCTTCCATTGCGCGGCCCAGCCAGCGGCAACCCATTGCTGCACCTGCTCGACGAAGCGCCGGTCGCGGGCGGTGAAGTACTGGGCGCCCAGGTCGAGCGCGCCGACCTCGCTGCGCTTGCTGGCCATGCGCCCGCCGCTGCCGTGGCCCTTGTCGAACAGGTGGACGGTCTGCCCGGCCTTCTGCAGGGCCTGGGCGGCAGACAGGCCGGCGATACCGGCACCAATGATGGCAATTGGAACAGTCATGATGGCCTCTTCGAACCGTGCTGTGTGCAGCCTACGCTGCTCGGCAAACCTGTACAATGCACAATGTTTGTATAAGGTTATTCCGCTCGATAGGACAGGTTCGCCTATGTTTATCCGAGAGCGTATGGTCAAAAAAGTGCCTTGATCTTAAAAATAGACCACGGCCGCCAACTGTGAGGACACAGCCATGCATATATTGCTGACCGGCGGTACTGGCCTGATCGGCCAGCACCTGTGCCAGCTCTGGCGCGGCCAGGGCCATCGCCTGACCGTGTGGAGCCGAACCCCCGAATTGGTGCCGAAACACTGTGGCACGGGTGTGCGAGGTGTCGCCCGCCTGGACGATATCGCGCAGGACGACCCGGTGGACGCCGTGATCAACCTGGCGGGGGCGCCGATCGCCGACCGCCCGTGGACGGCGGCACGTCGAACCTTGCTGTGGTCCAGTCGCGTGACCCTGACCGAACAACTGCTGGCGTGGCTGGAAACCCGCGAGCAGCGCCCTGGCGTGCTGATCTCGGGCTCCGCCGTGGGCTGGTACGGCGATGGCGGTGAGCGTGAGCTGACCGAAGCTTCGCCCCCCGTGAAGGAAGACTTCGCCAGCCAACTGTGCATCGCCTGGGAAGAGACCGCCTCGCGCGCACAGGCGCTCGGGATTCGCGTGGTGCTGGTGCGCACGGGGCTGGTGCTGGCCAGTGATGGCGGCTTTTTGTCGCGCCTGCGCCTGCCGTTCAAGCTGGGGCTGGGCGGGCCGTTGGGCGATGGTCGGCAATGGATGCCCTGGGTCCATATAGAAGACCAGATCGGCCTGATTGATTTTCTCTTGCGGCACAACGAGGCAAGCGGTCCTTATAATGCCTGCGCGCCAGAGCCTGTGCGCAATCGCGAGTTCGCCAGGCGCCTGGGCCGTGCGCTGCACCGCCCGGCGTTCCTGCCGATGCCGGCCTTGTTGCTCAAGGCCGGGCTGGGCGAGCTGTCGACGCTGCTGCTCGGCGGCCAGCGCGCGCGCCCCGTGCGCCTTCTGGCGGCAGGCTTCACGTTCCGCTTCAACGATCTGCAATCGGCCCTGGACGACCTGTCCAGGCGCCTCTGACATAGGACGCTGCATGACCGATCACGCCCTGCTGCTGGTCAACCTGGGTTCGCCGGCCTCCACCTCGGTGGCTGACGTGCGCCGTTACCTCAACCAGTTCCTCATGGACCCGTACGTGATCGACCTGCCCTGGCCGGTGCGGCGGTTGCTGGTGTCGCTGATCCTGATCAAGCGCCCGGAACAGTCGGCCCACGCCTACGCTTCGATCTGGTGGGACGAAGGTTCGCCGCTGGTGGTGCTGACCCGCCGTCTGCAAGCCGCGATGGTCGAGCACTGGCCCCACGGGCCGGTGGAAATCGCCATGCGCTACGGTGAGCCAGCCTTACCGGACGTGCTTGAGCGCCTGGCGGCCCAGGGTGTACGCAAGGTGACGCTGGCGCCGCTGTATCCACAGTTCGCCGACAGCACGGTGACCACGGTGGTGGAACTGGCCAAGCAGACCATCGCCGAGCGCAAGCTGCCACTGCAGACCCGCATCCTGCAACCGTTCTATGACCACCCCGACTATATCCAGGCGCTGGCCGCCAGCGCCCGGCCGTACCTGGAGCAGCAATACGATCATCTGTTGCTGAGTTTCCACGGCTTGCCCGAGCGCCACCTGAAGAAGCTCGACCCTTCCGGCAACCACGACTTCCAGGCCGCCGACTGCTGCAAGGACGCCAGCGCCGAGATGCGTGCGGTGTGCTATCGCGGCCAGTGCCTGGCCACGGCCAAGGCGTTCGCGCAGAAGATGGGCATTCCCGACGGCAAGTGGTCGGTGTCATTCCAGTCGCGGCTGGGGCGCGCCAAATGGATCGAGCCCTACACCGAGACGCGCCTGGACGAGCTGGGCAAGGCAGGGGTGAAGAAGTTGCTGGTGATGTGCCCGGCGTTCGTCGCCGATTGCATCGAGACGCTGGAGGAGATCGGCGATCGGGGCAAGGAGCAGTTCATCGAGGCGGGCGGGAAAGAGCTGGTGCTGGTGCCGTGCCTGAATGATCACCCGGAATGGGTGAGGGTGCTGGCGGGGATGTGCGAGAACGCCTGAGAAACTCGCCCGGCTTTGAATCGAGGGGCCGCAAGGCGGCCCCAGGATTTCAATGAAGGATCAGTGCAACTGATCGTCCAGCTTCTTGTTCTTCCAGCCATCGTTGCCCGGCAGGATCAGGTTCAGGGCGATGGCCACGATGGCGCACAGGGCGATGCCCTTCAGGCCCCAGTCGTCCGGGCCGTCGCCGCTGCCGATCAGCACGCCGCCGATACCGAACACCAGGGTCACCGAGACGATCACCAGGTTGCGCGCTTCGGCCAGGTCGATCTTGTGGCGGATCATGGTGTTCATGCCCACCGCCGCGATCGAGCCGAACAGCAGGCAGAGAATGCCGCCCATCACCGGTACCGGAATGCTCTGCAGCAGCGCGCCGAACTTGCCGATGAAGGCCAGGGTGATGGCGAATACCGCCGCCCAGGTCATGATCTTCGGGTTGTAGTTCTTGGTCAGCATCACCGCGCCGGTCACTTCGGCGTAGGTGGTGTTGGGCGGGCCACCGAACAGGCCGGCCGCGGTGGTCGCCAAGCCATCGCCCAGCAGGGTGCGGTGCAGGCCGGGCTTCTTCAGGTAGTCGCGGCCGGTCACGCTGCCCACCGCAATCACGCCGCCGATATGTTCGATCGCCGGAGCCAGGGCCACCGGAACGATGAACAGGATCGCCTGCCAGTTGAATTCCGGCGCGGTGAACTTGGGCAGTTCCAGCCAAGGGGCGGCGGCGATCTTGGCGGTATCGACCACGCCAAAGGCGAACGACAGGGCAAAGCCCACCAGTACGCCGGAGATGATCGGCACCAGACGGAAGATGCCCTTGCCGAACACGGCCACGATCAAGGTGGTCAGCAATGCCGGCATGGAGATCATCATCGCGGTCTGGTACGGCATCAACACGCTGCCGTCACCCGCCTTGCCCATGGCCATGTTGGCGGCGATCGGTGCCATGGCCAGGCCGATGGAGATGATCACTGGGCCAATGACAACGGGCGGCAGCATGCGGTCGATGAAGCCGGTGCCTTTGATCTTCACCATCAAACCCATGAAGGTGTAGACGAAGCCGGCGGCCATCACCCCGCCCATGGTCGCGGCCAGGCCGAACTGGCCCTTGGCGAGAATGATCGGGGTGATGAAGGCGAAGCTCGAAGCGAGGAACACCGGCACCTGGCGGCCGGTCACCAGCTGGAACAACAAGGTGCCGAGGCCGGCGGTGAACAGCGCCACGTTGGGGTCGAGGCCGGTGATCAGTGGCATCAGTACCAGCGCGCCGAATGCCACGAAGAGCATCTGCGCGCCCGAGACGACCTGGCGCCAGAGCGGGTCGTTGAAGCCGTCCTGCATGATCAGGCGTCCTTCTGCTTGGTGCCGAAGATCTTGTCGCCGGCATCGCCCAGGCCGGGGACGATGTAGCCGTGCTCATTGAGGCGCTGGTCGATCGACGCGGTGTAGATCTGCACGTCCGGGTGGGCTTTTTCCACCACTTCGATACCTTCGGGGGCAGCTACCAGCACCATGGCGCGGATTTCCTTGCAGCCGGCCTTTTTCAGCAGGTCGATGGTGGCGACCATCGAGCCACCGGTGGCCAGCATCGGGTCGATGATCAGGGCCAGGCGCTGGTTGATGTCCGGCGCGAGCTTTTCCAGGTAGGTGTGGGCTTCTAGGGTTTCTTCATTGCGGGCTACACCCACGGCGCTGACCTTGGCGCCCGGGATCAGGCTGAGTACACCGTCGAGCATGCCGATGCCGGCACGCAGGATCGGTACCACGGTGATCTTCTTGCCGGCGATTTTCTCGACCTGCACCTTGCCGCACCAGCCGTCGATCTCGTAGGTCTCGAGTGGCAGGTCCTGGGTGGCTTCGTAGGTCAGGAGGGCGCCGACTTCCTGGGCGAGTTCGCGAAAATTCTTGGTGCTGATATCGGCACGGCGCATCAGGCCGAGCTTATGGCGGATCAGCGGATGGCGGATCTCACGAGTAGGCATGGGGGGAGGGCTCCGGGAGGCGGGCAAAAAAACCGCGCTAGGTTAATCTATTCAGTCCCTGATGTCGTGCAGTCATTGTGCACGTTAGTCCATAAAGGCTTGATCTGGGACGAGCGGATGCGTACCTTTGCCCGCTTTTCCAAAACGCACCCCCTGGAGAGCGCCATGTCCGCCGATCTCGAGCATATCCGTCAAGTGATGCGCGAGGCTGATTGCCTGTACAACGAAGCCGAGGTCGAGGCCGCCATCGCCGAGGTCGGCAAACAGATCTGCCAGGACCTGCACGACAAGAACCCGGTGGTCTTCTGCGTGATGAACGGCGGCCTGATCTTCTCCGGCAAGCTGCTCACCCACTTGCAGTTCCCGCTGGAAGCTTCTTACCTGCACGCTACCCGCTACCGCAACACCACCAGTGGTGGCGAGCTGTTCTGGAAAGCCAAGCCGGAAGTATCGTTCATCGACCGCGACGTGCTGATCGTCGATGACATCCTTGACGAGGGCCACACCCTCAGCGCCATCATCGAGTTCTGCAAGCATGCCGGCGCCCGTGCGGTGCACACTGCCGTGCTGATCGACAAGGACCACGACCGCAAGGCCAGCCCCGACCTGAAGGCCACCTACACCGGCCTGCCGTGCGTGGACCGCTACATCTTCGGTTATGGCATGGACTACAAGGGCTACTGGCGTAACGCCAATGGCATTTTCGCCGTCAAGGGGTTGTGATCATGCGCCAGCCTGCGTTCCTCGATCAGTCGTTGTTCACTGCGCTGGCGCTCAAGGCCGCCGACAGCCCGCGTGGTCGCCAGCACCACAACTTCCATGAAATGGAAGATCCCTGCCACCGCATGGCTGTCGGGCTGCAGCCCAACACCTATATTCCGCCGCACCGTCACTTGGGCGAGGACAAGGCCGAGGCGCTGATCGTGCTTAAAGGACGGTTAGGGCTGCTGATCTTCGACGAGCAAGGGGCGGTGACCGACAAGCGCGTCCTGCAAGCTGGCGGAGACTGCCTGGGGGTCGACCTGGCGCCAGGTACCTATCATGGCCTGGTGGTGCTGGAAGCGGACAGCGTCATGTTCGAATGCAAGGCTGGCCCGTATCGGCCGGTGGGAGAGGGCGAGCATGCCCACTGGGCGCCGCGTGAAGGCGATGCGGGTGTTGCCGACTATCACGCCTGGATGCGCGCGCAGTTCGACTGAGCCTGCGTCCCATCGTGGAACAAGCCTGCTCTCTCATCGTGGGAGCGGGCTTGCCCCGCGACAGGGGCCGTGCGTAGAGTGCCTGCTCATACCAAGGAGCCTCACATGCGTGCAATCGTCCCCCTCCTGCTGGCGGTGAGCCTCCCGCTCGCGGCCGCCCCGCTGCACAGCCAGTTCCTCCCTCCCGACGACCTTTCGCTGCGCCAGGAAGCACCGACCAGCCAGCAGTTGCTGCAGGTTACCGACTACAGCGTGGTGGTCGGCACCCAGCGCCAGTCCGACCAGCAACCCATCCCGATCACGTCCTCGTTGCAGATGCGCCTGAAGGGCAAACCCTTGAGCAAGGGCTCGACCATTGGCCAGGTGCTGATCAACTTCGACGGGGAAGGCGGCAAGAGCCTGAAAAAGCCGGTCTTTGACGATAACAGCCGCACCTTGACCCTCAACTACCCGATGGCGGACTACCGGGTGATCATGGATCTGCTGCGCAACGAAACCCTGTATGTGCAGTTCCTCACCTACGGCAATGGCCATGTCTGGGCCGACTTGCACACCGGTACCGTACGTACGCGTTGAGGCTCGCAGGTTTCGGGGGGTAAACTGCCCGCCTTCGAATTACCGTGATGGTCCAGTTGGAGTCGGCGATGCGCAAAGACAAGAAACAAGTGATTGGTGACGAGATCAGCAACGAGTACATCAAGTCGTTCCTGCAGTTCGAGCCGGCCGATGGCCTGACCTCGCCATCGCATCACAAGCTGATCAAGGGCTATCGCGGCCTGCGTGTCGATGACTTCGAACGCTATGTGGGGTTCTTCGTCGCGGCCGGTTACGACCTGGATGGCAAGGACGAGCACGGCAAGACCTTCGTCGAGGTGATCGCAGACCAGCGCAATGCGCCGGAGTACATCGAGATCATCGACAACGCCCGCGGTTGATTCTGCGGGTTCGCCTTAACCTGTAGGAGCGGCCTTGCGTCGCGAAAGGGCCGCAAGGCGGCCCCGGCGATATTGAGGTATGGCATAAATCTGGGGCTGCTTCGCAGCCCTTTCGCGACACAAGGCCGCTCTTACAAGAGGGGAGGTCAGTGTGGTGAGACAGGCATAAAAAAACGCCCCGAGGGGCGTTTTTTCGTTTCAGCCGGTTCAGGCGTAATGCTGCTTGGCCGGGCTGCTGTCTACCAGCTCCAGCGCCACGTCGTTGTCGGCGCTGATCTTGTGGTACAGGGCGGCGTCGGTGGCCAGGACTTTCTCGCGAGCCGGGAAGATCTCCTTGAGCTTGGCGGCCCAAGCGCCCTTGGCCTGCTCGGGGAAGCAGCGCTCGATCAGCTCGAGCATGATCGACACGGTCACCGAGGCGCCCGGCGAGGCGCCGAGCAATGCAGCCAGGCTGCCGTCTTCGGCTGCCACCAGCTCGGTGCCGAACTGCAGGATGCCACCTTTCTTCGGGTCCTTCTTGATGATCTGCACGCGCTGGCCGGCCACTTCCAGGCGCCAGTCCTCGGCTTTCGCCTCCGGGTAGAAGCGGCGCAGCGACTCCAGGCGTTGCTCCATCGACTGCATCACTTCGCTGACCAGGTACTTGGTCAAGTCCATGTTGTCGCGGGCCACGGCCAGCATCGGGCCGATGTTGCCCATGCGCACCGACAGCGGCAGGTCCATGAGCGAGCCGTGCTTGAGGAACTTGGTGGTGAAGCCGGCATACGGGCCGAACAGCAGCGACGTGTTGCCATCGACCACGCGGGTGTCCAGGTGCGGCACCGACATGGGGGGCGCGCCGACCGCGGCCTGGCTGTAGACCTTGGCCTGGTGCTGCTTGACGATTTCCGGGTTGTCACAACGCAGCCATTGGCCGCTGACCGGGAAGCCACCGAAGCCTTTGCTCTCCGGAATGCCGGACAGTTGCAGCAGCGGCAGGGCGGCGCCGCCGGCACCGAGGAAGACGAAGCGGGCGTCGACTTCACGGCTGCCGCCGCTGTTGACGTCCTTGATGCTCACGGTCCAGCCGCTGCCTTTGCGGCGCAGGCCGACGACTTTCTTGCTGTACTTGACCTGAGCGTCAGGGCTGTTGCCCAGTTGCTTGAGCAGCTTGTTGGTCAGGGCGCCGAAGTTGACGTCGGTGCCTTTCATCACGCGGGTGGCGGCGATGCGCTGGTCGGCTGGGCGGCCCGGCATCATCAGCGGCATCCATTCGTTCATCACGGCCTTGTCTTCGGTGTATTCCATGTCCGCGAAGGCGTGGTGCTGCTTGAGCAGCTCGAAGCGCTTCTTGAGGAAGGAAATACCCTTGTCACCCTCGACGTAGCTCAGGTGCGGCACCGGGTTGATGAAGGCGCGGGGCGAGCCAAAGCCGCCTTTTTTGCTGAGATACGCCCAGAACTGGCGCGACACCTCGAACTGGGTGTTGATGTGCACGGCCTTCTTGATGTCGATGCTGCCATCGGCGGCCTGCGGGGTATAGTTCAGCTCGCACAGGCCGGCATGGCCGGTACCGGCGTTGTTCCAGGGGTTGGAACTCTCCGCGGCCCCGGAGTCCATCGCCTCGACGACCTCCAGCTTGATCGACGGGTCGAGCTCCTTGAGCAGTACGGCCAGGGTGGCACTCATGATGCCCGCGCCTACCAGTACTACATCAACCGATTCGTTCTGCGCCATTTAACGCGTCTCCACAATCTACAGCACCTAATTGACAGCATAGGACCCGGGGTCGCCAGGGTCGCCATGTCCGACTCTTCGCAGTTCTTGCAACTTCCGCGGACACCGCCAATCAGTCTTGGGTGTTCAGGTATTGAACGCCGTTTGCCACGGGTGCGGCAATTCGACTTATGGTCAAGGGGCCCGTCGTGCGTTATGGATCGGCCTCAGGCTCCCATTCTGCAGGAGCGCTGATACCGTCTGCTCAGGGCTGTTGTTGAGACATCTGCCGCTTTTACACATGCCAGACTGTTCATTTGCTCGCCACACTCTCGTGAAGTTGTGAAAAACCGTTTTTTCACGCTCTTTTGGAGTCGTGAACCTCAAAAGTGGACTGCGCGATGGCAACCCGCAGGTTCATGCGAAGCAGAAGGCCGGAAACAGCAGGCACGACAGCCAATGCAAGACCTGAGTGGAAGGCTCTCTGTGGGCGAAGCGTCGAGGGTGCCGGGGTCAATCGGCGAATGCGGGGCCCGATCAGGAGACGTCCTTATAATCGGGGGGAGATTATAACGAGGTCGCGGGCAGAAAGGTCATGCTTCTTGGGTTTTTATTGCAGCGTTTGTCAGGCAGACAGGGTGCGTTGCTGCCAACGACGCCTTGCAGGGGTGCAATGGCGGGCGCTGGCCGGCAGCGGTTGGCCCAGCCAGCCTAGGTGCGCCTCGTTGACCTGGACCCAGCCGCTGCCCGTGGGGGGTAGGCTGCACTGCTTGAAACCCAGGCAGATGCCATCACTGTCGAGACGGGCGTAGGTAGCGTGGCGCGGGCGTTGCAGGAGCAGGTTCCAGAACGAGTTCATGGCGAATGGTCCTGTGTGTTCGGGCTGACGCCAGCATAGCGCGCGGGCCATGAAACCATTGTGACAGGCGGGAAAGGCCGATGGCTGGGCTGTGGCGTGCTGGGTATACTGTGGGCCTTTGCCGCTTTTTCTGGAGAAACGCGCATGTTGCAACGTCTGTTGGTCGGTTTGTTCGCGGTAGCCAGCCTGAGCCTGGCCGGTTGTGCCCACAGCCCGCAACAACTCAGCCCGCAACCCAAGCTAACGCAACAGTTGGCCCCGGTCGGCCACGGCCAGCCGGTGGTGGTCAAGGTGGTTGACGGGCGTGCCTCGCAATCGCTGGGCACCCGGGGTGGCATGTACCCTGAGACCAGCACCATTACCGTCAATGGCAACGATGTCGTGCCCAAGCTGCAGGCTCAGGCCGAGGCAGCGGTGCGCCTGCTCGGCTTCACCCCGACGCCCAACGCCTACAACGCGCCGCAGCTGACCGTGACCCTGGCTGAGCTGAAGTACCAGTCGCCCAAGGACAAGATGTACGTGACCGAGGCGACCATCGGCGCCACCTTCCGTGCCGACGTGTCGAACGCCAACCGTCGCTACAGCGGTCGTTACGGTGCCTCGCTGGACCAGCGCTTCGGCATGGCGCCGAACCAGGAAACCAACACCAAGCTGGTCAGCGATGTGCTCAGCGATGCCCTGACCCGCCTGTTCAAGGACCCGACCGTCGGTCAGGTGCTGGGCGAGTAAGGCTGTTGCAATAAAGAAAACCCGCCGCCTGTGATCAGGCGGCGGGTTTTTTGTTGCCTGTACTGGCCTATTCGCCGGCAAGCCGGCTCCTACAGGTGTGGCGCTGCTCTTGAGGCGGGCGCCGCACCTGTAGGAGCCGGCTTGCCGGCGAAGAATGCAACACGGATCAGGCGGCCAGTACGTTGAAGTCCAGCAGGCTGATGCCGGTCTGCGCATCGACCTCCGGCAGGTCATGGTGGGCATGGCCGCCCAGTGCGCAGTAGACCAGCCACTGGTGGTCCTGGACATTGATGGCGAAGCCGTCGATCAGCGCCTGCTGTTCGTCGCTCTGGGGCACGAGGTAGAGGCGGTCCTGGTTTTCGGCGTGCAGCATGACAAGCTCCGGTTCGGTTGAAGGCCGACAGGGTGGCCTGTCCTGATGACGAGCGTGTGACAGATGAAATTTATCGCAGCTGGTCGCAAAGTCGCGGCGGTGTCTGTGGGCTTGGGTAGAATGCCGGGCTTTGCCGTCGTGATACCGAGGTTGCGCAATGTCGTTGCAAGTGCTCTGGGGCTTCCTGGCCGCTCATCCCGCCAAGCTGATCAACCTGCTGGCCCTGCTGATCACCTGCCCGGGTGGCCTGCTGCTGCACAGCGCCCGGCGCCGGGCGAGCATGACCCGCGAAAGCCTGGCGGTGGATGAAGGCCTGGTGGATGCCTTCGACCTGCGCGTGCCGCGCTACTACTACATTCTTGGTTTCTCGTGCTTGGCGATGGCGTTGCTATTGTCCTGGTTCAGCACCTGGATCTGAACGCCGCCTGCTTCGTAGGAGCCAGCTTGCTGGCGAACCGCCGCTCAATCGGCATTCGCCAGCAAGCTGGCTCCTACAGGAGCAAGTGATCAGGCCACGGTGGCCTGCTGCTTGACCTGGTACTGATTGCGCACCGGCGTCGCGTACTGCTGCACCAGATACGGTTGATGCTCCACCGGGCAGGCGTCCAGCCGGCGCTGCCACTCTTCCTTCGCCTTGGCCAGCTCATCACCCGGGAACAGCGTCTCGGCGCTGGGCACCTCGAGCGCCGCGTCCTTCTCCGCCCACATCGCATAGGCCAGATAATGCACCGGGAACAACCGGTAGCCGCCGAGAATCTGCCGGTCGATGGCCTGTGCCAGCTGCTTGGTGTCCTCGTGGTACTCGGTCACCGGCGGCGCGAAGTTGATGTGCACCCGGCCTTTGTAACCGGTGATGCCCTGGGCGATGCTGTTGTCATCCTCGCCCGGCGCCTTCTTGTAGGTGCCGGTGGTGGCGCGGATGTACAGCTCGCGGGCCTTGGCCTGGTCGCAGGGGTCGTATTCGTAGCTGATCGACACCGGAGTCAGGTTAAGGCTCTGGATCACCGCGCCGAACGGTTCGTCCTTGCGGCTCATGTGGAACATTTTGAGAATGGCCGAATCGGTACGGTCGTCACCGTCCTTGGCGCGGCCTTCGGCCTGGGCGATCCAGATCGACACGCAGTCGTTGCGGATCGAGTGGTTGATGTAGGCCGACAGCAGCTGGTAGGCCGCCAGCTTCTCGCGACGGCCGCTGATCGAGCGGTGCACGATGAAGCTCTTGTTCAGGCGCATCATGTCGCTGACGAACGGCTTCTGCAGCAGGTTGTCGCCGATGGCGATGCGCGGCGTCGGCAGGCCGGCGTGGTACACCGCGTAGTTGACGAAGGCCGGGTCCATGACGATGTCGCGGTGGTTGGCCAGGAACAGGTAGGCGGTGCCGGACTTGAGCTGTTCGACACCGGTGTAGGTGACACCGTCGGTGGCGCGGTCGATGGTCCGGTCGACGTAGTACTCGACTTTATCCTGCAGCGTGGCGACGCACTGCACGCCCGCGAATTCCTGGCGCAGGCGCCGGGCGATCAGCGGTTTGAGCAGCCAGCCGAAGGCGCCCGCAGCGCGCGGGAAGCGGAAGTGGGTGAGGATATCGAGGAATGCCGGGTCGCTGAGCAGGCGCGCCAGAACGGCAGGCACTTCAGCGTCGTCGTACGGTCGGATGGCATCGAATTCGCCCATCATGCTCTCTTGTTGGAAACGGCTAGGGTAATAAGGTAGGGGTGGGGCCCGAAAAACGGCTCGGACACACGCAGGCCCTGTAAACAGACCGGCAATTATACGCACAAGTCACTCGGGAGGCCGCGATGCTGGAAACTGCGATCTACGATTGTCCCTATTGCGGTGAAGAAGTCGAGACGACCGTGGACTTGTCCGGCGGCGATCAGGAGTACATCGAGGACTGCCAGGTCTGCTGCAAGCCCATCCGTTTCGTGCTGCAGGTGCATGGCGAGGAATGGATGCTGGACGTTTATGGCGAGAACGACTGATGCAGCGAATCTATGATCCGGAAAACCTGCTGGAGGCGCAAATGCTGGTCGGCATGCTGGCCAGCGAGGGCATCGAGGTGCACCTGGTGGGGCGCGACCTGATGGGCGCCATGGGCGAGCTGCCGATGCAGGGGCTGCTGGGCCTGGCGGTAGCCGATGAGCAAGCCGGTTACGCGCGACAGTTGATCGACGCGTACAATGCTGCCCAGCCGCTTGTCGGCGAAGCGCCGGAGAGTTATCCCGGTACCCTGATCTGCTAGGTTCTGAAATCGCCCATGTGTGGACGCTACGCCCTGTTTCGCTGGACCCAGGCCTTCGCCGGCCTGCCCGGTTTCCCTTCGAGCCAGCAGGCCCAATGGAACATCTCGCCCGGCGCCACGGTGCTGATCCAGCGCCAGCTCGATGGCCAGATGCAACTCGCCAGCGCCCGCTGGGGGCTTACCCCGGCCTGGTTGACCGACCTGTCGCGCACGCCGGCCCAGGCCCGGGCCGAAACCCTCGCCGAGCAACCCATGTTCCGCGAAGCGCTGCGCCAGCGGCGCTGCCTGATGCCGGCCAACGGTTTCTACGAATGGCGCGGCACGGCGCGCAAACGCCCGTACTGGGTGACGCCGGGGGAGGGGGCTTCGCTGTTTTTCGCGGCGGTGTGGGAAGTCTATCCGGTACAGGAACAGGCGTGGCTGAGCTGCGCGGTGGTCACCCAGGCGGCGGTGAACCAGCGTCGGCCGTTGATCCTGGATGAGGCCGAGCAGGCGATCTGGCTGGACCCGGAGACGCCCCTGGCGCGGCTGCACGAGTTGTTGGCCAAGCCGCCGACTGCCCTGCGCGAAAGGGCATTGGCGTATTTCGTCAACGATCCGAAGCTCAATGGGCCGGAGTGCCTGACGCCGGTGTAGGAGCGGCTTTAGCCGCGATGCGAGCGACGCGGTGCCTGGCACCGGCATGGCCGGTGTTCGCGGCTGAAGCCGCTCCTACAGGTCTGCTGCATTTCAAACCCTGAACTGATTGATCAAGCGCCGTTGCTGCTCTGCCAGCTTGGTCAGCTCGGCGCTGGCCTGGCTCGACTCGTCGGCACCACCGGCCACTTCGCCGGCCACCTGGCCGATGTTGATCACGTTACGGTTGATGTCCTCGGCCACCGCGCTCTGCTCCTCGGCGGCGCTGGCGATCTGTGTGTTCATGTCGTTGATCACCGACACTGCCTGGGTGATGCTTTCCAGCGATTCGGCGGCGCGGCTGGCCTGCTGTACGCTGACATCGGTCTTGCCCTGGCTCTCCTCCATCACCCGCACCACTTCCCGCGTACCCTGCTGCAACTGCTGGATCATGTGCTGGATTTCTTCGGTGGCCTGCTGGGTTTTCTGCGCCAGGTTGCGCACCTCGTCGGCGACCACGGCGAAGCCACGGCCTTGCTCGCCGGCCCGGGCGGCCTCGATGGCTGCGTTCAGTGCCAGCAGGTTGGTCTGCTCGGCGATGGCGCGGATGGCCACCAGGATGGCGTTGATATTCTCGCTGTCGCGGGCCAGGTCCTGGACCACGGTCACCGCGCGGCCGATTTCGGTGGCCAAGGCGCTGATCGAGTGCGAGGTGCCGCGTACGATATCCAGGCCCTCGTTGGCGGCGCGGTCGGCGTCGCTGGCGGCCTGGGCCGCCTGGGTGGCGTTGCGCGCCACATCCTGGGCCGTGGCGGTCATTTCGTGCACGGCGGTGGCCACCTGGTCGATCTCGGCCATCTGCTTATGCACGCCCTGGTTGGTGCGGATGGCGATGTCGGCAGTGTGCTCCGACGAGTCGCTGACCTTCTGCACCGAACTGACCACCTGGCTGATCATCGTCTGCAACTTGGCCAGGAAGGTGTTGAAGCCTTTGGCGATGGCGCCCAGCTCGTCGGCGCGGTCGCTTTGCAGGCGGCGGGTCAGGTCACCCTCGCCCTGGGCGATGTCGTCGAGCATGGCGACCATCTGCTTGAGCGGTCGGGCGATGCCGTGGGCCAGCAGCCAGATCACCAGCAGGCCCAGGGCAGCGATGCCCAGGCCGACCACGGTCATGCCGGCGATATCGGTGCGGCGTTGTTCGGCCAGGTCCTTTTGCAGCTGGTTGACGTCGGCCATTACGGTGCTGAGCGGCAGCTCCAGCAGCAGGGTCCAGCGGGCGTCGGTGCTGGCTACCTTGAACGGCAGGTACAGCTCGATGCGGTCCTTGGCCGTCTCGACCTTGTAGTGCAGGCCTTCGCCAGCGAGGTTCTTGAGGGTGCTTGCTTCATCGGCATCCAGCACGTCGCTGGCCTTTTCGCCGAACTTGGCCGGGTCGCGGGTGTAGGCCACCAGACGGCCGTTGCTCGACACCAGGGCCAGTTCACCGGCGCCATTGTACAGCTGGCGATCAGCGGCATTGAGCAGGTCCTGGATGAAGTTCACCGACAGGTCGGCACCGGCCATGCCCTTGAACTGGCCGTCGACCATGATCGGCTCGACGAAGGAGGCGAGCATGACCATCTTGTCGCCCACTTTATAAGGGGCCGGGTCGATCACGCAGGCTTTCTTCGACTCTTTCGGGCACAGGTAGTACTCGCTGGCGCGCACGCCGGTGGCCAGCACAGTGCGGTCGTCGACGTCGGCCAGTTTGTCCTGGCCGAGGCTGCCATCGCCGTTGCGGAACCACCAGGGCAGGAAGCGGCCACTGGCGCTGTCGATGCCGACCATGTTGCTGCCGACATAGCGGGCGTCGTCGTGGTCGAGGGCATTCGGCTCCCAGCCCAGGTAGGCGCCGAGCACGCTCGGGTTGGCCTCGACGGTGCGCTTGAGCTGGTTGATCAGGTGTTCGCGGTCGACCCGCATCAGTGGCCGGCCGTCGGCGCCTTGCATGCCGATCATCGCATTGCCGGTGGCCAGGCCGCGGGCGATCGACAGCGGTGCCTCCAGGCCGCGCTGGATCTCGCTGACCTGGGTGCGGGCCAGCGCCGACAGGCGCTGTTCGATCACGCTTTCGAACTGTTGCTGGGTGCGCTGCTGTACCAGCGCCTGGGTGCGTTCGCCGGAATACACGGCATAGAGCACCAGGGCGGCGACAATGCTCAGTACGATGGCACCGGCCAGGGCGGCCACGGAAAACTGGATCGACTTGAACTTCATGGAAGGCTCCGCGCGCAAGGAGGTCGTGTCCCCGGGTTATCGGCGGGCTAATACGAAAGCATGAGGGGCGAGAAGAAATCTTCCCTGCGGCTCTGGCGGGGCCAGGCGACTGGGCCTAGGATACGCGGCACGTAAAAAGGGAGTGTTTTAAATGCGTAAGTCATTCGTTGTCAGCATGTTGAGCGCCAGCGTCCTGCTGGGCGGCTGCCAGGCGGTCAATACCACCAGCGGTGGCGCCGTCGGCGTCGAGCGTAAGCAGTACATGTTCAGCATGCTCTCGACCGATGAGGTCAACCAGATGTACGCCCAGTCCTATCAGCAGACCCTCGGTGAGGCGTCTAGCAAGGGCGTCCTGGATAAAAGCAGCGCCGACGCCAAGCGCGTGCAGGCCATCGCCGATCGTCTGATCGCCCAGGCACCACAGTTCCGGCCGGATGCCGCGCAATGGAAATGGGAAGTCAACGTCATCAAGAGCGACGAGCTGAACGCCAACTGCGGCCCGGGCGGCAAGATCATCGTCTATACCGGCCTGATCGATCAGCTCAAGCTGACTGACGCCGAGATCGCCGCAGTCATGGGCCACGAAATTGCCCACGCCCTGCGCGAGCACGGCCGTGAAGCGATGTCCAAGGCCTATGGCGTGGAAATGGCCCGCCAGGGCGCCGGTGCGATCTTCGGCCTGGGCCAGGACAGCATGGCGCTGGCCGATACCGTGGTGAACTACGCCATGACCCTGCCCAACAGCCGCGCCAACGAGAACGAAGCCGACCTGATCGGCCTGGAACTCTCGGCCCGCGCCGGCTACGACCCGAACGCCGCGATCACCTTGTGGAACAAGATGAGCAAGGCGTCCGAAGGCGCGCCGCCTGAGTTCATGAGTACTCACCCGGCGTCGAGCAGCCGGATCGCCTCGTTGCAAGCGGCGATTCCGAAGGTGATGCCGCTGTATCAGGCTGCCAAGAAGTAATTCACCGGGGCCCTCTGTAGGAGCCGGCTTGCCGGCGAACACCGGCAAAGCCGGTGCCATGCACCGCGGTGTGGGGTTCGCCAGCAAGGCTGGCTCCTACAGGGTCTTCAGCCTATCCAGCCACTGGTCTTCATCGCCGAATACACCGCGACGACGGCCAGCACGATGAACGCCGCCGCCGCCAGGCGACGGATCAGCGTCAACGGCAGTTTCTCCGCGGCGAAGTTGCCCGCCAGTACCACCGGCACGTTGGCAATCAGCATGCCCAGGGTGGTACCGATGATCACCATGATCAGGTGCGGGTACTGGGCGGCCAGCATCACCGTGGCGACCTGGGTCTTGTCGCCGATCTCAGCCAGGAAGAACGCGATCAGTGTGGTCAGGAACGGCCCGAAACGGCGTGCGTTGCTGGCTTCGTCATCGTCCATCTTGTCCGGCACCAGGGTCCACAGCGCGGTGGCGGTGAAGCTCGCGGCGAGGATCCAGTGCAGCACGGATTCGCTGAAGAAGCTGCTGACCCAGGCACCCACGGCGCCCGCGGCGGCGTGGTTGGCCAGGGTGGCGGCGATGATGCCGGCGATGATCGGCCAGGGCTTGCGAAAACGCGCGGCCAGGATGAGCGCGAGCAGTTGCGTCTTGTCGCCGATTTCGGCGAGGGCAACGATGGCGGTGGGGACGAGCAGAGATTCCAGCATCAGGATTCCTACGGGGGCGGGTCGACACGGCTATGACACGTACGACCTCCCCGCCCCGGGTAAGGTGTGCGTGTCATAGGTCTTGTCAAACCCTGGACCTGTCTGCGCAGATCGTGGGTCGCACGCGCCATGGCCTGTGGGCCAAGTGTGTTGACGCGTACCGGGCGAGCGGGGGCTCGCGGGAGACTACTCCCCTAGGACGGAGCGGATTCTGCCTACGCTGGGCGGTTTCGGCAAGCCTTGTTTTTACCCGCGTGTCGCCCGGTAGATGCGAAAGCCCTGCGCCTCGGCGCGGATCTCGCAGTTGCCAAGGGCGCCCTCGATGAGCGGTTGGTAGCGTAGGAAGCTGTTGGCTACCAGGCGAATTTCGCCACCCTTTCGCAGATGTTCGCCGGATTTTTTCAGCAGATTTTCCGAGGCTTGGTAATCGGTGTGCACGCCGGTGTGGAAGGGCGGATTGCTCAGGATCAGGTCCAGCTCTCCCGGTGCGGCGTCGATACCATCACCGCTGATCACTTGCCCCTCCAGACCATTGGCCGCCAGGGTCAGGCGGCTGGCGGCGACGGCAAAGGCGTCGACATCCAGCAGGGTGACCTGGCTCTGTGGGTAGCGGCGCTTGATCGTCGCGCCCAGCACACCAGCACCACAACCGAAGTCCAGAACATGCCCACTGGGCAAGCCGTCAAGGTGTTCCAGCAGCAGGGCGGTGCCCTTGTCCAGTCGACCGTGGCTGAATACCCCCGGCAGGCTGACCACTTGCAACGGGCCGTCCTCGAGCGGCAGCTCGAAGCGCTCGGCCAGGCTTTCCAGCGGCTTGGCCTCGGGGGCGTGGTCGACGGTCACCTGCCACAGCTGGCAGTGGCGCGCGCTGTCGAGCTTGCGGGGCTTGCCGAATGCTTGCAGCTGTTTCGCCGCGCCCTCGATGCCGCCGCGTTTCTCACCCACCAGGTACAGCTCGCGCCCTGCCAGGCGCGCGGCCAGGGCGTTGAGCAGGTAGGCGGCCAGTTCGCGGGATTTGGGCAGGAACAGGATGGCGGCGTCGAAGGCCACTTCAGGCACACCCACGCCGTGGTGGCAGCGATTGCCGAAGCGGCTTTCAAGCAGCGCCTGGTCGCCTGCGTGCCAAGTCCAGCCGTGGGCCTTGGGCAGTTGGCCGAGCAGGCCATCGGCGGGGGCGCCGGCGATCAGCAGCGGCCCCTGGAACAGCTCCGCCTGGCGGAGCATTACTTCACTGCGCGGGTCCATAAACGGCGCCTCCTGGAAAAAGTCGCGCAGTGTACCAGAGCCTTCGCCGGCTCAGCCGACCACTCGCCGCGGCTGCCCGGTAAAGAACGCCTGGGCGTTTTCGGCGAGCTGGCCAACGATGCGCTGGCGCGACTCCACCGCGCCCCAGGCGCTGTGCGGGGTCACGATCAGGCGGGGAATATCCGCCGCCAGCAAAGGGTTGCCATTGACCGGGGGCTCGACACTGAGCACATCGGTGGCCGCGCCGCCCAAGTGACCGCTGCGCAGGGCATCGGCCAGGGCCTGTTCGTCGATCAGCCCACCGCGGGCGGTGTTGACCACCAGTGCACCGGGCTTGAGCAAGGCCAGCTCGCGGGCACCGATCATGTGTCGGGTGCGATCGTTGAGCGGGCAGTGCAAGGTCAGGGCGTCGACCTGAGGCAACAGTTCATCGAGTGGCAGCCGATCATCGCGTGTCGGGCGCCCGGGGATCTGCCCGCTGAGCACGCGCATGCCGAACGCCTCGGCCAGCCGCGCCACCGCGCCACCCAGCTCGCCATGACCGAGCAGGCCAAGGGTCTTGCCTTCGAGTTCGACGATGGGGAAGTCCAGCAGGCAGAACTGGCTGGCCTTGGCCCATTCGCCCTTGGCCACGGCCTGGTGGTAGTCGCACAGGCGCGTGGCCAAGGCCAGCAGCAGGGCCAGGGTGTGCTGGGCCACCGATGGCGTGCCGTAGCCCTGGCAGTTGCACACCGTGATGCCTTGGGCGCGGGCGGCGGCCAGGTCGACATTGTTGGTGCCGGTGGCGGCGACCAGGATCAGCTTGAGCTGAGGGTTGGCGGCCAGGCTGGTGGCGTCGAGCATCACCTTGTTGCTGATCACCGCCACGGCGCCCTGCAGGCGCTCGGCCACCTGGTCGGGGCGGGTGGTGGAGAACAGTTGCAGATCGTCGAACTGGTCCCGCAGGGGGGAAAGGTCGAGGTCACCGAGGTCCAGGGACGGGTGGTCGAGAAACACGGCACGACGTGGGCTGGGCATGGGGGCTCCGATGTGGGAGTGGTTCGGTCGCCGCGGTGGGTTTGGCCGGCGGGACTCTGTAGGAGCGGGTTTACCCGCGAACACGGGCGAAGCCCGTGCCATGCATCGCGTTGCCTGATTCGCGGGTAAACCCGCTCCTACAAGGGGGCGCGATCCAATCTGGGCAGTGTCTGGCCCGCCGGTGCCGTTCGTCAACGCCGGCGTCGCCGCTCATACCTTTGCGCGGCAAATCATTCCTTCGGCTGATTTGACCGGCGCGTCACCGATCTAGAGTGGATCCCAGAGCTGTCCGGCCCGCATCACAGAAAAGGGATACCCATGTTGCAGACGCGCATCATCAAGCCCGCAGAAGGCGCCTACGAATTTCCACTGCTGATCAAGCGCCTGCTGATGTCCGGCAGCCGCTATGAAAAGACCCGCGAGATCGTCTACCGCGACCAGATCCGCCTCACCTATCCGCAACTGGGCGAGCGCATCGCCCGGCTTGCCAACGTGCTGACCGCAGCCGGCGTCAAGGCGGGTGACACGGTGGCGGTGATGGACTGGGACAGCCACCGCTATCTCGAATGCATGTTCGCCATCCCGATGATCGGCGCGGTGGTGCACACCATCAACGTGCGCCTGTCGCCGGAACAGATCCTCTACACCATGAACCACGCCGAAGACCGCTTCGTGCTGGTCAACAGTGATTTCATTGGCCTCTACCAGGCCATTGCCGGGCAACTGACCACGGTACAGGGGACCGTGCTGCTGACCGACGGGCCGGACAAGACCGCCGACCTGCCGGGCCTGCGCGGTGAGTACGAGCAACTGTTGGCCGCGGCCAGCCCGCACTACGACTTCCCCGACTTCGACGAGAACTCGGTGGCCACCACGTTCTACACCACCGGCACCACCGGCAACCCCAAGGGGGTGTATTTCACCCACCGCCAACTGGTGCTGCACACCCTGGCCGAAACCTCCGTGCTCGGCAGCCTGGACAGCGTGCGGTTGCTGAGCAGCAACGACGTCTACATGCCGATCACGCCCATGTTCCATGTCCACGCCTGGGGCATCCCCTACGCGGCGACCATGATGGGGATCAAGCAGGTCTACCCGGGGCGCTACGAGCCAGACATGCTGATCAAGCTGTGGCGTGAAGAGAAGGTGACGTTCTCCCACTGCGTGCCGACCATCCTGCAGATGCTGCTCAACTGCCCGTCGGCCGCCGGCCAGGACTTCGGTGGCTGGAAGATCATCATCGGTGGCAGTGCGCTCAACCGTGCGTTGTATGAAGCTGCGCTGGCCCGGGGTATCCAGCTCACCGCCGCCTACGGCATGTCCGAGACCTGCCCGCTGATCAGCGCCGCGCACCTGAACGACGAGCTGCAGGCCGGCAGCGAGGATGAGCGCACCAGCTACCGGATCAAGGCCGGGGTACCGGTGCCGCTGGTCGAGGCCGCCATCGTCGATGGCAATGGCAACTTCCTGCCTGCGGATGGCGAAACCCAGGGCGAACTGGTGCTGCGCGCGCCCTGGCTGACCATGGGCTACTTCCGCGAGCCGCAGAAGAGCGAAGAGCTCTGGCAGAGCGGCTGGTTGCACACCGGTGACGTCGCCACCCTCGATGGCATGGGCTTTATCGATATCCGCGACCGCATCAAGGATGTGATCAAGACCGGGGGCGAGTGGATCTCGTCGCTCGACCTCGAGGACTTGGTCAGCCGTCACCCGGCGGTGCGCGAAGTCGCGGTGGTCGGCGTGCCTGATCCGCAGTGGGGCGAGCGCCCGTTCGCGCTGCTGGTGGTGCGCGAGGGGCAGGATATCGACGCGCGCAGCCTGAAGGAACACCTCAAGCCTTTCGTCGAGCAGGGGCATATCAACAAGTGGGCGATTCCCAGCCAGATCGCCATTGTTACTGAAATTCCCAAGACCAGTGTCGGCAAGCTCGACAAGAAGCGCATCCGCGTGGACATCAGCCAATGGCAGGCCAGTAACAGCGCATTCCTCTCCACGCTGTAGCCGCCCTCGCGGGTCGCGGTCGCCAGATCGCGACCCGCACGCTAGAGAGGGTGGTGTCTTGTCAAACGGAAAAATTGAGCCATGCTTCACCACTGCCAGCGCACAGGCCGGTCTTTTGGGGCGGGCCAGCAGCAGGGAGCGCAAATCACACTTTAGAGGGATCTAGCACCTGTGGTCGCTGGCTATAGTCGGGCCAGGGGATTTTCAGGAATGGGGGAGGGCGCCGCGCACCGTCGTGGCACCTCGGGCAGGAGCCGGTTTCACCAGGCGCTCGGCCGTTTCTGAAAGGACTCACTGCCATAACAAAAAAGTACATGGAGTAGCGTCGATGACATCTGCAAACCCGTTCTGGCGCCGGGCACGTCTGCCCTTGGCCGTCAGCCTCGCTTCCACGCTTGCAAGTCCTGCTTTCGCGGTCAGCTTCAACATCGGTGAAATCGAAGGCCAGTTCGACTCGTCGCTCTCCATCGGCGCCAGCTGGTCGACAGCCAATCCGAACAAGAACCTCATCGGGGTCAACAACGGCGGCAAGGGGTTGTCGCAGACCTCCGACGACGGCCACCTCAACTTCAAGAAGGGCGAGACCTTCTCGAAAATCTTCAAGGGCATCCACGACCTCGAGCTCAAGTACGGTGACACCGGCGTATTCGTCCGTGGCAAGTACTGGTACGACTTCGAACTGAAGGACGAGCACCGCGAGTTCAAGGACATCAGCGACTCCAACCGCAAGGAGGGCGCCAAGTCCTCAGGTGCGGAGCTGCTCGACGCCTTCGTCTACCACAACTACTCCATCGCCGACCTGCCAGGCTCGGTGCGCCTGGGCAAGCAGGTGGTGAGCTGGGGTGAGAGCACCTTCATCGGTGGCGGCATCAACTCGATCAACCCGATCGACGTGTCCGCCTTCCGCCGACCGGGCGCCGAGGTGAAGGAAGGCCTGATCCCGGTCAACATGTTCTACATCTCCCAGAGCCTCACCGACAACCTGTCGGCAGAGGCCTTCTACCAGCTCGAATGGGACCAGACCGTCGTCGACAACTGCGGTACCTTCTTCTCGCAGCCCGACATCATTGCTGATGGTTGCAACAACAACCTGCGGGTGCTCAACAGCAGCCGCACGGTGCCGGTGGCGGCCCAGCAGTTCCTCGCCACCCGTGGCGTGAACATCAACGAGGAAGGCGTGATGGTCGGCCGCGGCCCGGACCGTGACGCCCGCGACAGCGGCCAGTTCGGCGTCGCCATGCGCTACATGTTCGAACCGCTGGACACCGAGTTCGGTGCCTACTTCATGAACTACCACAGCCGCGCGCCGATCTTCAGCGCCACCGGTGCCGCACCGTCGGTTTACGCCGGCCTGGCCGGCCTGCCGGCCCAGCTGAGGTCGCTGGCACCGCTGATCGTCGCGGGCAACTCGAAGTACTTCGTCGAGTACCCTGAGGACATCCGTCTCTACGGCCTGAGCTTCTCCACGACGCTACCCACCGGCACGGCCTGGAGCGGCGAGCTGAGCTACCGCCCCAACGCCCCAGTGCAGTTGAACACCACCGATATCCTGTTCGCCGGTGTGCGTCCGATCGGTGGCGCGCTGGCCAACGCCTCGCTGCTCAATGGCGTCCCTGGCCAGGACCTGCATGGTTATCGCCGCAAGGAGATCACCCAGTTCCAGACCACCCTGACGCACTTCTTCGACCAGGTGATGGGCGCCAGCCGCATGACCGTCGTCGGAGAGGTGGGCGTTACCCACGTCGGTGGCTTGGAAAGCGCCCACGAAGTCCGCTACGGCCGTGACCCGGTCTACGGCCCTGGCCCGCTGCCCGCCACGGGCGGTGCCGACACCTGCCAGGCACTCAATGCCAGCACCATCGCCGGTGCCGGTGCTGGCGCCTCCACCGCCAACCTCAACCGCAAGTGCGAGAACGACGGTTACACCACCAGCACCTCCTGGGGCTACCGCGCCCGGGTGATCTGGGACTACAACGACGTCTTCGCCGGGGTCAACCTCAAGCCGAACGTGGCCTGGTCCCACGATGTCTCCGGCTACTCGCCGGGCCCTGGCGGCAACTTCGAGGAAGGTCGCAAGGCGATCAGCCTGGGCCTGGACGCCGAATACCAGAACACTTACACGGCCAGCCTGTCGTACACCAACTTCTTCGACGGCAAGTACACCACCGTGGATGACCGCGACTTCGTCGCCCTCAGCTTCGGCGTGAACTTCTAAGAACACTGATCCAGGACGACAACAGAATGAAAATGACCACACGTCTGCTGCAAGCCGGTGTACTGGGCCTGTCCCTGCTGGCGACCAGCGTCATGGCTGCGGTTTCCGCCAGCGAGGCGGCCAAGCTGGGCTCGACCCTCACCCCAATGGGCGCGGAAAAGGCCGGCAATGCCGATGGTTCGATCGGCCCCTGGGAGCCGCTGTCGAAGTCCGCCGGCACGGTCGACAGCAAGGGCTTCCTCTCCGACCCGTTCGGCAGCGAGAAACCGCTGTTCACCATCACCGCGCAGAACGCCGACCAGTACAAGGACAAACTTTCGCCGGGCCAGCTGGCGATGCTCAAGCGTTACCCGGACACCTACAAGATTCCGGTGTACAAGACCCACCGTGGCTCAACCGTGCCGGACGATGTGTTCGCCGCGATCAAGGAAAATGCCACCAAGACCACCCTGGTCGGGGGCGGCAACGGCCTCGAGAACTTCCGCACCGCCATCCCGTTCCCGATTCCGAAGGATGGCGTGGAAGTGATCTGGAACCACATCACCCGCTACCGCGGTGGCAGCGTGACCCGTCTGGTAACGCAGGCCACCCCGCAGCAGAACGGCTCCTACAGCCTGGTCTACTTCAAGGACCAGTTCGTCTTCCGCGACAAGATGAAGGATTACGACCCGAACAACCCGGGCAACATCCTGTTCTACTTCATGCAGGAAGTGACCGCGCCAGCACGCCTGGCCGGTACCGTGCTGCTGGTCCACGAAACCCTCGACCAGGTCAAGGAGCCGCGCAAGGCCTGGATCTACAACGCCGGCCAGCGCCGTGTGCGCCAGGCACCTCAGGTTTCGTACGACGGCCCGGGTACCGCGGCCGACGGCCTGCGCACTTCCGACAACCTGGACATGTACAACGGCGCGCCGGATCGCTACGACTGGAAGCTCGAAGGCAAGAAGGAGATGTACATCGCCTCCAACGCCTACAAGCTCGATGACCCCAAGCTCAAGTATTCGGACATCATCAAGCCCGGCCACATCAACCAGGACCTGGCGCGTTACGAGCTGCGCCGTGTCTGGCACGTGGTCGCCACCCTCAAGCCTGGCCAGCGGCACATCTATGCCAAGCGTGACTTCTACATCGACGAGGACACCTGGCAAGCTGCGGTGATCGACCAGTACGACGGTCGCAACCAGCTGTGGCGCGTCTCCGAGGCCCATGCCCAGCCGTACTACAATGTGCAGGTGCCGTGGTACACCCTCGAGGCTATCTACGACCTGCAATCGGGCCGCTACCTGGCCCTGGGCATGAAGAACGAAGAGAAGAGCGCCTACGACTTCGGCTTCAGTGCCAGCAAGGCCGACTTCCAGCCAGCGGCCCTGCGGCAGTCGGGCGTACGTTGAGCTGATTGTCACCCACTCCGTGTGATCCCCCAGAACGCCCCGGCTTGCCGGGGCGTTTCTGTTGTGGCGTGGGTTGAATCCGGCAGGGATGTTCTACCCTGCATTGATGACGAGGTATCGACCCCGCTGATGTCGATCAGTCTTGTTTCGTTTTGTCGTAGTCTTTTTTGCTCGAAGCGCCCCCATCATCTTCAATTGCGTGGCGTTTGCCGCTAGTCTCGCAAAGATCCGTACCGCCGAAGCCTTACAATCAGAACGAGCCGGCCATGACAGACCTGTCCCGTACGCATGGAGTTGCCAGTCAGGCCTTGGGCCTGCTGGACGGGCGTTTCTTCCGGCCGCCGCTGCCGGAGGCGCATGTACCGAGGGCGCGGCTGTGCCAGCGTTTGCAGGCAGGGCTCATGGGGCGCTTGTTGTTGGTCAACGCACCGGCGGGCTTCGGCAAGAGTTCCCTCGCCATCGAGTTCTGCCAGGATCTGTCTTCTCACTGGCGCAGCCTTTGGCTCGGCCTGAGCCAACGCGACGCTGACCCCGGGCGTTTCCTTGAACGCTTGCTCGAAGGTCTCCAGCAATTCTGTCCAGCATTGGGCGGACAGGCCCTCGGGTTGCTCAAGATGCGTCAGCGCCACCAGCCTTTCGCCTTCGAAGAGTGGCTCGATGGCCTGCTCGACGAGCTGGCGCTCTATCTGCAACCCGACACGCCCTTGCTGCTGGTACTCGACGACTACCATCTCGCCCAGGGGCCGGTGCTCGATCGCTGCCTGCAATTCTTCCTCAATCACCTGCCGCCTGGCCTGGTGCTGCTGGTCACCAGCCGCCAGCGCCCCGATTGGCACCTGGCTCGCCTGCGGCTTTCACGGCAACTGGTCGAGCTCAACGAGCAGGACTTGCGCCTCACGCCGGACGAAGCGCTGGCTGTGATCGGTCGCCAGCCCACCGGTTTGCGTGGCCAGGCCCTCGACAACCTGATCCAGCGCAGCGATGGCTGGGTCGCCGGCCTGCGTTTCTGGCAGTTGGCGGCCAGCGAGTCCGGTGACGATAACGCCTTGCCCCAGGCCCTGCATGGCGGCGAGGGGCTGATCCGTGACTACCTGCTGGAGGAAGTCATCGATATGCTGCCTGCGCCAGTGCAGGCATTCCTCTATGACACCGCTTGCCAGGAACGCTTCTGTTCCGAGCTGTGCGATGCCCTGCGCGAGCGCAATGACAGTTCAGAGGTCTTGCGCTACTTGCAGGCCCACCAGGTGTTCCTGGTGCCGCTCGACGAGCACGGGCGCTGGTTCCGCTATCACCATTTGTTCTCCGATCTGTTGCGTAGCCGTCAGGCGAGCGAGCCGTTGGTGGCGCTGCACCTGCGTGCGTGTCGTTGGTTCGAAGGGCAGGGGCTGCTCGATGAGGCCGTGGAGCAGGCCTTGCGCGCGGGCCATCTGGATGTGGCCGCCGACCTGGTGCAAAGCCTGTCCGAGGAGCAACTGCTTGCTGAACAGAACGTCGGCATGCTGCTGCGCTGGAAAATGGACCTGCCCGACAGCCTGCTCATCAGCACGCCACGGCTGATCGTGCTGTACAGCTGGGCCTTGGGGCTTGCCTGCCAGTTGGACGCCGCCGAAGAGCTTGCGGGCTACCTCAGCCGTTTCCTGCCAGCACCATCGGCCACGGCCCAGAAGTCGATGCTGGCCCAATGGCTGGCGCTCAGTGGCGTCATCGCCCGTGGCCGGGGTGACCGTGAACGTACCCAGGCGTACTGCGGCGAGGCTTTGCAAAGCCTGCCCTGCAAGCGCTACGGCCAGCGCCTGGTTTGCCTGTCCACACTGTCCAACCTGGCTATCGCCGATGGTGACTTCTGGCGTGCGCGGGGGTGGAACCGTGAGGCGCTGGAACTGGCCCAGCGGGTCGGCAACCCCTTGTTCGAAGCCTTGGCCCACTACGATCGGGCTCGGGTGCTGCATGCCCGCGGCGAAGCGCTGAGGGCTCAGGATGAAGTGCGTCAAGGGCTGCTACGGCTACAGGGGTTGTCGGGGCAGCGCCTGTACGCCGTGCGCGCTCGCCTGACACTGTACGAAGGCTACCTGTTGGCCGCGCGCCTCCAGCCTGTCCAGGGGCGCGCTCGCTTGCGTGCGGGCCTCAGCGAGGCACGTAGCTGCCGCGATATCAGCGTGTTGATCGGCCATTGCGTGATCGCCTCGCTCGATGGTCGTGAAGGGCGCTTCGCCGAGGCATTCGCGGAGTTGGCCGAAGCTGAGCGGCTGATGCATATCTGGGACGTGCCACCGATCTTCTACCTGGCCATGATCACCCTGGTGAAATGCGAGCTGTGGCTGGCCCAGGGGCGGACGGACCTGGCCGAATCCTGGTTGCTGCGTCTGGGGCAGACCTATGGCGGCGAGCAACCTGCGGCCGCCCCCGAGTTTCACCCGCTGCTGCCCCTGCACATCGAACTGCAGCAGGCATTGCTGGAGCGCGTGCTGGATCGCCCACGCGAGGCCGAGGCACGTTTGCGCATGCTGGTCGAGCGAGGGCAGGCCAGCGGCGGCATGACACTGGTGGTCAGTGCGTTGTGCCAGTTGATCGGCCTGTTGCTCGCTGAAGGCCGGGAGCCCGAGGCGGGCAGGTTGTTGCCCCAGGCACTCGAGGCGGCTCAAGGTGGCGCGTTGCAGGCATTCCAGCGGTTGCTCGAGGATCACCCCACCTGGTTGCGTGAGCAACTGGCGGGCCAGGCCGTCAGCCCTGCCCAGGCTGAACTGCTGGCGCGTCTCCCTGAGGCGCCGGCGAATGACCTCGGCGCTACCGAGGCGCTCAGTGGTCGTGAGCTGGCTGTGCTGGAACTCATTGCCCAGGGCTGCTCCAACCAGCAAATCAGTGAGCGCCTGTTCATCTCGCTGCACACGGTCAAGACCCACGCCAGCCATATCAACGGCAAGCTGGGTGTCGAGCGCCGCACCCAGGCCGTGGCCAGGGCCAAGTCCCTGGGGCTGCTGGCGTAACCCGCCAGCGTCATTCCAGGGCTCATCTTTCCCGACCCGCTGCCGATACAGGATTCGGCGCCATGCATCGTCGCGCGCCTTCTCCCCATTTCTTCGCATACAGGTCGTGTTGATGCTGCAGTACGGGCAAAAAAGCTTTCTGATCGTCGACGATTTCACCGACTTTCGCACCTCGACCCGCTCCATGCTGCGGGAGCTGGGCGTGCGCGACGTGGATACCGCAGACAGCGGCGAGCAGGCGCTGCGCATGTGCGGGCAAAAGCGCTACGACTTCATCCTCCAGGACTTCCATCTGGGCGATGGCAAGAAGAATGGCCAGCAGGTGCTCGAGGACCTGATCCTCGACAAGCTCATCAGCCATGAGTGCGTGTTCATCATGGTCACGGCCGAGAGCAGCCAGTCCATTGTGCTCAGTGCCATCGAGCACGAACCCGACGCCTACCTGACCAAGCCTTTCAATCGGGTCGGCCTGGCCCAGCGGCTGGAGAAACTCACCCAGCGCAAGACACTGCTCAAACCGATCCTCCAGGCGCTCGACCGTTCTCGCCCGGCCGAAGTGCTCGCGGCTTGTGCGGAGCTGTGCAAGAAGGATCCACGCTTTGCCCCGCTGTGCCTGCGCTATCGCGCCGACGCACTGCGTGACCTGAACCGTTTCGAGGAACTCGAGAAGTTCCTCAAGAGCATCCTCGCCAGCCGCCCACAGCCGTGGGTCTACGCCGCACTGGGCAACCTGCTGCACAAGCGTGGCCAGCATGCACAGGCCCAAGGCGTCTACGAACAGGCGCTCAAAGCCTTCCCGATCATGCCCAACCTGTATGACGGCATGGCGGAGGTGCTGGTCGCCCAGGGTGAAACCCGACGTGCCCAGCACATGCTTGAAGAAGCGGTGCGTCTGTCGCCGCTCGCCGTGCGCCGCCAGGCCGCCTTGGGCAAGCTGGCCCTGGACAACGCCGATTTCGAAAGTGCTTCGAAGGCCTTCCGCCACGCCGTGAACCAAGGGCAGAGCTCGCGCTACAAGGATGCCGAAAGCAACCTGGGCCTGGTCCAGGCCCTCATGAACAAGAACGCCGGTAATGGTCTCGATGCCCGTACCCGCGTCGAAATCAACACCGTGCTCAGCGAAGTGGCCAAGGAGAACGTCGAGGACCAGGGCCTGCAGGTGCGCGCACGCTTGATGAAGGCCGCCAGCCTGCAACAGGCCGGTGACGCGGAAACCGCGGCCAAACTCACCGAGCAGGCCATGCAGCGTCTGGACAAGATGGAGCAGTTCTTCTCGGTCGAAGCGGCGCTGACCGTGGCCAAGCAGTTGCAGCAGCTTGGCCAGGACGCGGCGGGCACCTCGATTCTCAAGGGGTGCGTGGAGACCTACGGTGATGATCCCAAGGTCATGCAGAGCGTGGCCAAGCTCACCGACGACCCCACGGTGCTCGGTGCCGTGACCGAGGCGGTGGATCTGAACCGTCAAGGCGTGCGCAGCTATCAGGGTGGGCAGCTCAACGAGGCGCTGGGCATGTTCCGCAAGGCGCTGTCGTTGCAGCCGAAGAACATCAGTATCGCCTTGAACACCGCCCAGGCGCTGCTGCGCATCGGTGGCGAGACGCCGCCACCCGCCGTCATGCAGGAATGCCGCAACTGCCTGACCAGCGTGGCCGGCATTCCTGCCAGCGACAGCCGCTACGACCGTTACCGAAAATTGCATATCCGGGTGTTCGGCGCATGAACCAGGACAACCAGGGGCTGGATTTCTCCACGGTGATCGCCTCCACCGTGCATGACCTGAAGAACTCCCTCTCGGCACTGACCCATGCCCACAGCCAATGGCTGGCGCGCTTGCCCGAAGAATTGCGCGGCGGCACCGAGCAAGGCGTGGTGGAGCACGAGCTCAGCCACCTGAACGGGATGCTGGTGCAGTTGCTGGGGCTGTACAAGCTGGGCGTCAATCAGCTCCCCATCTGCCCGGATTACCACGAGCTCGACGACTTCATCGAGGCCCAGTTGGCGGCCCAGGAAGAGGTGATCAAGCACCGCGACATCCTCGCCACCTGGCGTATCGAGACCGAAAGCCCGCTGGGGTTCTTCGATCGCGAGCTGGTTGCTTCGGTCGTTGCCAACGTGCTCACCAATGCCATCCGCTATGCCGGTCATGCTTTGTTGATCAGCATCGAGGAGGAGGGCGAGCAACTGGTGATCAGCGTCAACGACGACGGCACCGGTTATCCACAGCGCATGCTCGAGCGCCAGCATGACTATGTGCAGGGTATCGATTCGCAGAGTGGCAGTACCGGGCTGGGGTTGTACTTTGCCGCGCGGATTGCCGCGTTGCATGAGCGCAACGGCGTGCGCGGGCGAATTGAAATCGCCAATGGCGGGACGTTGGGCGGCGGGTTGTTCCGGTTGTACCTGCCTTGAAAGCCTGAGGAGCACGTCGGCCCTGCGTTTTGGCTGCCAGGTGCTTGGCGATGGCCTTGCAGTGCTCTGGAGATCAAGCGCCGCCCGCGCGGCGCATCGCGGATGAATCCGCTCCTACATTCGTTGCAACGTGCCGCACCTGTCAGGCCATGGTTGCCAGCCTTGGCGCTTGGCTTGAGCTTGGCGGGGCGGCGGCCGCGCCAGCCAAAAAAACGCGTCGTACCAACAAGGCGAACAACCATGGCCTATCGGTCATGGCCACGTTGCCACCGATGTAGGAGCGGATTCATCCGCGATGCGCCGCGCGGGCGGCGCTCGATCTCACAGGCACTGCAATGCTTTAATCGAGCAAATCTGTGTAAATAAGCGAAATACCCTCCTGGGCCGAACATGAACTCATTACCTGCCTCCCTCATCCGCGAAACCTTCCCCGTAGGTCCGTTGCAGTGCAACTGCACCCTGATCGGCGACCCCGTCAGCAAGAAAGCCATCGTCGTCGACCCGGGCGGTGACGAGCAGAAGATCCTCGCCCGCCTGCAGCACCACGGCCTGACGCTGGTGAGCATCATCCACACCCACGCCCACTTCGATCATTTCCTCGCCTCCGGCAAGCTCAAGGCGCTGACCGGCGCCACGTTGCACCTGCACAAGGCCGACCAGCCGCTGTGGGACAACCTCGAGATGCAGTGCCAGATGTTCGGCATGCCCTACACCCCCGTACCGTCGCCGGACCGCTGGCTGAGCGACGACGAGGAGTTAGCCTGCGGTTGCGGCGTGGCGCTGCACACCCCCGGGCACACACCGGGCTCGATGAGCTTCTGGTTCGCCGAGCACAAGCTGCTGATCGCCGGCGACACCCTGTTCCGCCGGGGCGTGGGCCGTACCGATTTGTGGGGTGGCGATCAGCGGGCTATCGTTCGTTCCATCAAGGAACGCCTGTACCGCCTGGATGAAGAGGCCATCGTGGTGACCGGCCATGGCCCGGACACCCGCCTCGGCGACGAGATGCGCGAGAACCCGTTCGTGCGCGCCTGAGGTTTCATGGAATTTTTCCGCTGCGCTGCAATCCAAGGCTGGCACAGATCCGTGAGTGATCCGCCGCACTTTTGAATTTCAGTAGGAGCTTGTCCATGTTCACCATGCGTCGTCTGATTATCGTCGCTACCGCCGCTGCCCTGATGTCCGGTTGTGCCAGCCCCAACCCATATGACAACCAGGGCCAGTCGCAGGAATCCACAGGGATGAGCAAGACCGCCAAGTACGGTGGGCTGGGCGCGCTGGCCGGCGCCATCGCCGGTGCCGCCATCGACCACAACAACCGTGGCAAGGGCGCGCTGATCGGCGCCGCCGCGGTGGGCGCCGCCGCCGCCGGCTATGGCTACTACGCCGACAAGCAGGAAGCCGAGCTGCGCGCGAAGATGGCCAACACCGGCGTCGAGGTGCAGCGCCAGGGTGACCAGATCAAGCTGATCATGCCGGGCAACATCACCTTCGCCACCGACTCGGCGAACATCTCCCCGAGCTTCTACTCGCCGCTGAACAACCTCGCCAATTCGTTCAAGCAGTTCAACCAGAACACCATCGAGGTGGTCGGCTTCACCGACAGCACCGGCAGCCGCCAGCACAACATGGACCTGTCGCAGCGCCGCGCCCAGGCCGTCAGCACTTATCTGACCTCGCAGGGCGTGGATGCGTCGCGGGTGACTGTTCGCGGCATGGGCCCGGACCAGCCGATTGCCAGCAACGCCGACGCCAATGGCCGCGCGCAGAACCGTCGGGTCGAGGTCAACCTGAAGCCGATTCCAGGCCAGCAGTATGACCAGCAGGGTACCGTTCAGCAGTATCCCTAAGTCGCCAAGACGCTGAGTCGGTGGGGCCGCTACGCAGCCCATCGCGGGTAAACCCACTCCTACAGGTACAGCGCAAGCCTTGAGGTTTGTACTGTACCTGTAGGAGCGGGTTTACCCGCGATGGGGCGCGTAGCGGCCCCATCTGCATTCAGCGCACGGTGCTGGCCTGAATCGCCGTCAACGCGATGGTATGCACGATATCGTCCACCTGGGCCCCGCGCGGCAGGTCGTTGACCGGCTTGCGCAGCCCCTGCAGCATCGGCCCAAGGCTGACGCAATCGGCGCTGCGCTGTACCGCCTTGTGGGTGGTATTGCCGGTGTTCAGGTCGGGGAACACGAACACCGTGGCGCGCCCGGCCACCGGGCTCGACGGCGCCAGCTGGCGGGCGATCTCGGGGTTGGCGGCGGCGTCGTACTGCAGCGGCCCGTCGATCAGCAGGTCATGCTCGGCCTGCTGGGCCAGGCGCGTGGCTTCGCGCACTTTTTCCACTTCTTCGTCACTGGCCGCTGAATCGCTGGAGTAGCTGAGCATCGCCACCCGTGGCGCGATGCCGAACGACTCGGCCGACTCGGCGCTCTGCCGGGCGATTTCGGCCAGTTCCGCGGCGCTGGGGTGCGGGTTCATCACGCAGTCGCCATACACCAGCACCTGGTCGGGGAACAGCATGAAAAACACCGATGAGACCAGGCTTGAGCCCGGCGCGGTCTTGATCAGTTGCAGGGCCGGGCGAATGGTGTTGGCGGTGGAGTGCACCAGGCCCGAGACCAGGCCATCGACTTCGCCCAGGGCGAGCATCATGGTGGCGATCACCACCGGATCCTCGAGTTGCTGTTCGGCCATTGGCGCGTTGAGGTTCTTGCTCTTGCGCAACTCGACCATGGGCTCGACATAACGGCCGCGAATCAGTTCCGGGTCCAGCACCTCCAGGTCGGGCGGCAGGGTGATGCCCTGGGCGCGGGCGACGGCTTCCACCGCCTCCGGCTTGGCCAGCAGCACGCAGCGGGCTATGCCGCGGGCCTGGCACAGCGCGGCGGCCTGGACCAGCAACGGCTCGGCGCCCTCGGGCAGGACGATGCGCTTGTTGGCCTGTTGGGCACGCTGGATCAACTGGTAACGGAACACCGCTGGCGACAGGCGCAGCTCACGCGGCGTGCCGCAGCGCTGATGCAGCCAGTCGGCGTCCAGGTGGCTGGCGACGAAGTCGGTGATGAATTCGGCGCGCTCACGGTCATCCACCGGGATCTCGCGGTTCAGCGAATTGAGCTGGTTGGCGGTGTCGTAGGAGCCGGTGCTCACGGAGAGAATCGGCAAGCCGGCCTGTAAGGCGCCGCGGCACAGGCCGAGGATGCGCGGGTCGGGCTTGCTGTCGCTGGTCAGCAGCAGGCCGGCCAGGGGCACGCCGTTGATCGCCGCCAGGCTCACCGCGAGGATGATGTCGTCGCGATCGCCCGGGGTCACCACCAGCGTGCCGGAGGTCAGCAGCGGTACCGTGTTGGCCACGGTACGGGCGCAGATGATGATCTTGTTCATGCGCCGCTGCTCATAGTCACCGGCATTGAGCACCTGGGCACCGAGCAACTCGGCGACATCGCGGGTGCGCGGGGCGTTGAGGTCGGCCTGGTAGGGGATGCAACCCAGCAGGCGGAAATCGTTGCCGCGCAGCAGCGGTGAATGCTCGCGCAGGCGGGTGGCGAAGTCGGCCATGCTTTCGTCGGTACGCACCTTGTTGAGGATCACCCCCAGCACCTTCGGGTCGCGCGGGCCGCCGAACAGTTGGGCCTGCAGCTCGACCCGGCCGGACAGCTCGCTCAGCACCTCGTTTTCCGGCGCTGATACCAGGATCACCTCGGCATCCAGGCTCTTGGCCAGGTGCAGGTTGACCCGTGCCGCGTAGCTGGCGTGCCGGGTCGGCACCATGCCTTCCACCACCACCACGTCTTTGCCGACGCAGGCTTGCTGGTAGAGGCGAATGATTTCTTCGAGCAGTTCGTCCAGTTGCCCGTCGCCGAGCATGCGCTCGACATGGGCCAGGCTCAGCGGGGTGGGCGGCTTGATGCCATGGGTGCGGGCGACCAGTTCGCTGGAGCGCTCCGGGCCGGTATCGCCGGGATGCGGCTGGGCGATCGGCTTGAAGAAGCCGACCTTGAGCCCGGCGCGTTCCAGGGTGCGGACCAGGCCCAGGCTGATGGAGGTCAGGCCGACACCAAAGTCGGTCGGCGCGATGAAAAATGTCTGCATGCGTGCTTCTCGAAATAAGCGGTGCAAGGAATTCAATGGCCAAGGGTATCGCTAACGGCACCCTGGGCGCACCAGCCGCAGGCAAATGCCTGGCCGACCCGTTGCGCTCGCTGGGCAGGGTCGAGCACCCAGGGGCGCGATTGCCACGGGGGCTGGTGGCGCAGGTGCTGGGTGTGGCCGCAGGACAGATCGGCCACCCAGTGGCCTTCCTCGTCCTGGTGAAAGCCGAGGATCTGACTGACGGGCGACTGTTCGTCCATGGCGCGTTCGCAATCGGACGATGCCTTGGTTACACTTCCCGGTTCTACATTCTTTTGCAAAAGGTCTTGCCCCATGCTGATCGCCGCCAACAAGGCTGTCTCCATCGACTATACCCTGACCAACGACGCTGGTGAGGTCATCGACAGCTCCGCCGGTGGTGCGCCGCTGGTCTACCTGCACGGTGCCGGGAACATCATCCCGGGCCTGGAAAAAGCCCTGGAAGGCAAACAGGCCGGTGACGAACTGACCGTTGCCATCGAGCCGGAAGATGCCTACGGCGAATACTCCGCCGAACTGGTAAGCACCCTGAGCAGCAGCCTGTTCGAAGGCGTCGACAAGCTGGAAGTCGGCATGCAGTTCCACGCCTCGGCGCCGGACGGCCAGATGCAGATCGTCACCATCCGCGACATCGACGGCGACGACGTGACCGTCGACGGCAACCACCCGCTGGCCGGCCAGCGCCTGAACTTCAAGGTGAAAGTGGTCACCGTGCGTGACGCCAGCGAAGAAGAAATCGCTCACCGTCACATCCACGGTGAAGGTGGCCATCACCACTGATTTTCTGCGCTAAGCTCAGAGAGTCGCCAGGCGCTCGGGCAAGCCGGACTTGCCCTCCTCGGGAGGGTAGACGGTTTGACCGCGCGCCTTTTTAGTGGGCGGGATTCGCCCCCAGCGGCACATGGGAACCTGAGAGGGGAATCAACATGAGTGCATTTCACGACCTGACGTTGCAGGCGCTGGATGGCAAGGAGCTGCCCCTTGCACCGTTCAAGGGCCAGGTGGTGCTGGTGGTCAATGTTGCGTCCAAGTGTGGCCTGACGCCGCAGTACGCTTCGCTGGAAAAGCTCCATCAGCAGTTCAAGGGCAAGGGGTTCAACGTGCTCGGCCTGCCGTGCAACCAGTTTGCCGGGCAGGAGCCTGGGAGCGAAAAGGAGATCAACGACTTCTGCCGCCTCAACTATGGCGTGAGCTTCCCGATGGGGGCCAAGCTCGAGGTCAACGGCCCGCATCGTCATTCGTTGTATCGTTTGCTGGCGGGTGAGGGCGCCGAATTCCCGGGTGATATCACCTGGAATTTCGAGAAGTTCCTGGTGGGCAAAGATGGCCGTGTGCTGGCGCGTTTCGCGCCACGGACCGCGCCGGATGATCCGACCGTGCTGCAGGCGATCGAGAAAGCGCTGGCCTGAATAGCCCAGGGGGCCGCCATGCGGCCCCTGCAATCTCTCGCGATACCCCGCAATCACTCAAATCAATGATGCTGTGCCCGCCACCAGGCTCCCCCTACTCTTTGGCGCATTTCCTCACCCGTCGGGAGCGCCGCATGTCCAGCAACCCTCTGTTCCAGCCCTTCACCCTTGGCTCCCTCGACTTGCCGACCCGCGTGGTCATGGCGCCAATGACCCGTACCTTCTCGCCGGGCGGCGTGCCCCATGACGGGGTGGTCGAGTACTACCGCCGCCGCGCCGCCGCCGGTGTTGGGTTGATCATCACCGAAGGCACCACGGTCGGCCACCTGGCCGCCAATGGCTACCCCAACGTGCCGCGTTTTCACGGCGAGGATGCCCTGGCTGGCTGGAAGAAGGTGGTCGACGCGGTGCACGCCGAAGGCGGGCGCATCGTGCCGCAGCTGTGGCATGTAGGCAGCGTGCGCCGCCTGGGCACCGAGCCGGACGGCAGCGTGCCGGGCTATGGCCCGAGCGGCAAGGAGAAGGATGGCAAGGTGATGGTCCATGGCATGACCCACGAGGATATCCGTGACGTCATCGCAGCCTTTGCCCAGGCCGCCCGTGACGCCCAGGCCATCGGCATGGACGGCGTGGAGATCCACGGTGCCCACGGTTATCTGATCGACCAGTTCTTCTGGGAGGCCAGCAACCGCCGTGATGATGAATATGGTGGCGACCTGGCAGGTCGTTCACGTTTCGCCATCGAACTGATCCAGGCCGTGCGCGCTGCAGTCGGCGCGGACTTCCCGATCATCTTCCGTTTCTCGCAATGGAAACAGCAGGACTACAGCGCGCGTCTGGTGGAGACACCCGAAGCCCTGGCGGCGTTCCTCAAGCCGCTGTCCGAGGCGGGTGTGGATATCTTCCATTGCTCCACCCGGCGCTTCTGGGAGCCGGAGTTCGCCGGCAGCGAGCTGAACCTGGCCGGCTGGACCCGCCAGCTCACTGGCAAACCGACCATCACCGTGGGCAGCGTCGGCCTGGACGGCGAGTTCCTGCAGTTCATGGTCGACACCGACAAGGTGGCCAAGCCGGCCAGCCTGGAAGGGCTGCTGCGCAGGCTCGAGGACGAAGAATTCGACCTGGTTGCCGTGGGCCGGGCCCTGCTGGTGGACGCGCAGTGGGCGCAGAAAGTGCGCGACGGGCGTGAAGCCGACGTGCTGCCGTTCAGCCGTGAGGCACTGACGACCCTGGCTTGATCGCCAGCGTGGCGGCAGGAACTCCGCTTCCTGCCATCGCGCCGTGCAGGTACCCCTCGAACTGCTCGACGATGGCCGGCCAGCCCTGGCGGCTGGCATGCTGCCGGGCATTGAGGCGCACCCGGCGCAGGGTTTCGCCTTCTTCGAGCAGCCAGCAGGCGGCATCGATGAAGGCGGCCTGGTCGCCGGGCATGGCCAGGGCGCCGCTGTGGCCGTGGCGGATGTGCTGGGCGGCGGCGGCTTCGTCGTAGGCGACCACCGCGAGCCCCGAGGCCAGGGCTTCCAACACCACGTTGCCGAAGGTCTCGGTGAGGCTGGGGAACAGGAACAGGTCGCCGCTGGCATAGTGTTCGGCCAGCGCCTCGCCACGCTGCGCACCACAGAACACCGCCTGCGGCAGTTGTTGTTCCAGGCTCGCACGCTGTGGTCCGTCGCCCACCACGATCAGGCGCAGGCGCTTTTGTGGATAACTTCTTGCCAACGCTTCCATGCAAGGGCGCAGCAGGGCCAGGTTCTTTTCCGGGGCCAGGCGCCCGACGTGCAGCACGGCAATGTCATCCGCACCCAGGCCCCACTGTTCACGCAGCGTCTGGCTGCGCCGGGCCGGGTTGAACAGGCCGGCATCGACGCCACGGGCCATCAGGCCCAGCCGCTCGAAGCCGCGTCGTTCCAGTTCCAGCCGTTGGCTGGCGCTGGGGACCAGGGTGATGGCGGTGCGCCGGTGGAACCAGCGCAGGTAGTGGGTGAGCATCCGCGCCAGCAGGCCCAGGCCGTATTGCCCGGAGTACTGCGGGAAGTTGGTGTGGAAGCCGCTGACCACGGCGATACCCAGGCGCCGGGCGGCGCGCAGGGCGCTCAGGCCGAGCGGGCCTTCGGTGGCGATGTACAGCACGTCCGGCCGCTGCCGGCGCCAGCGACGCAGCAGGCGGTGCATCGACACTTCGCCCCATTGCAGCCCAGGATAGCCAGGCAACGGCCAGCCCCGGCAAAGTAGCAGCGTTTCATCGGGCGTGACCGTGGCTTCGCCCGTCTGGCGTGGGCGAACGATTTCCACGTGGTGACCCCGTTGCCGCAGCCCATCGCCCAGGCGGCCAAGGGTGTTGGCCACGCCGTTGATTTCGGGTGGAAAGGTTTCACTGACCAGGGTGATGCGCAGGGGCGGTGTATTCATGACAAAAAGTCTCCGATGCCCCGATTGCGCTCATATGACGCCTTTGTGACGTGCAGATGACGCCTGATTTCCGGCGATTTCCGGCACATGAATAATTCCTTGCAGCGAGCTCAAGAACTGCGTGGACGCAGCCGATGCAAAGGCATTCGTCTACGGGAATTCGCTCCAGGAGAGCGGTCATGTTCAACAGCAAACTGAAGAAAGAAATCCAGCAACTGCGCGAAGAGTTGATGTCCATCGAGCAGGTCAAGAACAGCCTCGACAGCGAGATGCTGGTGCTCCAGCTCGACCCCCAAGGGCGTATCGAGTCGGTCAACGGCAATTTCGAGACCGAGATGCTCTACCGCGCCGAACAGCTGATCGGGCGCAACATCGAGGATATCGTCCCGCCCCATGTGAAGAAACTGGACTTCTACCAGCGCATGAAGCACGCGATCACCCGTGGCGAGCACCTCAACGGCGCCTTCCGCCTGCTGCGTGGCAATGGCGAGGAGGCCTGGTTGCGCTCGATCCTGCAACCGGTGAAGAACAGCGAAGGGCGGATCAAGTACTTCTCCCTGCATTCCAGCGACCTGACCCGCACCATCGAGACTTCCCGTGAGCACGAGAGCCTGATCAAGGCGCTGATGCGCTCCACCGCGGTGATCGAATTCAACCTCGATGGCCAGGTGCTCGCGGCCAACGACCGTTTCCTGCAGACCATGGGCTACAACCTGGAGCAGGTGCGTGGCAAGCATCACCGCATGTTCTGCGACCCGGAAGAAGCCAGCTCGGTCGGCTACCAGCAGTTCTGGGACAAACTGCGCCGTGGCGAGTTTGTCGCCGACCGCTTCAAGCGCATCGACGCCCATGGCCGGGTGGTGTGGTTGGAGGCCTCCTACAACCCGATCATCGACGCCCACGATGTGCTCTACAAAGTCGTCAAGTTCGCCACGGTGATCACCGACCAGGTCAACCAGGAGCTGGCCGTGGCCCAGGCCGCGGACATCGCCTACACCACCTCCCTGGAAACCGACAGCAGCGCGCGCAAGGCCACCGACGTGGTGACCCAGACCGTCGAGGTGATGCGCGGCCTGGAGGGCTCCATGCAGGATGCCGCCGACGGTATCCAGGCGCTGGACAAGCAGTCCAAGGTGATCGGCGCGATCATCAAGACCATCAGCGACATTGCCGGCCAGACCAACCTGCTGGCGCTCAACGCCGCCATCGAGGCGGCCCGGGCGGGTGAGCAGGGGCGTGGTTTCGCGGTAGTCGCCGACGAAGTGCGCCAGCTCGCCTCGCGCACCAGCAGTGCTACCGAGGAGATCGCCAAGGTGGTGCAGCAGAACGAGCAGTTGGCCCAGGCGGCGGTGGACATCATCGACACCAGCAAGCGCCAGGCCGAGCAGGGCTTGGCCCTGGCTGCCGACACTGGTGGGGTGATCGTGGAGATTCAGGAAGGGGCGAAGAAGGTGGTGGATGCGGTGGGGCAGTTCTCCAGTCAGCTCAGCTCCTGACTTGAACAGGTAGGAGCCAGCTTGCTGGCGAACCGGAGCGACGCGGTGCGCCCGGTTCGCCAGCAAGCTGGCTCCTACAGGGATAGCGTGTGCGGGTCAGCCGCGCTCACGCACCCAGAACAGCGTGGCGCCCGCCACCGCCGCCGGCATCATCAGCACGTTCACGCCCGGGATCATCAACGCCAGGTACGTGATCCCGCCAAACCCCATCGACTGCCAGCGCTTCTGCCGCAACCAGGCCAGCATGTCCTGCCAGCTCATCTTGTTGTTGTCCGCCGGGTAGTCGATGTACTGGATGGCCATCATCCAGACACCGAACACCAGCCACAGCGGCGCGGCGATTACGTTCACCACCGGAATGAACGACAGGATGAACAGGCCGATGGCCCGTGGCAGGAAGTAGCCGAGCTTGCGCATTTCCCGGCTCAGGGTGCGCGGCACCATGGCCACCAGCTCCGCCCAACTGAAGGGTGGGAAGGTGTCCTGGCCGCGCACCACCACCTCGACCTTCTCCGCGAGAAACCCGTTGAACGGCGCGGCGATCACGTTGGCCAGCAGCGTGAAGGTGAAGAACACCATCAACAGCACCAGGGCGACGAACAGCGGCCAGAGGATGTAGGTGAGGAAGCTCAGCCAGTCGGGCAGGGTGGGCATCAGGCTGTCGACCCACAGGCTGAACTGGTGCCCGGCGAAGTAGATCAGGCCGCCGAACAGCAGCAGGTTGACCGCCAGGGGCAGCAGCACGAACAGCCGCAGGCTCGGGCTCAGGACCAGCTTCAGCCCCTCGCGCAGGTACTGGGGGCCGGAAAGGACGGGGGCTTGCATCGGAATGCTCCGCAGAAGGAAAACGCGCTGACCTTACCGAGTTTGTCGCGGCGACGAAAGGCGCCCGATGGTCGGGAAACGGCCTGTAACAAAGCGCCTGGGCATCGCCTATCGGTTTCTTCCCAGGATAGAGACTGCCTATGAGGTGGATTGTCGAAGGATATTTCCTTACTCTCTGCGGCCTCGCTACAGTGCGCTCAACTTTTTTGGTTTCAGGACCTGCGCGTTGTAGCCTTCCCCAAGTGCTGCGTGGGTCCCTTTTAATTCCAGCTGGCGCAGCCGGTACACAGGTACCGGCCCGGTGCGGCCGGCTCGACAGGAGTTCGACATGTCTGAAGTACGTCATTCGCGCGTCATCATTCTCGGTTCCGGCCCTGCCGGTTACAGCGCCGCGGTCTATGCCGCCCGCGCCAACCTCAAGCCGCTGCTGATCACCGGCATGCAGGCTGGCGGCCAGCTGACCACCACCACCGAGGTTGACAACTGGCCGGGCGACCCCCATGGCCTGACTGGCCCGGCCCTGATGCAGCGCATGCAGGAACACGCCGAGCGTTTCGAGACCGAGATCGTCTTCGACCACATCAACGCCGTGGACCTGGCCAACAAGCCGTTCACCCTGCGTGGTGATAGCGGCACCTACACCTGCGACGCGCTGATCGTCGCCACCGGCGCCAGCGCTCGCTACCTGGGCCTGCCGTCGGAAGAGACCTTCATGGGCAAGGGTGTGTCGGCCTGCGCCACCTGCGACGGTTTCTTCTACCGCAACAAGCCGGTCGCGGTCGTTGGCGGCGGCAACACTGCCGTGGAAGAGGCGCTGTACCTGGCCAACATCGCCAGCAAGGTGACCCTGGTGCACCGTCGCGACACCTTCCGCGCCGAGAAGATCCTGATCGACAAGCTGCACGCCCGTGTGGCCGAAGGCAAGATCGAGCTCAAGCTCAACGCCACCCTGGACGAAGTGCTGGGTGACAACATGGGCGTGACCGGTGCACGCCTGAAGAACAACGACGGCAGCTTCGACGAAATCAAGGTCGACGGCGTGTTCATCGCCATTGGCCACACCCCGAACACCTCGCTGTTCGAAGGCCAGCTGACCTTGAAGGACGGCTACCTGGTGGTCCAGGGCGGCCGTGAAGGCAACGCCACCGCCACCAACGTCGAGGGCGTGTTCGCCGCCGGCGATGTGGCCGACCACGTCTACCGCCAGGCCATCACCTCGGCCGGTGCCGGCTGCATGGCCGCGCTGGACGTCGAGCGCTACCTGGACGGCCTGGCCAACGCCGCGCACTAAGCGTTGCGTTGGTTCGCCGGCAAGCCGGCTCCTACACAACCCTGTAGGAGCCGGCTTGCCGGCGAACAGGATCGACAAAAAAACCGGCCATCTGGCCGGTTTTTTCATACCTGTGATTCAGCTCACAGGCTTAGGCGCATCGACAGGTCCACCGCCTTCACATCCTTGGTCATGGAACCGATGGAGATGTAGTCCACGCCCGTCTCGGCGATCACCCGCAGGGTGGTCTCGTTCACACCGCCGCTGGCTTCGAGCTTGGCCTTGCCGTCGTTGATGCGCACGGCTTCGCGCATCTCGTCGAGGGTCAGTTCGTCGAGCATGACGATATCGGCCCCCGCCGCCAGCGCCTGGCGCAACTCGTCCAGGCTTTCCACCTCGATTTCCACCGGCTTGCCCGGCGCGATGCGGTGCGCCGCCGCCACGGCCTGGGCCACGCCGCCGCTGGCGGCGATATGGTTTTCCTTGATCAGGAAGGCGTCATAAAGGCCGATGCGGTGGTTGTGGCAGCCGCCGCAGGTGACCGCGTACTTCTGCGCCAGGCGCAGGCCGGGCAGGGTCTTGCGGGTGTCGAGCAAGCGCACCTGGGTGCCTTCCACCAGGTCGGCGAGCAAGCGCGCGCGGGTGGCCACGCCCGAGAGCATCTGCAGGAAGTTCAGCGCCGAGCGCTCGCCGCTGAGCAGCGAGCGCGCGGGGCCTTCGAGGTGGAACAGCGCCTGGTTGGCCGTGGCCCGTTCGCCGTCCGCGACCTGCCAGTGCACCGCCACCCGCGGGTCGAGTTGGCGGAATACCGCATCCACCCAGGCGGTGCCGGCAATCACGCAGTCCTCGCGGGTGATGATGGTCGCCTTGGCCAGGCGCTCCGCCGGAATCAGCTGGGCGGTGATGTCGCCGCTGCCGATGTCTTCCAGCAGCGCGCGGCGCACGTTGGCTTCGATTTCGGCGGTCAAGTCGGCGAGGCGTAGGTTCGGCATGGTCGGCTCCACAAGCTAGGTGCCGGCGATTATAGGGCAGGGGGGCAGCCTGTACAGCTGTCGCGCCGACGACCTTTGGTCAGGTGGTGCGAGCAATCGGGCGAATGCACTGTCAGTGAGGCGTGCGAATGGCGTGCTAGCAGCTGTCAGAATTTTCATCGATAATGGCGCCTTGTATTTGGCGTCATAGCTTTGACGACCCCTTCCAGTCGAACAACGTTACATCCAGCAAGGAGTCCGGGATGCATAAAGAAGGCAAGGTGGTGCCCTTGGCGGCCGCCATCGACCGGGGCGCACGCACGCCCTCGCCGAGCCTTCCCGTGTTGCTCCTGCAGGTGCGCGACAAGGCAGCCCTGCAGCTGCGCGAAGGCTTGCAGGCGCTGTTCGACAATGCCGACGACACCCTTTTCGAGATGGCCGACAAGGCTGGCGCCCGGGTCGACCAGAACCTCTACTTCGAAGCCATGCGCGACCTGCGGTTGAAGCGCAAGAGCATTGAGCGCGGCTTCCTCGACCTGTTCTACGAAGCCTTTGCGCTGATCGGCCAGAATAATCTGTTCGATTCGCTGATGCCGACGCCGCTGGCCTGCGGCGAGACCGAGCTCGAGCGTGCCATCGTTGTACAGGGCATGGTCGACCGGGTGCTGTCGCGCGACGGTTTCTTTCTCCAGCAGCTGAATCAGCGCTTTGCCGCGCTGCTCGATCGCGACCTGGACGAGCGGCGCAATCCGCTTGGCCCTGCCAGCCTCTGTGATTATTTCCTGGCGGCCGGGCGCAACCTGGGCGTGGGTACGAGCGTCAAGATGGTCTTGCTCAAACTTTTCGAACGCTATGTGCTGCGTGACCTTGACCTGCTGTATGGCGAGGCCGGTCAACTGCTGGCCAGCGCCGGTGTGCTGCCCGACCTGCAACCTGCACCACGCCGCCGCGCCGAGGACCTGCGCGACATTGCCCGGCGTGTGCCGGCCAACCCCGTGCAGGCTGGCGGGGCCGGGGCGGATGCTGCCGGCCAGGCCTTCTTCGCCTCGGTGCAGGGGCTTCTGGCACCTTCCCGGGGCTGCATCGCGCCGCGCCTGCAGGCCGTGGGCTCGGCGCAGCCGATCGGCACGAGCGACCTGCTGCGCCTGCTCACCCACCTGCAGCATTACGTGCCTGCCGCTGGCGAGCCGGATGACTTCAACCTCGGCCAGCAGCTGGAGCAATTGCTGCTGCGGGTCAGCGTGCGTAGCGGTACACGCCGGCGTATCGCCACCGACGACGAGGACATGATCAACCTGGTGGGCCTGCTGTTCGGCTACATCGAGGTCGACGACAACCTGCCCATCAGCCTGCGTGGGCTGATCGGGCGCCTGCACATTCCTTTGCTCAAGGTGGCCTTGATCGACAAGGCGTTGTTCTGCCGCGCCACCCATCCGGCGCGGCGCCTGCTCAACGAAATCGCCACCACGGCCATCGGCTGGGAGAGCGACGCAGACGGCCTGCGCGACAGCTTGCACCTGCGGGTGGAGCGCATCGTCCAGCGGCTGCTCAACGATTTCTCCGAAGATTGCGGGCTGTTCAGCGAGCTGCTCGACGAGTTCCTGGCCTTCAGCCAGGACGAGCGGCGGCGTAACGAGCTGTTCGAGCAACGCACGCGCGACGCCGAGGAAGGTCGCGCCCGCACGCTGCTGGCCCGCCAGCAGGTGCAGCATGAGCTGAACCTGCGCCTGCGGGGGCGAGTGTTGCCCGAGGGGGTGCTGCGGATGCTGGTGCAGTCCTGGAGCCAGGTGTTGCTGCTGGCCTGGCTCAAGCAGGGCGAGGCCTCAACGGCGTGGACCGAGGGCTTGGCGACCATCGACACCCTGCTCGTCAGCATTGTTCCGGCCCCTGAACCGAGTCGGTTGCTTGAGCAGGTGCCAGGCCTGCTCAAGGCCTTGCGCGAGGGGCTGGCGGGGGTGGCGCTGGACTCGGCGGCCACCCGTGAGTTTTTCCTGCAACTGGAGCGGCTGCACCTGCAGGCGTGCACGGGGCAGGTGGAGCAGACCGATGGGGCGTTGGCCCTGGTACGTGTCGAAGACGATATCGTACTGGCCATCACCGACGAGCCGGCCTGCGGGCCACGCCCGTGCCTGGATGACCAGGAGCCAGCGTTGCGCCAGGTGCAGCGCCTGCGTATCGGCACCTGGGTCGAGGTGCTTGACGATGATGAACCGTTGCGCTGCAAGTTGGTGGCGCGGGTGGACATCAATGACCGCTTTGTCTTTGCCAACCGCACCGGGATGAAGGTGCGTGAATGGAACCGTGCCGGGCTGGCCATGGCGCTGCGTCTGGGGGAGGTTCGCCTGCTCGATGACGGCTTGCTGTTCGAACGGGCGCTGGAGGCGGTGCTTGAGGATCTGCGTCGGCAGCAGGGGCGCTGAAGCCCTAGGAAAGCTCCTGTGGCCCTTTCGCCGGCAAAGCCGGCTCCTACAGGTGGTCCAACCCTTGCGCGCCATTGCAGCCCTTACAATGATTCACATGCAATCGGTCGCCCCCGCGAGGCATACTGCGGTCCTGTACCCGGTGTTATCAGGATCTGCTCCATGCAATTGGACCGTGCGACCGGTTGGTTCTCCGGCGTGAGCCACTGCCCCTCGCCGAACTTCAACGCCCGCCCCGACGGCGAGGCCATCTCGCTGCTGGTCATCCACAACATCAGCCTGCCGCCGGCCTGCTTCGGCACCGGCAAGGTCCAGCAGTTCTTCCAGAACCGCCTGGACCCAGGCGAGCACCCTTACTTCGCCACCATCAACCACCTCACGGTGTCCGCCCACCTGTTCGTCGAGCGCGACGGCCGGGCGACGCAGTTCGTCTCTTTGCTCGACCGCGCCTGGCATGCCGGCGTGTCGCGCTTCGAGGACCGCGAGGGCTGCAACGACTTTTCCATCGGTATCGAACTGGAGGGCACCGACGAGTTGCCCTACACCGATGCCCAGTACGCCACCCTGGAGCAGCTGACCCGCGAGATCCGCAGTGCCTGGCCGGTGATCGGGCCCCAGCGCATCTGCGGGCACAGCGACATCGCCCCGCAGCGCAAGACCGACCCGGGTCCGGCATTCGACTGGCCGCGCTACCGCGCCGCCCTGCAGCGTAACGAGGACAAGGCATGAGTTTCCTGGTGTTGGTGCTGGCGCTGTGGGTCGAGAAGTTTTCCGCCCTGCGCCACCGTGTGCAGCGTGATGGTTTCTTCCTCGGCGAGCTGGTGCGCCTGGAACGTAGCGGCAAGGTCCACCCCTGGTGGACCCTGGCCATCCTGGTACTGGCCCCAGTGGCGGTGCTGGCCCTGCTGCTGCACGTGCTGGAGCCGGTCGCCTATGGCCTGCTAGCCTTGCCGGTGCATTTGCTGGTGCTGGTGTACAGCCTGGGGCGCGGCGATGTGAAGGCGGCCTTGGGGCCGTTTCGCGATGCCTGGCGCCGGGGTGACGACCAGGCCGCGCTACATGTGGCCGAGCGCGACCTGGGCCTGGCAGCCGATGATGCCCAGGGCCTGATCAAGCGGGTCCAGGGGCATCTGCTGTGGCAGGCCTACCAGAGCTTCTTCGCGGTGATCTTCTGGTACTTCCTGCTTGGGCCGGGCGCGGCACTGGCCTACCGCCTGCTCGCCCTGACCACCGACCACAGCCGCCAGCCGGCGCTGCAGACCCTGGCCGGGCAACTGCGCCATGCCCTGGACTGGCTACCGGTGCGGGTCATCGCGGTGAGTTTCGCCCTGGTCGGCAACTTCGTCGCGGTCACCCGGGTGATGCTGCATGAGTTGCTCGACTGGCATATCAGTGCCGGGCACCTGGTGGCCAAGGTCGGGCGGGTGGCCGACGATATTCCCGAGGAAGAAGACCACCAGCGCGGGCTGGAGCGGCTGGACAGCCTGTGGGAGCTGCTGTTGCGTTGCGCGGTGCTGTGGTATGCCTGCTTCGCGCTGTGGACCGTGCTGGTCTGAGGTGACGCGGCGCCTGGTTCGCCTTGTAGGAGCGGCTTCAGCCGCGATCACCCGCGAAGCGGGTGCCACACACCGTATCGCGGCTGAAGCCGCTCCTACAGGCGAACACGCTTCACGCTTAACCATAAGTTACAAACCTTGATTCCAATCTGCGCTATACAAAGCCTTGGGCCATAGATGGCCTAGTGCTACCCCGCAGAACAACAAGAATTCAAGGAGGTGACCTGTGAAGCAGCTGCTCTATCCGGCCATCGCACTGATGAATCGCCTGAGCTTCGGCATGAAGTTCAGCTTGATCAGCGTCCTGTTTTTCCTGCCCATGCTCGCCACCAGCTTCTATCTGGTGCGCGATGCCTATAACCAGTTCCAGACCACCCACGTCGAGCTACAAGGCCTGGGGCCGCTGGGCGACAGCCTGGCCCTGCGTGGCGACCTGGAAACCCTGGGCAATCTCCTGCAGATCAATGCCGTGCTCGGCCAGTCGGGCCAGGCCGGTGATGTGGAGACGCGCATCACCGCCTTGCAGGACAAGGTCCAGGCCCAGCTGGACGCGCTCAAGGGCAGCGACCCAGTGATCGAGGCCAAGCGCGGCGAGCTGGCCGATGCCTTCGCCCAGGCCCGTGGCGAGACGTCGCTGCAGAACAAGGTGGCGCTGTTCGACAAGCTTCTGGCGCAGGCCCAGGTGCTGGGCAAGCAGATCGCCAGCCAGGCGGGCCTGAGCCAGGACAGCCAGGCCTCGGTACGCCAGTTAGGCGAACTGGTCGGCAGCGCCACCGCGCAGGTTACCCAGGCGCTGGGCGAGGGGCGGGCGATGGGATCGGTGGCCCTGGGGCGCGGCTTCATGGATTCCTCCGGCAGTGCTCGTTTCGAAGACCTGCTTCAGCGCCTGGAACGGTTGTCCGCCGACTATGCCATCCGTCTCGACGATGCCCTGGCCAGTGACGCCAGCGCCAAGGCGGCTCTCGCTACTGTTGCCCGGGCCAGCCAGGCCACGGTCAAGCAGGCGTCGACGCTGTTCGAAGATCAGGTGGTGGTGGCTGAAAGCCTGGACACGCCGTGGGCCGGCTTCTACCAGCAGACCAGCGACCTGATGGCCCAGACCTACCGCCTCAACGACGCGGTGCTGACCCACCTGCACGGGCAACTCGAGGAGCGCCTTGGCGAGCATCGTCTGCGCATGGTCGGCCTGGTGGTCGCGTTGGCCTCGGTATTCGTGTTGATCATCTACCTCTACAGCGGTTTCTACGTCTCCACCCGCGAAACCCTCGGCAACCTGGGCAGTGCCATGGACAAGGTGGCGGCCGGCGACATGACGGTCAGCTTCCAGGCTCGCAGCCAGGACGAGCTCGGCGAACTCGGGCGGGGTTTCAACGAAACCGTACGGCGTATCCGCGGGCTGATCGAGCAGGTGGGGCATACCGTGGCCACGGTCGAGGAACAGGCCGGCCAGGTGCTGTCGGTGTCGGCCCGCAGCAACCAGGCGGTCAGCGGCCAGCGCGAGCAGATCGAGCAAGTCGCCACGGCGATGAACCAGATGAGCGCCACTTCGCTGGAGGTCGCGCGTAGCGCGGCGTTGGCTGCCGAGGGCGCACAGCGGGTCAACCATGAAAGTGCCTCCGGCCGGGATCTGGTGGAGAGCCAGCAGGGCAGCATCGCCCGCCTGGCCGGCGAGATCGACCAGAGTGTGGCGGCGGTCAACCAGCTGGCGGGCGACAGCCAGGCGATCGGGCGTGTGCTGGAGGTGATCCGCAGCATCGCCGAGCAGACCAACCTGCTGGCCCTCAACGCCGCCATCGAGGCCGCCCGGGCGGGTGAGCAGGGCAGGGGCTTCGCCGTGGTCGCCGACGAAGTGCGTACCCTGGCCAGGCGTACCCAGGACTCCACCGAGGAGATCGCGCAGATGATCCAGCGTTTGCGCGAGGGTGTCGGGGCGGCGGTCAAGGTGATGGGCAGCAGCCACCAGATGGCTGCTGGCACGGTCGACGAGGCGCGCCAGGTGCAGCAGGCGTTGGGCAACATTCTTGGCGCGGTGGGCGGGATCGTCGAGCAGAACCAGCAGATTGCCGCCGCCGTCGAGCAGCAGACGGCCGTGGCCCATGATATCGACTTGAACATCGTGGCGATCAACCGCGCGGCCCAGGACACTACCGAGGGGGCTTACCAGACCGAGGACGCCAGCCGGGCGCTGTCGGCGCAGGTGGTGGAGCTCAAGCGTCTGATCGGGGCGTTCAGGGTGTAGCCACCCCGGTTCGCCGGCAAGCCGGCTCCTACACGGATTGTGCAACACCTGTAGGAGCCGGCTTGCCGGCGAAGAGGCCGGTACAGACAGCGCCGCCTTACCAGCCAAACACCTCACAGGCATTCCGGCTGCTGGCCTCGGCCAACGCTTCGACCTCGACCCCCATCACCTGCGCCAGTGCCCCGGCAATCTCCGGCAGATGCTCCGGGCTATTGCGCTGCCCGGGGAACATCGCCGGGGCCATGTCCGGCGCGTCGGTCTCCAGCACCACGCTCTCCAGCGGCAAGCGCGGCAGGGTCTTGCGCAGGCGCAGTGCCTGGGGCCAGGTGGCGGCGCCACCAAGCCCCAGCTTGAAACCGAGCTTGATGTACTCCCGCGCTTCTTCGTAACTGCCGGCAAAGGCATGGATGATCCCCGCCCGCGCCGGCTTGTAGCGCTTGAGCGTGGCGATCACCTGGGCATGGCTGCGGCGCACGTGCAGCAGCGAGGGCAGGGCGAAGTCGCAGGCCAGTTGCAGTTGGGCCTCGAACAGCGCCTGCTGGCGCGCCGGGTCCAGCTCCGGCAGGTAGAAGTCCAGGCCGAACTCGCCCACCGCGCAGAGGCGTGGATCACCGTGCAGGCGCTCCAGCCATTCGCGCAGTTGCACCAGGTGCTCGGGGCGATGCTGGTCGAGGTAGATCGGGTGCAGCCCCAGCGCGGCGTAGACACGTTGGTCGCGACAGGCCAGGTCCCATACCCGCTGGAAGTTCTCCTGATACACCCCCAGCACCACCACCCGTTCCACTCCGCGCGCCGCCGCGTTGGCCAGCAACGGCTCGCGGTCGGCGTCGAAGTCGGGGAAGTCGAGGTGGGTGTGGGTGTCGATCAGGCGCATGGTCAGGCCAGGGCGATACGTTGCTTGAAGGTACGGCCGATGGCATGCACGCCGGGTTCGTAGCGCTTGTCCTCGATGGCGGCCAGGGCCAGCTCCAGCGCGGTGGCGGCGATCAGGCCGTGCTGCTGGGCCATGGCGTTGACCGGCAGCGGCAGGAAGTCGAGCAACTGGTTGTCACCGAAGGTGCCCAGCTGCAGCTGGCGCGAATCGGCAGGGCGAGCCTGGAGCGTGTCGAACACCCCTTGCAGCAGCACGTAGGAGGTGGTGACCAAGGCATCCGGCAGGCCACCCAGCTCGTCGATCAGTTGCTGCATCAGGCGCTGCCCGCATTCGCGGCTGAACGCTTCGCCCTGGTAGCGGCGCACGTCACCGGCAAAGCCTTGCAGGGCCTCGTCGAAGCCGCCGGCACGGGCCTGGCTGACCGACAATTCCGGGCGCGCGCCGATCAGGGCGATGCTGCGCGGTTGGGTCTTGAGCAGGCTCTGGGCCAGCTGGCGGCTGGCGTCGCGATCGTCGCTGATCACCGAGCAGAAGTGCGCTGGGTCCAGGCGTCGGTCGATGGCGATCACCGGCAGGCCCTTGGCCTGCAACTCACGGTAGCTGTCGTCCTCCGCTGGCAGGCAGCTGGCGACGAACAGCGCGTCGCAGCGGCGGGCGCGGAACAGCTGCTGCAACTGGCGCTCGCTGTCGGGCTGGTCATCGCTGCTGGCGATCAGCAACTGGTAGCCACGGGCCCGGGCCCCTTGTTCCAGCTGCTTGGCGATACGGGCGTAGCTGGGGTTCTCCAGATCCGGGAGAATGAAGCCCAGTGTGCGCGTGTGCCGGCTGCGCAGGCCGGCGGCCTGGGGGTTGGGGGTGAAGCCATGGGCCTCGACCACCGCGCGCACGCGCTCGACGGTGCTGTTGCTGATGCGCTGCTGTTCGGCCTTGCCATTGATGACGTAGCTGGCGGTGGTCACGGACACACCAGCCAGACGGGCGATATCGCTGAGTTTCACCGAATTTTCCTTGTTATTTCCGGGGCTGACTGCTTGCCTGACCGGGTAGTTTCACCCATCGGCAGGCCCGCGCGCAGACGACCATTGTCGCAATTGTCCGACAGGATGGGGCTTTTTCGTCGGAAGATTATCGAGTAACGTGGCCACTTGGTCAGATTAAACGATTCAGCAGCTTAATTTTTTCTGCCGTGAAAGCGTCGGGTTGCCCGTCATGCTGATCGTTCGAGCGGTATTTGACCGCCAAATCCACAACAATACCTGGGTCGCCGACGTGGGCGCCGCAAAAGGAGAAGGTCATGCTCGAGCTCGCCGTGGAGCAGATTGCCATGGGCCAACAGGCCGCCGACAAGGGCGAGGCGCTGGCCTTGCTGGCCGCGCGGCTGGTGGCTGATGGGCTGGTAGCCGAGGGCTACCTCGAAGGGCTGCGCGCCCGCGAGGTGCAAGGCTCGACCTTTCTCGGCCAGGGCATCGCCATCCCCCATGGCACGCCGCAGACCCGCGACCAGGTATTCGCCACCGGCGTGCGCCTGATGCAGTTTCCCGAGGGGGTGGACTGGGGCGATGGCCAGATCGTTTATCTCGCCATTGCCATCGCTGCGCGCTCCGATGAGCACCTGCGCCTGCTACAACTGCTGACCCGCGCCCTGGGCGAGACCGACCTGGCCGAGGCCCTGCGCCGTGCCAGCTCCGCCGAGGCGCTGCTCAAGCTGCTGCAGGGCGCCCCCCGCGAGCTGGCGCTGGACGCGCAACTGGTCGGCCTGGGCCTTGCGGCCGAGGATTTCGACGAACTGGCCTGGCGCGGCGCCCGCCTGCTGCAACGCGCCGGGTGCGTCGACAGCGGTTTCGCCGCCGTGCTGCAACAAGCCGAACCGCTGCCATTGGGCGAGGGCCTGTGGTGGCTGCACAGCGAGCGCCAGGTGCTGCAACCGGGCCTGGCCTTCATCACCCCGCAACAACCCCTGCGCTACCGCGACCAGCCGCTCAATGGCCTGTTCTGCCTGGCCAGTCTCGGCGCGGCTCACGAAGCGCTGCTCGAGCGCCTGTGCGAAGTGCTGATCGAAGGCCGTGGGCAGACGCTCTACCAGGCCACCAGCAGCCGCGCCGTGCTCGAAGTGCTCGGGGGCGAGGCGCCCGCCGACTGGCCCAGTGCCCGGGTGGTGCTGGCCAACCCCCACGGCCTGCATGCCCGCCCGGCCAAGGTGCTGGCGCAACTGGCCAAGGGCTTCGAAGGCGAAGTGCGGGTGCGCCTGCTCGACAGTGCCCAGCCCGCGGTATCGGTGAAGAGCTTGAGCAAGCTGCTCAGCCTGGGTGCGCGCCGTGGCCAGACACTGGAGCTGATCGCCGAGCCGGCCATCGCCGCCGATGCCTTGCCGGTGCTACTGGCGGCCATCGAGCAAGGCCTGGGCGAGGACGTCGAGCCGCTGCCGGAGACCGTGCCGCCGACCGCCGAGCCAGCGGCCGAAGCCCTTCAGGCACCGGCTCCAGGCAGCCACCTTCCAGGTGTCGCCGCATCGCCGGGCATCGCCAGCGGCCCGGCCCACGTCTGTGTCGAGCGCGAGATCGACTATCCACTGCGCGGCGAATCCCCCGCGCAGGAGCGTCTGAAGCTGCGCCACGCCATCGAAGCCGTGCACGGCGATCTTCAAGCGCTGGTGCAGCGCAGCGACAAGACCATCGGCGAGATCTTCGTCACCCACCAGGAAATGCTCGCCGACCCGGCCCTGACCGACGAAGTCGAGTTGCGCCTGGCCCAAGGCGAGAGCGCTGCCGCAGCCTGGATGGCGGTGATCGAAGCCGCCGCACGCCAGCAGGAGGCACTGCACGACGCCCTGCTGGCCGAGCGCGCCGCCGACCTGCGCGATATCGGCCGCCGGGTGCTGGCGCAGCTGTGCGGCGTGCAGGACACCCCGGCGCCCGAACAACCCTACGTGCTGGTGATGGCCGAGGTCGGCCCGTCGGATGTGGCGCGGCTGGACCCGGCCCGGGTCGCCGGCATCGTCACCGCCCAGGGCGGCGCCACCGCCCACAGCGCCATCGTCGCCCGTGCCCTGGGCATCCCGGCCGTGGTTGGCGCCGGGGCTGCGGTGCTGTTGCTGGGCAGCGGCACCCCCCTGTTGCTCGACGGCCAACGTGGCCGGGTGGTGGTGGCACCGCCTGCCGATGAACTGCAGCGGGCCCTGGCCGAGCGCGATGCCCGCGAGCAGCGCCTGCAAGCCGCCTGGGCCAATCGCCATGAGCCGGCGGTCACCCGTGATGGCCACCGCGTGGAAGTGGTGGCCAACATCGGCGAAAGCAGCGGTATCGACAAGGTGGTGGAGCAGGGCGCCGAAGGCGTCGGCCTGCTGCGCACCGAACTGATCTTCATGGCCCACCCCCAGGCGCCCGACGTGGCCACGCAAGAAGCCGAGTACCGCCGCGTGCTCGATGGCCTGGCCGGTCGGCCGCTGGTGGTGCGCACCCTCGATGTGGGGGGCGACAAGCCCTTGCCCTACTGGCCTATCGCGGCGGAGGACAACCCGTTCCTCGGCGTGCGCGGCGTGCGCCTGACCCTGCAGCGGCCCCAGGTGATGGAAGACCAGCTGCGCGCCCTGTTGCGCGCCGCCGGCGATCGGCCGCTGCGGATCATGTTCCCCATGGTCGGCCAGGTCCACGAGTGGCGCGCGGCCAAGGCCATGGTCGAGCGCCTGCGCCAGGAGATACCTGTTAGCGACCTGCAGGTCGGCATCATGGTCGAGGTGCCCTCGGCGGCCTTGCTGGCGCCGCAACTGGCCCGCGAAGTGGACTTCTTCAGCATCGGCACCAATGACCTCACCCAGTACACCCTGGCCATCGACCGTGGCCACCCGAGCCTGTCGGCCCAGGCCGACGGCCTGCACCCAGCGGTGCTCAACCTGATCGACATGACCGTGCGCGCTGCCCATGCCCAAGGCAAGTGGGTGGGCGTGTGCGGCGAACTGGCGGCCGACCCGCAGGCAGTCGCCGTGCTGCTGGGCCTGGAGGTGGACGAGCTGAGCGTGTCCGCCCGCAGCATCCCTGAAGTCAAGGCACTGGTGCGCCAGGCCGATCATTCTGCGGCCCGCGCCCTGGCGCGCGAGGCCCTGCAACAAGACAGCGCCGAAGCGGTTCGGGCGCTGGTGGAGCGTTACTGAGATGGCCAAGATCCTCACCCTCACCCTCAACCCCGCGCTGGACATCACCGTCAGCCTCGACCACCTGCGCCCCGGCCAGGTCAACCGCAGCCAGGCCCAGCACAGCCACGCCGCCGGCAAGGGCTTGAACGTCGCCCAGGTGCTGGCCGACCTGGGGCACGATGTCACCGTCGGCGGTTTTCTGGGGGGCGACAACCTGCAACCCTTCGAGGCGCTGATCGAGCGACACGGTTTCGCCGATTGTTTCGTGCGCGTGCCGGGCGAGACCCGCAGCAATATCAAGCTGGTGGAAGCCGATGGCCGGGTCACCGACATCAACGGCCAGGGGCCGCAGGTGGACGAAGCCGCCCAGGCACAGCTGCTGCGCAGGCTTGCGCAGATCGCGCCTGGCCATGACGCGGTGGTGGTGGCGGGCAGCCTGCCACGCGGCATCAGCCCGCAGTGGCTGCGCACACTGCTGGATACCCTCAAGGCCCAAGGCCTGAAGGTGGCGCTGGACAGCAGTGGCGAAGCCCTGCGTGCCGGCTTGCAGGCGATGCCGTGGCTGGTGAAGCCGAACACCGAGGAACTGGGTGAGGTGCTGGGGCTGGCGGTGAACACCCTGACCGAACAGCGCGCCGCCGCCCAGCAGTTGCTGGCGACCGGCATCGAACATGTCGTGGTGTCCCAGGGCGAGCAGGGAGTGAACTGGTTCGCCAGTGGCCTGGCGCTGCATGCCCAACCCCCTCAGGTGAGCATCGCCAGCACCGTGGGCGCGGGCGACTCGCTGGTGGCCGGGATGGTCCATGGCCTGCTGCAACGCGAGCCCGTTGTAGATACCTTGCGCCGTGCCACGGCCATCGCCGCCCAGGCGGTGACTCAGGTCGGTTTCGGCATCAACGACCATGACCAGCTGGCGCGCTTGCAAGCCAGCGTCCAGCTGACAGAACAACAAGAAGAGGGCTGCTGATGAACATCGCCATTGTCACCGCCTGCCCCAACGGCCAGGTCTCCAGCGTGCTCAGCGCCCGCCTGCTGGCCGCCGCCGCCCAGCGCCGCGGCTGGAGCACCAGTGTCGAAGTGCAGGACGCCGAACACCCGGAACGCCGCCTGACCCCGGCGCAGATCGCCGAGGCTGACTGGGTGCTGGTGGTCAGCACCGGCCCGGTGGACCTGGCGCGCTTCGCTGGCAAGCGCCTGTACCAGAGCACCCCGGCCCAGGCCCTGGCGGACCGCGAAGGTTTCCTCGACGAGGCGGCGGCCAAGGCGCAGGTTCAGGAAGTGGCCCCGGCTGTGGCCAGCGCTGCTGTGAAGATCGTCGCTGTGACCGCCTGCCCCACGGGCGTGGCGCACACCTTCATGGCCGCCGAGGCCCTGCAGCAGGCCGCCCAGGCACTGGGCTACCAGCTCACCGTCGAGACCCAAGGCTCGGTCGGTGCGCGCAATCCCTTGTCTAGCGAAGCCATCGCCGAAGCCGACGTGGTGCTGCTGGCCGCCGATATCGAGGTGCCCACGGCCCGCTTCGCCGGCAAGCGCATCTACCGCTGCGGCACCGGCATCGCCCTCAAGCAGGCCCGCGCCACCCTGGACAATGCGCTGAACCAGGCCAAGGTCGAGAGCGCCGGCGCCAATACCCCGCAAAAGGCCGAGAAGACGGGCATCTACAAGCACCTGCTGACCGGCGTGTCGTTCATGCTGCCGATGGTGGTGGCCGGCGGCCTGTTGATTGCCCTGTCGTTCGTGTTCGGCATCGAGGCCTACAAAGAGGCTGGCACCTTGCCCGCCGCGCTGATGCAGATCGGCGGCGAGGCGGCATTCAAGCTGATGGTGCCACTGCTGGCGGGCTATATCGCCTGGTCCATCGCCGACCGCCCAGGCCTGGCCCCGGGCATGATCGGCGGCCTGCTGGCCGGCACCCTGGGCGCGGGCTTCATCGGTGGCATCGTCGCCGGCTTCCTCGCCGGTTACAGCGCCAAGGCTATCGCCCGTTGGGTGCGCTTGCCATCGAGCCTGGAGGCGCTCAAGCCGATCCTGATCATCCCACTGCTGGCCAGCCTGTTCACTGGCCTGGTGATGATCTACGTGGTCGGTCAGCCGGTGGCGGCGATGCTCGCAGGGCTCACACAGTTTCTCGACAGCATGGGCACCACCAACGCCATCCTGCTCGGGCTGTTGCTGGGCGGCATGATGTGCGTCGATCTCGGTGGGCCGATCAACAAGGCGGCCTATGCGTTCTCGGTGGGGTTGCTGGCCTCGTCCAGCTACGCGCCGATGGCCGCGACCATGGCCGCCGGCATGGTGCCGCCGATCGGCCTGGGCATCGCCACCTTCCTGGCCCGGCGCAAGTTCGCCCAGAGCGAGCGCGAGGCCGGCAAGGCGGCGCTGGTGCTGGGGTTGTGCTTCATCTCCGAGGGGGCGATCCCGTTTGCTGCCAAGGACCCGTTGCGGGTGATCCCGGCGAGCATTGCCGGGGGCGCGCTGACCGGCGCGCTGTCGATGTATTTCGGCTGCAAGCTGATGGCGCCCCATGGCGGGCTGTTCGTGCTGCTGATCCCCAACGCGATCAACCACGCGCTGCTGTACCTGCTGGCGATCCTGGCGGGGAGCCTGGTGACGGCGGTGGTGTATGCCGTGATCAAGAAGAGCGAGCAGGTGGAAATGGTGGTGGCGCCGGCGAAGGGCTAGGTCGGGCCTGTTCGCCGGCAAGCCGGCTCCTACAGGGAAACTGGACTGCTCCCTTCAACCTCGGGCTTTACTGCGCAACGGCTTCAACAGGTCACCCAGCCCGTTGTGGTCGATCTCATGCATCAACGCCAACAACCCGCCCAGCTCCCCGGGCGGGAACCCCTTGCGGGCAAACCACGCCAGGTAGTCGCCCGGCAGGTCGGCGATCAAGCGGCCCTGGTACTTGCCGAAGGGCATGGTGCGGGTGACCAGCAGTTGCAGCGATTCGGGTTTCATCGGGCTCGGGCCTGGGCAGGATTGGACCGCGAACCATACTGCAATCTGCACGACGACCCAAGCGGCGATCATGCAGAACGCTGCTTTTCGGGTGTTGGTGAGTTCTTCTAAGCAATTGATATTTATTGAATATTTTTACGGGAAAGAGCTGGCATGAAGCCTGCTCCGTTACAGGTGACTTCCACCTGCCAAGGAGTAGTTGCCATGAGCAATCCCAACAAAGACGTGATTGATGTACTCAACGACCTGATCGAATACAGCAAGGATGGCGAGAAAGGCTTCAAGGCGTCCGCCGACGATGTGAAGAACCCCGAGCTCAAGGCGTTCTTCGTCCAGCGCGCGGGCGATTGCGCCAGTGCCGCAGGCGAGCTGCAAGGCGAAGTGCGGCGGCTGGGCGGCGACCCGGAAACCAGCACCAGCATCAGCGGTGACTTGCACCGCGGCTGGGTCAACCTCAAGTCGATGGTCACCGGCAAGGATGAAGCCGCCGTGCTCAATGAAGTGGAGCGGGGCGAGGACCATGCCCTCAAAGCCTACAAGGAAGCGCGCGAGAAATTGGTCAAGCTGGGGCGCACGGCCAACGACCAGAGCTATGTGCTGGTGGAGAAACAGCTGCAGGGGGTACAGCGTAATCATGACCAGGTGAAGGCGCTGCGTAACGCGGCACGTGCTCGGTCTTGAACCTGGGGGCCGCTTTGCGGCCCATCGCGGCTGAAGCCGCTCCTACAGGGGATCCGCGGTGCCTGTAGGAGCGGCTTCAGCCGCGATGGGCTGCACAGCAGCCCCAAAGGCACATGGCCTAATCTCGGGGCCCTTCCACCCGGTTGCGACCATTGGCCTTGGCCCGGTACAACGCCTCGTCCGCATCACCCAGCAGCGCCGCCAGGTCTTGTTGGGTGCCGGGGATATGCAAGCCAATGCCCACACTCACCGTCACCGAACGCTCATCGTCACCGAACGGTGGCATCGCCTCGACGCTGCCACGGATACGCTCGGCCAGGAGCTGGGCGCCAGCCAGGTCGGTTTCCGGCAGCACCACCTGAAATTCCTCCCCGCCATACCGTGCGGCCAGGTCGGCCGGGCGCCTTATACACAGCTCGATGGTCTTGGCCACCTCGCGCAGCACGTTGTCCCCACCCGCATGGCCATGGCGCTGGTTGAATGCCTTGAAGTGATCCACATCCACCATCAACACCGCCAGCGGCCGGCGATTGCGTTGAGCACGCGCCCATTCCTGGCGCAGCACCTGGTCCAGGCGACGGCGGTTGGCCAAGCCCGTGAGGCTGTCGGTGGCGGCCAGGGTGGCGAGGCCTTGCTCGGCCTCATGGCGACGGCGCAGTTCGCGGCCCAGCAGCAGGGTGAGCCAGAGAATGCCGATGCACAGCACGCCGGTGGCCACGCTGACCAGGATCGCCGTGCGCCGCCACGACTGGAACACCTCGTCCGAGGAGTGCACCACCAGCACGATCAGCGGCAGGTCGGCGACCCGGGCGAAGGTGTAGATGCGCTGGACGTCGTGGGTGCTGGAGCGGGCCGTGAAGCTGCCGCTGCGCTCGCTGAGGATGCGCTTGAAGTTGGGGCGCTCGCTGAAGCTGGCGCCGATCAGCGGGTCCTGTGGGCGGGTCGGTTGGCGCGCCAGTAACTGCCCGTCGGTGTTGAGCAGGTTGATGCTGCTGTCCACGCCGATGTCCAGGCGTTCGAACAGCTGGTTGAAGTACGACAGCCGCAAGGCGCCGGCGGCCAGGCCGAGGAATTCGCCGTTGGTGCCGGTGATTCGCCGGCTGAAGCTGATGCACCAGTCCAGGTCGCCCAGGCGCGCCTTGAACGGCGGGCTGATCAGCAGGCCCATGCCGGGGTGGTCGCGGTGGGTCTGGAAGGGCACGGTGTCGGCGAAGTTGGCCTGGCGCGGGATGACGCTGGTGGAGTCGCCGACCACATCGCCTTTGCTGTCGAGCCAGAGGATGTCGCCACGGATGGGCGCGGTGAACGCCTGGTTGAACAGGATCTGCTGGCGCAGCTTGGGCGGCACGTTGAGCAGTTCCGGGTGGCGCACCGCCCAGACCAGGCCCTTGAGCGACTGGTCGTAGAGCTCGACGTTGCGCAGGATGTCGCTTTCGATCAGCTGGACGATGTTGCTCGACGAGCGCATGGCCGATTGCTCGACGCTGTCACGCTCGCGGGCCAGCAGGTAGCTGACGATGGCCACGATGGCGAGCACGGCGAGGCAGCTGCCCAGGTTGAGGATCAGCTCGGGGTGCGACTTGTACAGGGCGGATCGTGGTGATCGGGTGGGCAACGTCATGCTCGCAACTGCATAAGCCCCGGGATCCATGGGGAGTGGGCCGGAAAGCGGCGGGCGATATTCTAGGGAAGCGGGGATTGTCGGACAAGATTAAAGGTGTTCCGCCCGACGGAAATGATTCAGTAGGGCTTGGGACCGCAGGTTTCCTGTAGGAGCGGATTCATCCGCGATGCGCTGCGCGGGCGGCGCTCGATCTCATGCCCGCTGTAAATCTCCCGTCGAACACCTTGAAAGGCCGACGCTGAATCTCCGTCAGACATTTCCGAATCTGCAACCGAATGCTTCAGCCGAACATCGCTTCGGACCTATCCTACGCCACTGCCGGAAGGGTCCGGATATGCCGGGGAATTCATCAGGGCTAACGTCGTCGGGTCGCCAAATGGGTGACCGGGTGTGAGAACCCGACGAGATGACTGTTAGCCATCTTCATGGCAGCCGTGTTCGGGCAGACCTCTGGTCTGGCCGGGTTTCATGTCCTCGGTTTCTCACCCCGTACACGGTTGCCACCCAATCCCGTGAGAAAGGTTCAAGTGGCGATTTCTTTGAATCGACATGAGCGATTCAGAATGAAAAAGCGCGTACCTGACCCACCCATCCCCTACATCTCCATCATCAGCCACCTCACCGTCGACGAAGTCCGCGATCACGCCGCGGTCCTGATGTCGACGATCCACAAGACTGCCGGTGTCTACCTGGCGTTCAAACCCGAAGACCGCCCCGAAGTGCTGGTGGATAACCTCTGCATCCTCGCCCAACTGCTCCAATGCCTGTTCGAACACGCCAGGTCGCAGGAGGTGGCGCCATGAGCGAAAAGCCCGAACCCGCCTTCACCGCAGGCGAGGAGACCTTTCTCGAATGTTTTCGTGTGCAGCCCGGTGTGCCCTTCAGCCGGGCGTTCGATGAAATTTCGGTGTTGCAGGGCTGCATCCTGCACCTGACCACCGAGGCGGAGTTCGAAGGGGATTTGCTGGCGGGGAGTGCGGCGCGGATGCTCAGTGCCATGGCCAAGGCGCTGATCAATGATCTGGAGATCGGGTTGAACAGAAACCGTTGAGGCGGGAAACGCTGTCGATGTGGGAGCGGCCTTGTGTCGCGAAAGGGCTGCGAAGCAGCCCCAACATTCAGTGCATCGCTTTGGAACCTGGGGCCGCGTTGCGGCCCTTTCGCGACGCAAGGCCGCTCCCACATGGACCGCGCTAAGCCTGAGCTTCACTGCAAACTTGTAGGAGCCGGCCTTGCCGGCGAAACGAGGGCGAAGCCCTCGCCCCCGATCCCGGATCAGAACACGTTCAGCGGATAATCCACGATCACCCGGAACTCGTCGTTGTCCGCCGTCGACGAATACGCCGCGTTGGCCCGGTGCGTGGCATAGCGCAGCAGCACCGACAGGTCCTTCAGCTGGCCCTCCTGGAACACGTACTTCACGTCGAAGTCACGCTCCCAGTGCCGGCCGTTCTCGCCCTCGGCGTTGTAGAAGTTGTAGTACTGGGTGTCCTGGCTGGCCTTGGTCAGGTCGGCCTTGCCGCGCGAGTACGACAGCGTCGAAGTCAGGCCAGGGATACCGAGGCCCGCGAAGTCGTAGTTGTACTGCAGCTTCCACGAACGCTCGTTCGGCGCGTTGAAGTCCGAATACATGCGCGAGTTGTCCAGGTAGATGCTGTCGCCCAGGTTGATGTAGTCGAACGGCGTGTCGCCGTTGACCCGCTGGTAGGCGGCGGTGACGCTGTGGTACCCGGCGGCCACGGTGAAGTGCACGCTCCAGGTGTTGTTGTCGATGTCGCCCAGCTTCGACTGGCCGGTGTCCTGGGTGTGGTAGAAGTGCACGCCCGGGTTCAGGCTGACCAGGTCGTTGACCTGGTAGGTGTAGTCGAAGTCGGCGTAGTACTGGTTCCAGATGTCCTTCAGCTCGGCGGCGTAGACGTTGGCGGTGACGCCCTCGGTGCCGCTCCACGACGCGCCGGCCCAGCTCAGGTTCTGGCTGTCCTGCTCCGCGGTCTGCTGGCTGTAGTAGGTGTTGATGCGGCGGTGGCCGCTCTGGTTGTACGGCTTGGTGAAGCTGACCTTGCCGCCTTCGAGCATCAGCCCGTCGATGCTGCGGTTGGTCACGGCGACGCCGCGGAAGGTCTGCGGCAGCATGCGGCTTTCGCCACCGGCGATCACCGGGTTGGTGAGGAACAGGTCACCGGCCTTGAACTCGGTGTCGAAGCCCTTGAGCTTGATCGCGCCACCCGCGGTGGAGAAGGCGTGGCGCGCTTTGTCGCCAGGGGTGCTCGGCAGGATCGAGGTGCCGGCGTGGCCGGAGCCACCGTCCAGCTTCAAACCGACCATGGCGTGGGCGTCGAGGCCGAAACCGATCACGCCCGGCGTGTAGCCGGACTCGAAGCGGGCGACGGCGCCTTGGCCCCACTCGCGCTTGTCCTTGATCTGGGCATTCTTCTCGTTGCGGTTGAAGTAGGCATTACGGAAATGCAGGTTCAGCGTGGAACCTTCAATGAAGCCATCAGCCTTGGCTTCATCGGCCTGTGCGGCCACGGGCATCGTTGCGGTCAATGCAACGAACAACGGGGTGAAGCGAAACACAAAAGACACCGGTACAAACTCCTTTGGTCAAGCGATGAGGCAGATTTTTATTGTCGTGTCTGCAAGTTTCTTATTAGAGACGTAACAGCCGGGCTGATATTTTCGACACATAAAAAAAGCCGCTGCGGGGCAGCGGCTTTGAAAGGCTAACATATCGTCACAGGCGGTGCCCATGGTGTAGCCAAGGGAAATCTGGAGACGCGGGCGTGGCCCGATCAGCTGTCGGCGTTGTCGTCGACCGACACCTTGGAAGCGGTCTGCTGCACGTCTTTGGCAGCGTCGGCCTGGCGTGCGGCGAAGGCATCCTGGTGAACAGTGGCCAGTTCGGCGTTACGGGCGACGAAGGCCGGGGATTCTTCCGCCATGGCCAGGGGCGACAACAACAGGGAAGACAGGACGAACACGCTGGCAATACCCATACTGTTGGACATTTGATGCAACCTTCTTGCGGGGCAAGTGCTAATGGAGACAGGGCTTAAGTTAGTCCCGTAAACACATGGGAAACAGAGGCTGTTTAGATAAGCACTGTTGCGCAAAAAGTAATGATCACGATGAATAACTTCAGATTTTTACCGCAAACGCGCGTAGTTGAGCGTTCGGCAGGTTGATACCAAAGGTATTGGCGCCGGCCTCACTTCGCACGAAAACAGTGCCGCCATGCATCACGGCGATGGCCTTGACGATGGCCAACCCCAACCCATGGTTGCCGCCACCGCTGTTGCTGCGCGCCGCATCCACCCGATAGAACCGCTCGAACAGCATCGGCAGGTGCTCCTCGGCAATTGCCGGCCCCGGGTTGCTCACGGCAATGCTCACCTGCTCCTCACCCGCCTCGATGCGCACCTGGATCACCTGGTGCGGCGCGGTGTGCTGCACGGCGTTGTTCAGCAGGTTGATCAGCGCCCGGCGCAGCTGGGCCTTTTCGAAACAGGCCTGGGCGTCGCCGCTGACGCTGACGCTGACCTGGGCGTCCTCGAGGATGTAGTCGAGGTAGTCGAGGGTGGTGGCCACTTCCTCGGCCAGCGAGGCGCTGGTCAGCGAGGTGGCCTTGCTGCCCTGGTCGGCGCTGGCCAGGAACAGCATGTCGTTGATGATGCTGCGCAGGCGCTCCAGCTCTTCGAGGTTGGATTGCAGCACTTCGAAGTAGTGCTCGGCGCTACGGCCGCGGGTCAGGGCGACTTGGGTCTGGCCGATCAGGTTGGTCAGCGGCGAGCGCAGTTCGTGGGCGACATCGGCGTTGAAGGCTTCAAGCTGTGAATAGGCTTGGGTGACGCGGTCGAGGGCGGCGTTGAAGGCACCGGCGAACTGCGCCAGCTCCGGGGGCAGGTCGCGGGTTGGCAGGCGGCCGTCCAGGCGTGGTGGGGCCAGGGCCTGGGCTTCGTCCGACAGGGCTTGCAGGGGCTTGAGGCCGATGCGCGCCACCCAGTAGCCGAGCAGCGAGGCCAGCAGTACGCCGAAAGCGGCCAGGCCGACGATGGCCACCAGCAGGCTGTGCTGGGCTTGCCAGAAGGTCTCTGTGTCGATGCCGATCAGGAAGCGCAGTGGCGGTCGCTCGCCCAAGGCAGGCAGTTCGCTGACCAGCACTTTGTACGGGTAGGGGCTGCTGGCCAGGCGCAGGTCGCGCATGCCCGGCGCGCCCTCGGCGAAGGCGCGCACCTGTTCGGTGGGGTGGCCGTATTCGAAGGCCGGGTCGCTGCTGACCACCCAGAAGCGGATGCGCCGGTCTTCTTCGCTGAGCAGGTTGAGCTTGTTGTTGACCTTGGCCCAGTGCTCGGGGGTGCCGAAGCGGTTGAGAGTGGATTCGAGCACGCTGAAACGGGCGTCCAGTTCGGCGGCGGGCAGCAGGTCGAGGCTGCGGTCGACCTGGCGGTACAGGGCGCTGCCGATGAGCACGAACACGGCCAGGGCGACCAACGTGAACAGCGCCGAGAGGCGCAGGGCGATGGAGTTGCCGGGCTTGCTTCGGAAAAGGGTCATGGGCTGTCGCTCCCTGGGGCTGCTCTGCAGCCCTTTCGCGACACAAGGCCGCTCCCACAGCAGACCGCGCGTCCCTGTGGGAGCGGCCTTGTGTCGCGAAAGGGGCGCGCAGCGCCCCCAGGGCTACCCACGGTGCTCCAGGACATAACCCATGCCTCGAATGGTATGCAGCAGCTTGTTGTCGAACGGCCCGTCGAGCTTCGCCCGCAGGCGCTTGATCGCCACCTCGACCACATTGGCGTCGCTGTCGAAGTTGATGTCCCAGACCAGCTCGGCAATAGCTGTCTTGGACAAGATCTCGCCCTGGCGCCGCGCCAGCACACTGAGCAGCGAGAACTCCTTGGCGGTCAGGTCCAGGCGCTGCCCCGCACGGGTGGCCTTGCGTGCCATCAGGTCGATCCACAGGTCGGCCACCTGAATCTGCAAGGGTTCGTGAATGGCGCTGCGCCGGGTCAGCGCCTGCAGGCGGGCCACCAGTTCGAGGAACGAGAACGGCTTGCCCAGATAATCGTCGGCGCCTTCGCGCAACCCATGGATGCGGTCCTCGACCCGCTCGCGGGCGGTGAGCATGATCACTGGCGTCTGCTTGCGCGCCCGCAGTGCGCGAAGTACGCCGTAACCGTCCAGGCCTGGCAGCATCACGTCGAGGACGATCACCGCGTAGTCGCCCTCCAGCGCCAGGTGCAGGCCGTCGATGCCGTCACGGGCCAGGTCGACGGTGAAGCCCTGTTCGCTCAGACCGCGATGCAGGTAGTCGGCGGTTTTCTCTTCGTCTTCGATGATCAGCACACGCATGGTCTTGTCTCAACTGGCGCTTGGCGCGGCGGCCGGGGTGGCCCGGCGGCGGTGGAACAGGTGTTCCAGGGCCAAGTATATGACCGGGGTGGTGAACAGCGTCAGGGCCTGGCTCACCAGCAGGCCGCCGACCACGGCGATGCCCAGCGGTTGGCGCAGCTCGGCGCCGGTACCGAAGCCGAACATCAGCGGCACCGCGCCGAGCAAGGCGGCGAGGGTGGTCATGATGATCGGGCGGAAGCGCACCAGGCACGCCTGGCGGATCGCCTGCTCGGGCGTCATGCCCTGGTGGCGCTGGGCCTCGAGGGCGAAGTCGATGAGCAGGATGCCGTTCTTCTTGACGATGCCGATCAGCAGCACCACGCCGATCAACCCCATGATGCTGAAGTCCTGGCCGCTGGCCCAGAGCAGGAGGATCGCGCCCAGGCCAGCGGACGGTAGCGTGGAGATGATGGTCAGCGGGTGGACGAAGCTCTCGTAGAGCACCCCGAGGATGATGTACACCGCCACCAGCGCGGCGAGGATCAGGTACGGCTGGCTCGACAGCGAACTCTGGAACGCCTGGGCCGCGCCCTGGAAGTTGCCGGCGATGGAATCGGGCATGCCCAGCTCGCGCTGGGTGCGTTCGAGGATCTGCACCGCGTCGCCCAGGGCCACGCCCGGGGCCAGGTTGAACGACAGGTTGGCGGCCGGGAACAGGCCGTCGTGGCTGATCGACAGGGGGCCGGTGCTGGGCGGCGCGACATGGGCCAGGGCCGACAGCGGTACCATCTCGCCGGACAGCGGCGAGCGCAGGTAGAAGTAGTTGAGGCTCTCGGCTTTGCCGCGCTGGCGGGCGTCCAGTTCGAGGATCACCTTGTACTGGTTGGTTTCGGTCTGGAACTCGCTGATCTGCCGCTGGCCGAAGGCGTCGTACAGGGCCTGGTCGACGTCGGTGGTGGTCAGGCCGAAGCGCGCGGCGGCCTGGCGGTCGATGTCGATGCGGGTGACGCTGGCGCCCAGTTGCAGGTCGTTGGACAGGTCGCGGAACGCCGGGTTCTCGCGCAGGCGCTCAGTCAGGCGTTGCGTCCACAGGTTCAGCGCCACGCCGTCGTTGCTCTTGAGCACGTACTGGTACTGGGTGCGCGACGGGCCGGAGCTGAGGTTGATGTCCTGGCCGGCGCGCATGTACAGGACGATGCCCGGCACCTGGGCCAGTTTCGGGCGGATCCGGTCGATCCACTCGCTGGCCGATACATCGCGCTCGCCCCGTGGCTTGAGCGAGATCCAGAAGCGGCCATTGGCGATGGTCTGGTTGCTGCCGGTGACCCCGACCGAGTGCGAGTAGGCGCGCACGGCCGGGTCTTCGCCGATGATCTTGGCCAGGGCCAGGTGCTTGTCGATCATCGAGGAGTACGAGACATCCGCCGCCGCTTCGGTGGTGCCGAGGATGAAGCCGGTGTCCTGCAAGGGGAAGAAACCTTTGGGGATCCCCGCATAGCCGGCCACGGCCAGGGCCAGGGTAAGGCCGAACACACCGAGGGTGATGCGCCGATGGGCCAGGGCGCGGTCCAGGCCCTTTTCATACCAGCGCAGCAGGCGCGGGCCGAACCCGCCCTCATGCTCGCCGGGCGGGCGGCGCATGAACAGGGCGGAAAGGGTCGGGGCCAGGGTCAGCGACACCACCACCGAGATCAGGATGGTGGCCGTGGCGGTCAGCGCGAATTCCTTGAACAGCCGGCCCACCACGCCGCCCATGAACAGCAGCGGGATGAACGCGGCGATCAGCGAGAAGCTGATCGACACCACGGTGAAGCCGATCTCGCCGGCGCCCTTGAGCGCGGCGGTGCGGCTGTCGTCGCCGGCTTCCAGGTGGCGGTGGATGTTCTCCACCACGACGATGGCGTCGTCGACCACGAAGCCCACGGCGATGACGATGGCCACCAGGGTCAGGTTGTTGAGGCTGAAGCCGGCCACGTACATCAGTGCGCAGCTGGCGATCAGCGACACGCCCAGCACGCTGGAGACGATGAAGGTTGCCGACCATTGGCGCAGGAACAGCGCCATCACCCCGATCACCAGGGCCACGGCGATCATCAGGGTCAGTTCCACCTCATGCAGCGAGGCGCGGATAGTCTGGGTACGGTCCTGCAGCACCGACACCTCGACCGAGGCCGGCAGCATTTCCTGCAAGCGGGGCAGGGCATCGAGCACCCGGTCCACGGTGTCGACGATGTTGGCGCCGGGCTGGCGGAAGATCACCAGGTTCAGGCCGGGCTGGTCGCCGGACCAGGCTTTCACATAGGCGTTCTCGGCGCCGTTGATCACCTTGGCCACGTCAGCCAGGTGCACCGGTGCGCCGTCGCGGTAGCTGACGATCAGCCTGGCGTAGTCCTCGGGGTGGAACAGCTGGTCGTTGGCGGCAATGGTCGACACGCTGTGCTCGCCATAAAACGCGCCCTTGGCCAGATTGAGGCTGGTCTGCTGGATGGCCTGGCGCACGTCGGCCAGGGTCAGGCCGATGGCGGCGAGTTTTTCGGGTTGGGCCTGCACGCGGATGGCCGGGCGCAACTGGCCGGTGATGTTGACCAGGCCGACCCCGTCGATCTGGCTGAGCTGGCGGGCCAGCAAGGTCTCGGCGTAGTCACTGAGCTCGTTGCCGGGCATCTGCGCGGAACTGACGGTGAGGATCAGTACCGGGCTGTCGGCCGGGTTCACCTTGCGCCAGGTGGGTGGGCTGGGCAGGTCCTGGGGCAGGCGCGCGGTGGCGGTGTTGATCGCCGCCTGGACTTCCTGGGCAGCGGTGTCGATGTTCTTGTCGAGGGTGAACTGCAGGATCAGCGTGGTCGAGCCCAGGGCGCTGCTGCTGGTCATCTGGGTCATGCCGGGGATGGCGCTGAACTGCACCTCCAGCGGCGTGGCCACCGACGAGGCCATGGTCTCGGGGCTGGCGCCGGGCAGCGCGGCGGTGACCTGGATGGTCGGGAAGTCGGCCTCGGGTAGCGGCGCCACGGGCAGCCGCGGGAAGGCGATGGCGCCCAGCAGCACCAGGGCGAAGGTCAGCAGCAGGGTGGCGATGGGGTGGTCGATGCACCAGGCCGAGACGCCGTTGCGGGTGTTCATGGCTGGCTCCTGCGGTCGGCCATCTCGGCTGGCGCCGGCGCATTCGGCGTGACCTCGACCTTCGACCCTGGCTTGAGGCGCGACTGGCCATCGAGCACCAGCTGGTCGCCGGCCTTGACCCCGGCGACGATGTTCAGCGTGCTGTCCTGGTACAGCACCTTGACCGGCACGCTGGTGACCTTGTCACCGTCCACGCGGTAGACGAAGTGGCCGTCGATACTGCGCTGCACCACGGGCGGCGGCACCACCAGGGCGTTTTCATCCACCGCCGTGCGCAGGCGCACGGTGACCAGCTGGCCGGGCCACAGGCGGCCGTCCTGGTTGTCGAACTCGGCCTTGACCCGCACCGTGCCGGTGGTGGCCGACACCTGGTTGTCGATCAGGGTGAGGTGGCCCTTGGCGAGCAGGCTGCGTTCGCCGTCGGCGTCCATATAGGCTTCGACCTCAGCTGGCGTGGGTGTTTTCAGCAGGCTTTGCAGGGTGGGCAGCTGTTGCTGGGGCAGCGAGAACTCCACGGCGATCGGGTCGATCTGGGTGACGCTGAACAGGCCCTGTGTATCGGTAGTGCGCACAAGGTTGCCGGGATCGACGTTGCGGATGCCGACGCGGCCGGTCACCGGCGAGGCGATGCGGGTGTAGGAGAGCTGCACCGCCGCGTTGTCGATGGCGGCCTGGTCGCCGGTAATCGTGGCCTGAAGTTGGTTGACCAGCGCCTGTTGCTGGTCGAGGGTCTGCTTCGACACGCCGTCGTCGGTGCTGAGCAACTGGTAGCGCTTGAGGTTGACCCTGGCCACCTGCAATTGCGCCTGGGTCTGGCCGAGCTGGGCGCGGGCCTGGTCGAGGCTGGCGCGGATCGCCCGGTCGTCGAGGGTGGCCAGCAGGTCGCCCTGCTTCACCCATTGCCCTTCCTTGACCAGAACCTGAGTGAGCACGCCCTCGACCTGGGGGCGCACCTCGACGCTGTGCAGCGACAGCACCGAGCCGATGGCGCCGAGGTAGCGCGGCACGTCCTGCTGGGTGACCGCGACCACCCGCACCGGCACGGCGCTCGCGCCACGGCTGGCGGGGGCCGACGGCCGTTGGGCCAGCCACAGGCCGGCAGCGGTCAAGGCAAGCAGGGCCAGTGCGGCGAGAACGAGGGGGCGGGACGGACGTCGCATCGGGCGGGCACCTTGGCCAGGAGGTGGAAACAGTTTTCGGTTATCCAGGGTTATAGCGCGCCGACCGGGTCGCCAGCGTGACGCCTGGCTGTCACAGCTGTCAGTTTCGAGGCTTGATGGCCAAATGCCAATATCCTGCCGTGGATCAATATTGCCCCGTCATTTGCTTCTAGAGTCGAACGCCCTGCCGATTTCCCGAACAACAACGAGAGCCTCCGATGAAGTGCAATTTGCCCGTTACCGGTCGCGAAGTGGATTACCCCGGCGACGCCAATATTCTCTCCACCACCGACCTGGACAGCCGCATTACCTACGCCAATGACGACTTCCTGCGGGTGAGTGGTTTCACCCGTGATGACTTGTTGGGCCAGCCCCACCATGTGGTGCGCCACCCGGACATGCCGCCCCAGGCCTTCGCCCAGATGTGGCAGGCGCTCAAGGCCGGGCGTTCGTGGATGGGATTGGTGAAGAACCGTTGCAAGAATGGCGATCACTACTGGGTCAGCGCGTTCGTCTCGCCGATCAGCAGCGGCGGGCAGACGTTGGAATACCAGTCGGTGCGGACCAAACCCAGCGCCGCGCAGGTCGAGGCGGCCGAGCGCTGCTATGCAAGGCTGCGCGAGGGGCGGCGTGGTTGGCGCGAGCGGCTACCGGTGCCGGGGCTGGCGATGCGGTTGTCGCTGGGAATCGCGGGGCTGTTGGCGGTGGTGATGGGGGCCGGGCACTGGTGGCTTGAGCGCCCGCTGTTGGCGTCGCTGGTGGAGATCGGCGTCGCGGCGGGCCTCAGCGCCGGGGTGATCCTGCTGTTGCTGCGCCCGTTCGAGCGCCTGCGCCGCCAGGCGCTGGCCATCGCCGACAATCCCTTGAGCCAGCAGCTGTACACCGGTCGCCGCGACGGCCTGGGCCAGATCGAGTTCGCCATGCGCATGCTCAAGGCGCAGCTGGGGGCGGTGGTGGGGCGCATCGGCGACACCTCTTCGCGCCTGGCCGGGCATTCCGGTTCGCTGGTCGATGCGCTGCACAGCAGCCATGCCAACAGCCTGGAGCAGCAGAGCGAGGCCGACCAGGTGGCCACGGCAATCCACCAGATGAGCGCCAGTGTCGCCCAGGTCGCCAGCAGCGCGCAGATGGCGGCCATGGCCGCCGACCAGGCCGAGGACGAGACGCAGTCCGGCCATCAGTTGGTCGACCGCAACCGCTGCGCGATCCAGGATCTGGCCGGGTCGCTGGTGGAAGCCAGCGAAGTGATCCAGCAGTTGGAGAACCACAGCAGCGAGATTTCCGGAGTGCTTGACGTCATTCGCGGCATTGCCGAACAGACCAACCTGCTGGCGCTCAATGCGGCTATCGAAGCGGCGCGGGCCGGTGACCAGGGACGCGGTTTCGCGGTGGTCGCCGACGAGGTGCGCGGCCTGGCCCAGCGTACCGCGCAGTCCACCCACGATATCCAGCGCATGATCGCCGCGTTGCAGGACGGCGCCCGCGCGGCGGTGCAGGTGATGCAACAGAGCAGCGCCCATGCCGGGCACAGTGTCGAGCAGGCGCAACTGGCCAGCGATGCGCTGGACAGCATCAGCGTGCGGGTCAACCAGATCAACGAGATGAGCCTGCAGATCGCCGCGGCGGTGGAGCAGCAGAGCCAGGTGAGCGAGAACATCAACCGCAACATCATCAGCATTCGCCAGGCCAGCGAGGCGACGGTCAGTGTCGGGCAGCGCAGCCACAGCAGCGCCAGTGACGTGGCGGACCTGGCCAAGGACTTGCGGCGGCTGGCGGATGAGTTCTGGCGGCGGTGTCAGTAGGGGCGGCTTTGGCCGCGATGCAGGCGGCGCCGTTCTGGCACCCGCTTCGCGGGTGATCGCGGCTGAAGCCGCTCCTACAGAGATCGCCTAGAAACCGATGAATGCGTAGTAGACCGGTGCTTCGCCGGTCACCTGCAAATGATGATCCGTTAGCTCGGTGGCAAGCACCTCGTCCTGGACATGCACCACCCAGGGGGCATCGACCGTCCGTGGCGCCTGCTCCAGCACCGCGGCAAACGCCGCCATATCCGGCAACCATGCGGTAAACCCATTGCCCTTCAACGCGCTGGTGGTCATCCCCAGCGCCTGGCAGATCGCCACCTTGGCGGCGATATCGTCCCGGTCCGCCTGGCGCGACGCGTCGATCAACGCCCGCAGCCTCGCATCCACCGGCAGGCTGCCATGGATCAGCGCCGGCCCTTGCTCCCAGGCCTCGGGCGGGCAGTCCTTGTTCTCCGGGCGCAGCGGCAGGTGCGGGTTGATCTCGGCCGGGTAGATCCGGCATACCAGCGGACGGGTGTCGTAGATGGTGCACAGGTCGTTGGCGTCGAGGTTGCGGCAACGCCCCGGGTTGAAGGCGGCGAAGGTCACCGAAACACGCAGCTCGCCCGCGCCGCAATGCACGGGGTGGGACCGGCGCAACACATGTTCGCGTTGATCGGCCGGCATGCCGGGCCCATCGACGATGAAACCCTCGATCAACACTACTACTTGGCCACCGGAGGCAGCCCACTGGCGCGATTCATCGAGGGTCAGCGGCACATGGTGGCCGGTGCAGCACTTGCCGCAGCCGGTACAGGCGAAACGAATGCTGTCACTCACGGCTTGCCGGCTTCCCACTCTGTGACGAACGCCTGCTGGCGCTGGCGATCGTACAGGCACAATTCTGTGCCGGTGCGCTGTTGCATGTGCTTCTGTGGGTAGGTGCCTTCGACCAGCAGCGCGCTGTAGCCGACCTGGTCGTCGAACTCGGCGGGCTTGCCCAGCACGTGGGCGTCCTTGAACTGGCTGGCGGCCAGGCAGGCCTTGAGCATGTGCTGGCGCTGGTCGCTCCAGGCCTGGGGCGTCGAGGCTTGGGCGTAAACGGTAATCAACGAAAGGCTGAGCAGTATCGGACGTAGCATGGGCATCACCTCAACAGGAGAGGGAATTATGCCTTTCCATTGAAGCCGCGCAAATTGCGAATTTTCCTACGTTTTCGGCAGGAAGCCGAAGCTTTATGAGCAATCGTTGCTCGCGCTAGAAATCGATTGAATCATGGCTATACCTGTATGGGTTCGAATACCCAGTGGCAACTGTGAGGTCATGGAATGCGTTTCGAGGGATCATTCACGCAGCTGCAGGAGCGCCTGGAATTATTGGCGCAAGTTGGGGCATGGAAAAAACTTAACCCGAACCAGTATGAGTTTCGCACTCGCAGCGGTGGTGTGATGTCCTGGTATCCAGGTACGGGTGAACTGAGCTTTCAGGGGAAGACGGAGTCGTCCCGGGAACTGGAGCAGTTGGTAAGCGTGGTGCTGTCAAAGGACGGTGACGCGACGCCCGATACCGGGCCGCTCATGGAAAGCCTTGCGCATGCTCCAGGCTTTATGAATATGTCGTTCCTGGATGATTCCTATGCGGATTCCGAACTGGTTCTTGGGTTTGTCGGGGCACTGGGAACTGACCTCAAGGTGGTTTGCCAAATTGTCGAGGAGCGGCTCAAGGCGTTTCGCTATACCTCGTACCCCATTCGTATATCCAGCGATGTGATCGCAAAAATCGGAAACATTCCAGACACCGAACATCGCGCTGAGCGTATCGACAGGTACATGCGTGAAGGCAATCGATTAAGGGAGGTATCGGGAGATCATTCGATATTGGCATTAGGCGCTGCTGTCGCCATCAGCCAATTGAGATCCCAGGAAAGTCAGGCGGAGCCTGGTAGAAATGCCTATCTGATCAATTCCTTGAAAACACCTTTTGAGGTGCAGCGGTTACGGAAGATTTATGCCGGGGGGTTCTTCCTGATCGGGGTGCATGCGGACCATGAACGTCGAAGCCGTTATCTTCTCGAAGACCTGCGATTGACCAAGGAGCAGGCGGCGGATCTGATTTCACGGGATGAAAACGAAAAAGAGCCACACGGGCAGCACACACGAGACACCTATCATTTGTCTGATTTCTTTGTCAGCTATGACGGGAATCTTGATGCTCTCAAGAACCAGATCTGGCGGATTCTGGATCTATTGTTCGGGAAGCCTTATGTCACTCCCACCTTCGATGAATACGCGATGTTCATGGCCTTCTCCGCCTCACTGAGGTCCGCTGACCTGTCACGCCAGGTCGGCGCTGTATTGACCAAGCATGACTGTATCATCGCAACGGGGGCTAACGACGTACCCAAGGCAGGTGGCGGCCTGTACTGGCCAACCAAGAACGACGCATATGAAATTGTAGATGAACAGGATGGAAGGGATTACAAACGAGGCGAAGACTCCAACGCCATGCAAAAGAAGGAAATTATAGAGAATATCATTCGCTCATTACCCGAGCACTGCAGGGACGAAGTGGCGCCCTTGATAAAAGATAGCGGCATAAAAGATATCACTGAATATGGGCGGGTTGTCCATGCGGAAATGGAAGCGCTGTTGTCATCTTCCAGGGTTGGGGTAAGTGCAGTCGATAGCACGTTGTATTGTACCACCTACCCTTGCCACAATTGCGCGAAGCACATTATTGCCGCAGGTGTCGAGCGTGTGGTCTATGTCGAGCCCTATCCAAAGAGCAAAGCGCAGAAATTTCATTCGGACTCAATTTCCCTGGAGCGTTCGCGTAAAGGAGTATTTTTTGATGCCTTCATCGGCGTTGGGCCAAGAAGTTTCTTTGATCTATTCTCCATGAATCTAGGCAGTGGCTACGCTGTCATACGTAAGACGGATGATGGGCAAGCGGTTGACTGGACTGAAGCAAATGCTAAATTGCGCACCCAGATGCAGCCTTGCTCGTACATCGATCGCGAATATATGGCTGGGCATACGTTGTCAACGTACTTATAGGGTGATTCCGATGAGCGGAAGTAAAGAGGAATTTCTTCGCTATCTTGATGAGTGCCGCGAAAAGGTCCAGCAATGGCCGGCCTGGAAGCGAGAGGCTGTGAAGGCTCCGAACCGAGAGCCTGTCGTTTCCAAGGCGGCTTCACAGCCCCGCCCTCAGTCGACGAATAGCCGCTGAGTTGTCATGGAGCCATGCACCCGCATGGCTCTTCACTTTCTGGCGTTCAGCGCTCCTCGAACACCACCGCCCGCGCCGCCGTCACCAGGCAGTTGGTCAGCTCCGGCGAGGAGAACTTGGTGAGGATGGCGTTGGCCCCCGCCAGCTTGGCCTTGTCGCCGCTCATCGCGCTGTCCAGCGAGGTGTGCAGCAGGATGTACAGGTGCTGGAAGTCCGGCGTCTCGCGCAGGGTGCGGGTGAAGGCGAAACCGTCCATCTCCGACATCTCGATGTCGGAGACGATGATGTTGATCTCCTTGTCGGTGCCTTGCAGCTCCAGCAGCACGTTGATTGCATCCTTGGCGCTGCGCGCGGTGTGGCACTCGATGCCCAGGTTGCGCAGGGTGTGCACCGACTGTTGCAGCGCCACCTGGCTGTCGTCCACCACCAGGATGTTGGCGGCGGCCAGCAGGCTGGCGTCCTCTTCGCTGACTTCGCCCGGGTGCGGCTCATGCTGCGGCGGGGCGATGCCGTGGATGACCTTTTCGATGTCCAGCACCTGCACCAGGGTGTTGTCGACCCGGGTCACGCCGGTGATGAACGAGCGGTTGCCGGAACCGAACGGCGGCGGCTTGATGTCGGTGCTCAGGCAATGAACGATGCGGCTTACCGCCTGTACATGCAGGCCCTGGCGCGAGCGGCTGATCTCGGTGACGATCAGGCAGCCGCCGTCCGGGTCGGCCAGGGGCATCTCACCAATGGCGCGGGACAGGTCGATCACCGACAGCGAGTTGCCGCGCAGGGTGGCCACGCCTTTGACGTGCGGGTGGGCCTCCGGCAGCTTGGTCAGCGGCGGGCAAGGGATGATCTCGCTGACCTTGAGCAGGTTGATTGCCATCAGCTTGCCGCTGCGCAGGGTGAACAGCAGCAGGGACAGCGAGTCCGCGCGGGCTTTTTGCGTGGCCATGGGCAACCTTTGGTTCGAAATGGGGAGGATGCCGGGTTATCGGCTTTTTGGCGTCGGGCTTTAGCTTAGTTTGCGATTATGGAGTGCGCTTTGCGGCGGGTTCGCCGGCAAGCCGGCTCCTACCTGACGTGTAGGAGCCGGCTTGCCGGCGAACAGGTCCAGTCAACGCAGCCCCAGGCGCTTGGCCAACCGGCTCAGGTTCGCCCGGTCCAGGCCCAGTTCCCGTGCTGCGGCCGCCCAGTTGTCCCCGTGGCGCTTCAGGCACGCTTCGACGATCTGGCGTTGATAATCATCCATGGCTTCGCGCAGCCCGCCCTCCGGCAACGGCGCGTCGACGGGCGGCATCTCTGCCTCGGCACGGATGGCTGGCGCCACATTGCGCAGATCCAGGTCCGCCGCCTCCAGCGTCAGAATCTTCGGTCGCTGCCCATGTTGCCCCAACGCCTTGAGCGCTGAACGGCCGATGAGGTGCTCCAGTTCGCGCACATTGCCCGGCCAGTCGTAGGCCAGCAGCGCGGCCTGGGCGTCGCTCGAAAGCCTCAGGCTGCCCAGCCCGAGCCGTGAACGGTTCTGCTCCAGGAAGTACCCGGCCAGCAACAGCACATCGCGGCCTCGTTCACGCAGGGGCGGTACCTGCAGGGGATAGACACTCAACCGGTGATAGAAGTCGGCGCGGTAGTTACCGTTGCGCACTTCCTCCGCCAGGTCGCGGTTGGTCGCGGCGATCAGGCGCACATCCACCTGGTGCTCGCGGTCCGAACCCAATCGCTGCAGTTGGCCGCTCTGCAGCACCCGCAACAGCTTGGCCTGGACCGCCAGCGGCAATTCGCCGACTTCATCGAGGAACAGCGTGCCGCCGTTGGCCAGCTCGAACTTGCCACGCCGTTCACCATGGGCCCCGGTGAAGGCGCCGCGCACATGGCCGAACAACTCGCTTTCCACCAGGGTGTCGGGCAGCGCGGCGCAGTTCAGGCTGATCATGGGTTTGTCGGCGCGGTTGCTGGCACGGTGCAGTGCCTGGGCCACCAACTCCTTGCCGACGCCGGTCTCGCCGGTGATCAGCACGGTCAGGTCGCTGCCGCCGACCAGGCGGATTTCCTCGACCAGGTGCTTGTGCGCCTTGCTCTGGCCGATCAGCTCCTGGGCCTGGCTGCTGGCCTGGCGGTACACCTCGGCGCGTTGGTGTTCGTCCTCGGCACGCAGGGCCAGGTGCTCGATGCGCTCGGCCACGGTGACGGTGGCGGCGGCCAGGCTGGCGAAGGCTTGCAGGGCATCGAGCTCCAGGCTCTGGAACTGGCCGGGGGTGAGGGCGTCGAGGGTCAGCAGCCCCCAGGGGCGTTCGTCGACCATCAACGGGCAACCCATGCAGTCATGCACTTCAAGGTCGGCGTGGGTGGCGTTGACCAGGCCGTCGTAGGGGTCGGGCAACGGGCTGTCGCTGGCGAAGCGGGTCGGTTCCGGGCGACTGAGCAGCGCCTGGAAGCGTGGGTGTTCGCTGACCCGGAAGCGCCGACCGAGGGTATCTGCTGACAGCCCGTCGACCGCCAGCGGCACCAGCCACTCGCCATCGAGGCGCAGCAACGCCGCGGCGTCGCACGGCAGCAGGCCGCGCATGGCTTGCAGCAGGCGGCGGTAGCGCTCCTGATCGGGCAGGTCACAGGACAGGTCGCTGACCAGGGGGAGGAGGGCGGTGAGCAGGGGTTTTGCAGTCATATGGACTCCTGTTGGTCGGAATGACTATACGCTTGGGTGTGTCCTTATGACACCGCTAATGCTCAAGGCTCTGAATTCATTGGTTTTTAAAGTTGGCACGATTGCTGAAATGACCCTGGCAACTATTCGAAGCCACAGGCTCAGGAGTCGCTGCAATGCTCAATGCCGAACAACGTGCAATCATCAAGGCCACTGTTCCCCTGCTGGAAAGCGGTGGCGAGGCGCTGACCACCCACTTCTACAAGCTGATGCTCAGCGAATACCCCGAAGTACGCCCCCTGTTCAACCAGGCCCACCAGGCCAGTGGCGACCAGCCACGCGCCCTGGCCAACGGCGTGCTGATGTACGCCAAGCACATCGACCAGCTCGAGCAGCTCGGTGGCCTGGTCGGGCAGATCATCAACAAGCATGTGGCCTTGCAGATCCTGCCCGAGCACTACCCGATCGTCGGCGGCTGCCTGCTGCGCGCCATCGAGGAAGTGCTGGGCAAGGACATTGCCACCCCCGAGGTCATCGCCGCCTGGGCGGCGGCCTATGGGCAACTGGCCGATATTCTCATCGGTGCCGAAGAGAGCCTGTACAAGCAGAAAGAAGCAGCTGCCGGTGGCTGGCGCGGTGCCCGCGAGTTCCGGCTGGTGCGCCGTGAGCAGGAAAGCAGCGAGGTGGTCTCGTTCTACTTCGCCCCGGTAGATGGCAAGCCGGTCATCAAGGCCGAACCGGGCCAGTACATCGGTCTGCAACTGTTCATTGGCGGGGCCGAGCAGCGCCGCAACTATTCACTGTCGGCCCTGTGCGATGGTGAGCAGTACCGCATCAGCGTCAAGCGCGAAGCCGAGGGCAAGGTCTCCAACTACCTCCACGACGAACTGATGGTGGGCGCGACGGTGCAACTGTTCCCACCTTCCGGGGACTTCACCCTGGCCGCCAGCGACAAGCCGCTGGTATTGATCAGTGGCGGCGTGGGCATCACCCCGACGTTGGCCATGCTCGAAGCGGCGCTGAAGACCCAGCGCCCGGTGCACTTCATTCATTGCGCGCGCAATGGCGCGGTGCATGCGTTCCGTGACTGGGTCGACGGGCTGGCCGAGAAGCATCCGCAGCTCAAGCGCTTCTATTGCTACGCCGAGGACGACGGTAGCCGTGCTGCCGATGCGGTGGGCCTGCTGGATCAGGATTTGTTGGCCGAATGGATGCCGCGTGAACGCGATGTCGATGCCTATTTCCTCGGGCCCAAGGGCTTCATGGCGGCGATCAAGCGTCAGCTCAAGGGGTTGGGGGTGCCGGAAGGGCAGAGCCGTTATGAGTTCTTCGGGCCAGCGGCGGCATTGGAGTAATCGGTAGCGCTTACTGACGGTTCGCCGGCAAGCCGGCTCCTACAGGTTCCTTAGGGGCCGGCTTGCCGGCGAACGGCACTGCATCCCAATCGCTGCGGTTCGGCGTTCCGCCGTAGCGCTTCCTGCCAGGCTCCCGGCCGTGGGTAATCGAGAACGAAGCGGACGATTGCATTCGCATGGGGCGCTGCGGCCGAGCGCCGAACCGCAGCGATTGGGCCTAGCCCCCTCTCTATATAAGGAAAGATGAAAGCCGCTACAGCGGCCTTCATCTTTAATCCTCCTTTAATCACTGTATCCTTCACTCCCGAGTGTCGAGGGGCCTGGCCCTGGCTGGCGCTTGGGCCTCCGTGTTTTTCACGCACGGTGGTTGAACCGAAACCGACCCGCTCGGTCCTAGGTCAACAGTGGATAGCCGCACGCCCCGCCTCGACACATTCAAAGGTCATCTCCAGCGTGTAGACTTGGCGCCCCCGGGCAGCCAACGCTGCCACTCTCCATCGAAGGAATCGGCAATGAACGAACTCACATCGCGCCTGAATCGGGAACGGCGCTTTCTGGTGCTCCTCGGCGTGATCTGCCTGGCACTGATCGGCGGTGCGCTGTACATGCAGGTGGTGCTGGGCGAGGCGCCGTGCCCGCTGTGCATCCTGCAACGCTACGCGCTGCTGTTCATCGCGATCTTCGCCTTCATCGCCGCCGCCATGCCGGGGCGCAAGAGCCTGACCTTCTTCGAAGTGCTGGTGGTGCTCAGCGCCATCGGTGGCATCGTTGCAGCCGGCAACCATGTGTATATACTCGCCAACCCGATGGTCAGCTGCGGCATCGACACGCTGCAACCGATCGTCGATGACCTGCCGCTGGCCAAGCTCTGGCCGCTGGCTTTCCAGGTCGACGGCTTCTGCTCCACGCCGTACCCGCCGATCCTCGGGCTGTCGCTCGCCCAGTGGGCCCTGGTCGCCTTCGTGCTGACCACCGTGCTGGTCCCCCTGGGAATCTACCGCAACCGTCGTCGCGGTTAGACCAAAGTCCCTATTTGACCCAGGTCTATTGCAGGGCGTGAGAAGGCACAAACCCTGCCGAATGATTGACCAGGGTCAAGCTCGGGACCTTGCGCAATGCGGGTTTCAGGGCTATTCGGCGGGGTGCGACAAACTGTCGCGAAGTTGATTTTTTGAGCAGCATTGTTACGCATTCTGTAAAAGACTGTTGCTCAATAAGTCATAGTCAATGGGGGGCGACCTCACTACAATCGCCCCCAATTTCCGTTCGGCACTGCTTGCGAGTCGCAGGATTGAAGGAAGCCGCAGCGCTCCCTTTTGCTGACTTCGTCAAGTTTCGCCCAACGGCGATACCGGGCGGACCCCCCTCCGCGTTTTCCGCACCAAATGGACTTGGTCTGAAGTACAGGCCTGTTGCCTACGAAACCATAAGCACCGTTAACACGCTTGGCGCCAAGGTCCTGCAGTCGGACCCCGGGCAGGAGCGAGTACGGGCGCGAATTGCCGCACTTGGCAGGACGAAGTGTTGGCTACCAAAACACAAATTGCATTGAAGCAAGCTGATCTAGAGGTCGTGAGATGAGTAAAAAGCGTTACCCCAGACTGTTTGGCATATTGCCCTTTTTAGGCATGCTTTTACTCAGTGGGTGCAACTGGACCCTGCTCGACCCGAAGGGCCAGGTCGGCATTGAGCAGAAGAACCTGATCCTGATCGCCACCGGCCTGATGCTGCTGGTGGTCGTGCCCGTGATCATCATGACCCTGGCGTTCGCCTGGAAGTACCGTGCTTCCAACAAGGCCGCCACCTACACCCCCGACTGGTCGCACTCGACCAAGATCGAAGCCGCGGTGTGGATCATCCCGATCCTGATCATCATCGCCCTGGGTTACTTCACCTACCACTCCACCCACAAGCTGGACCCGTACCGTCCACTGGATTCCGATGTGAAGCCGGTGCAGATCGACGTGGTCGCGCTGGACTGGAAGTGGCTGTTCATCTACCCGGAGCAGGGCATCGCCACGGTCAACAAGATCGTCTTCCCGGCCAACACCCCGGTCAACTTCCGTGTCACCTCCGACGCCGTGATGAACTCCTTCTTCATCCCGGGCCTGGGTGGCCAGATCTACGCCATGGCCGGCATGACCACCAAACTGCACCTGATCGCCAACGAGAACGGTGAGTTCGACGGTATCTCCGCCAACTACAGCGGCGCCGGCTTCACCGGTATGAAATTCAAGGCTGTCGCCACTTCGCAAGCTGACTTCGATGCATGGGTCGCTGAAGTGAAGGCATCGCCGAAGAAACTGGACCAGGCCGAATATGACGCCTTGGCCAAAGCTAGCGAAAACAACCCAGTCGCGCTGTACAGCGAGGCTCCGGCTGACCAGTTCCAGCGCATCGTCGACAAGTACGAAGGCATGAACCGCGGTCGTCCGAACCACGAAGAAGCAGGCAGCAAAGACCTGGCCACTACCAAGGGTGTGGAATCGAGTATGCAACCAGCTGCCGGTGCAGAGGAGTAAGAGATGTTCGGTAAATTAACTCTGGAGGCGATACCGTATCACGAGCCGATAGTCATGGTGACGCTTGCCATGATCGCGCTCGGTGGTATTGCCGTCGTTGGTGCCATCACCTATTTCCGCAAGTGGACCTACTTGTGGACCGAGTGGTTGACCACGGTCGACCACAAGAAAATCGGCGTGATGTACATCATCGTCGCTATGGTCATGCTGCTGCGCGGCTTCGCCGACGCCATCATGATGCGTACCCAGCTGGCCGCCGCCACCGGTGGCTCCGAAGGCTACCTGCCGCCTGAACACTATGACCAGATCTTCACCGCCCACGGTGTGATCATGATCATCTTCATGGCGATGCCGTTCTTCACCGGCCTGATGAACCTCGCGGTTCCGCTGCAGATCGGTGCACGTGACGTTGCCTTCCCGTTCCTGAACTCCCTGAGCTTCTACCTGCTGCTGGCAGGCGTGCTGCTGGTCAACATCTCGCTGGGCGTTGGTGAATTCGCCAAGACCGGCTGGGTTGCCTATCCGCCGCTGGCGGGCATCCAGTACAGCCCTGGGGTGGGTGTCGACTACTACATCTGGGCGCTACAGCTCTCAGGCCTGGGTACGACACTGACCGGCGTGAACTTCCTCGTCACCGTGATGAAGATGCGCGCCCCTGGCATGAAGCTGATGGACATGCCGATCTTCACCTGGACCTGCACCTGGGCCAACGTGCTGATCGTCGCTTCCTTCCCGATCCTGACCGCCGCACTCGCCCTGCTGACCGTTGACCGTTATCTGGACTTCCACATCTTCACCAACGAGCTTGGTGGGAACCCGATGATGTACGTCAACCTGTTCTGGGCATGGGGTCACCCTGAGGTGTACATCCTGATCCTGCCGGCCTTCGGCGTGTTCTCGGAAGTTACCTCGACCTTCGCAGGCAAGCGCCTGTTCGGTCACCACTCGATGATCTACGCATCGGGCGCGATCGCCATCCTCGGCTTCGCGGTCTGGCTGCACCACTTCTTCACCATGGGTGCCGGCGCCAGCGTCAACACCTTCTTCGGCCTGGCGACGATGCTGATCTCCATTCCGACCGGTGTGAAGCTGTTCAACTGGCTGTTCACCATCTACCAGGGCCGTCTGCGCTTCACCGCGCCGATCATGTGGACCCTGGGCTTCATGGTCACCTTCTCCATCGGTGGCATGACCGGCGTTCTGCTGGCTGTTCCAGGTGCCGACTTCGTTCTGCACAACAGCCTGTTCGTGATCGCCCACTTCCACAACGTGATCATCGGTGGCGCGGTCTTCGGCTACATCGCCGGCTTCGCCTTCTGGTTCCCGAAAGCCTTCGGTTTCACCCTGAACGAGAAGTGGGGCAAGGCTGCCTTCTGGTTCTGGATCTCCGGCTTCTACGTAGCGTTCATGCCGCTGTACGCCCTGGGCTTCATGGGCATGACCCGTCGTCTGAACCACTCCGACAACCCGCTGTGGGAACCCTACCTGTACGTGGCCGTCGTCGGCGCCGTGCTGATCCTGTTCGGTATCGCCTGCCAGCTGATCCAGATCTACGTCTCGGTTCGCGACCGCAAGGACAACATGGACGTCACTGGCGACCCATGGGGTGGCCGTACGCTCGAGTGGTCGACTTCGTCGCCACCTCCGTTCTACAACTTCGCTCACATGCCTGAGCATGTAGGCCTGGACGCCTGGCACGAAGCCAAGCAAGCCGGTGCCGCGTACAAAGCTCCGGCCAAGTACGAAGCGATCCACATGCCGAGCAACACCTCGACTGGTCTGTTCATGGGCCTGCTGTTGACCGTGTTCGGCTTCGCCTTCATCTGGCACATCTGGTGGCTGGTGGGTGCGAGCCTGGTTGCGACCATCGCTGTCTTCGTTCGCCACGCCGCGCGTGACGACCAGGGCTACATGGTTCCGGCCGAAGAAGTGGCGCGCATCGAAGGCGAGCGCATGAAGGCGCTGGCCAAGGCTGGTGCACTGCCTGCCGGCGGCGCACGTGTCGAATCGTTTGAACGGGTGTAATCAATGTCCAGTCAAGTAATGCACGGTGCTGCTCATGGTCACGACCATGGGCATGATGACCACCACCACGACTCGGGCCAGATGACCGTCCTCGGTTTCTGGCTGTACCTGATGACCGACTGCATCCTGTTTGCGTCGCTCTTCGCCACCTACGCGGTGCTGTCCGGCAGTTTTGCCGGCGGCCCGTCGGGTCACGACATCTTCCAGCTCGACTTCGTGCTGGTTGAAACCGCGTTCCTGCTGCTGTCCTCGATCACCTTCGGCTTCGCCATGCTGAAGATGTTCGACGGCAAGAAGGCAGGTGTACTGGGCTGGTTGGCCGTGACCTTCCTGTTCGGTGCCGGCTTCATCGCGATGGAAATCTATGAATTCCATCACCTGATCGCCGAAGGCTTCGGCCCGCAGCGCAGTGGCTTCCTGTCGGCGTTCTTCGCCCTGGTAGGTACCCACGGTCTGCACGTGACCGCCGGCCTGATCTGGATGGCGATCATGATGTATCAGATCAACAAGCACGGCATCACGCCGACCGCCAAGACCCGCATGAGCTGCCTGAGCCTGTTCTGGCACTTCCTGGACGTGGTCTGGATCTGCGTGTTCACCGTCGTCTACCTGCTGGGAGTTCTGTAATGGCTAGCGCACACGACACTCATCACGAGGGTAACCACGGTAGCGTGAAGTCGTACATGATCGGCTTCGTGCTCTCGATCATCCTGACCGCGATCCCGTTCGGCCTGGTGATGTTCCCGAGCCTGCCGAAGAACCTGACCGTCCTGGTCGTGGTGGCCATGGCCGTCATCCAGGTGGTAGTGCACCTCGTGTACTTCCTGCACATGGACCGCTCGAAAGAGCAACGCTCCAACGTGTCGACGTTCCTGTTCACTGTTCTGGTAATCGCGCTGCTGGTCGGCCTGTCGCTGTGGATCATGTTCAGCATCCACTTCGAAATGCTGGCCAAGTGAGGTAAGACTGCATGTCCGTTAAGCACTTTATCCAAATCACCAAACCGGGGATCATTTTCGGTAACGTGCTTTCCGTGGCAGGCGGCTTCTTCCTTGCCTCGAAGGGCCATGTGGACTTCGCCCTGTTCCTGGCGGTGGTGATCGGTACTTCGCTGGTGGTCGCGTCCGGATGCGTGTTCAACAACTGCATCGACCGCGACATCGACCACAAGATGGAGCGCACCAAGAACCGCGTCATGGTGCAGGGCGGCATGTCGCTGACCCTCGCGCTGGCCTACGCCACCCTGCTCGGGGTGGCCGGCTTCAGCCTGCTGTATGTCCAGGCCAACCCGCTGGCGGCGTTCTGCGCGCTGGTCGGCTTCGTCGTCTACGTCGGCTTCTACAGCCTGTGGCTGAAGCGCAAATCGGTGCACGGCACCTTGGTTGGCAGCCTGTCCGGTGCCATGCCTCCGGTGATCGGCTACTGCGCCGTGAGCAACAGCTTCGACCTGGCGGCGGTGACGCTGCTGGTGATGTTCAGCCTGTGGCAGATGCCGCACAGCTTTGCGATCGCGATCTTCCGCTTCAAGGACTACAGCGCCGCCAACATTCCGGTCCTGCCGGTGGCGCGCGGTATCCTGGCGGCGAAGAAGCAGATCGTGCTGTACGTGCTGGCCTTCGTGCTCGCCACCGTCATGCTGACCCTGGGCGGCTACGCCGGCCTGGGTTACCTCGCCGTGGCGGCCGCCATGGGCCTGTACTGGTTGTACATGGCCTGGGGTGGCTACAAGGCCGAGGATGACAGCAAGTGGGCGCGCAAGGTGTTCGGCTTCTCCATCCTCACCGTCACCGCCCTGAGCGTGATGATGTCGGTGGACAGCCAGACCGCGGCCGATGTGCTGATGACCTACGCACGCTGACAGCGACGTTTGCTACACAAGAAGCCCGGCCCAGTGCCGGGTTTTTTATTGCCTCCGGGCAGGCTTTCCGGCTGATAGGGCTGACTCAGTGAAGGCATCTTTCCTACTCCTATCACTGAGGAGTCAGACAAATGAGTGTATTTACAGCGTACTTCTGCGGCACCGGTTCCCACCGCTTCGACACCAGCAACCCCAGCTACTGGAACGGTGAGCTGGTCTCGACCCTGGCTAGCCACGACAAGGGCTGGGAGTTTGCCGAATGGGTTGCGGTCGATGGACCTGGCAGTGGCAACATGCAGGACGACGATCTGTTCGTCGAACCTGGGGGCTACTTCAACTGGACCGGAGCGCTGTTCGGTAAAGGCTGGAATGAGAACGTCGCGCACGTCCTGCAGGTCATCAAAGGTGAACCCGCTTGGAGCCGTACCAAGCTCAGCGAGGCGGAGTACACGAAGCTGAAGGCGGCCGGGGTGGATATCCCCGACCTCAGCGCAAGTGGCTCGTGGTTCTGGCGTACCTACGATTACGGCGACCGCACGCCCACGCCTCAACAGCTGCAGGCAGGGATCATCGCCATGCACCGCAAGCCGAAGATTCCGACCCAGGTCAACCTTGTCGGTTGGAGCCGGGGCGGCATCAGTTGCCACATGCTGGCCAATGCCATGGCGAAGGACCCCGTGCTGAAGAATGTGCCGGTGAACATTTTCGTCATCGATCCGGTGCCTGGCCCGCTCAATGTGCAGGAGGAACGTGTGAAGTTGGCCAGCAACGTCAGGGAGTATGTCGGCTTCTTCTCCCGCGATGAGCGCTCCAAGGGGTTCGCCTGCGTGATCCCATCGATCGAGCGGGGCACCAGCATGTCCATCTTCCCGATGCCCGGTCGCCATGCCACGCTGGTGGGCAATGCCTCGCTCGAAGGGGTGGGCGCTGGCAAGCAGCTCATCGAGCCAGGTTTGGTCGTGCGCCATTACGCCGAGGTCTGCCTCAAGCGCTGGGGCGTGAGCCTGGACAAGTGCCTGAGCCTGACTGATGCCCAGGTGACGGCGTATCACAGCGCCATTGCCGCCCAGGATGAACGCTATGTCGCCATGCGCAGCAAGTCTTATTCGCTCGTCCTTGAAGGTGACAGGAACGACCGCTTCGTCCATCACGGTCTGCGTGAGACCAGCTTCAGCTTTTGCCGAGGCGAGCACCTTTATCCGAGCGACGGACTGAGCCTGCAGCACATCGATGCCAATACCTACAAAGTGTTGCGCTGATCTGCCGGATCTACGCACGCTGATCGCTGGCTGATACCGCGAAACGCCCCGGCTTGCCGGGGCGTTTATTTTTGTGTGGGGAAATACATAAGTATCCAGTTGACAGGGTCAGGCACTTTGCAGGATTTTATCCGCCGCAGGTCAGGATGACCTGGCGGCCGTGGGTTGGCCGTATACCCTCTAGACGAAGGACTGTACCGTGACCGAATCGAGCCTCGCTCTTTCGACGGGTGGCGTGTTTGCACGCCCGCTCGCTGCCCCCCTCGACACCGCGCTTGCCATCCTCGAATGCCTGTTCCGTCGCCGCAGCCTGGCCCCTGGGCAGGACCCCGCGCTGGGCGAGGCCGCCCTGGCGCCGCACCTGCCCAAGGTATTGGCCGCGCTCGAGCAAGGCCTGCCCATCGAGATGGTACTTCCAGCATTTCCTGGAAAATCACCGAACCGCCAGAAGACCCTCGGCCCGTTGCCCGATCTCGCCGAGCACCACGCCATCGACGAACTGCACAGGTTGTGTGAAGAGATCCGTGCGCTGCACGCGCCGGGTGCGGTGATCCACATCTGCTCGGACGGGTATGTGTTTTCCGACCTGGTGCGTGTGCCCGATGCCCATGTCCAGGCCTACACCGACGACATCCAGCGCTATGCCGACCAGCACTACCCCGGCAGCTTCACCCTGTTCGACCTGAAGGACGCCTACCCGCATCTGGGTTGCCTGGACTCGATGCGCGAAGAGCTGATGATCGAGCACGGCCAGTCGCTGCGGGTATTGCAGCAGCGCTTCGAAGCCGAAGACCACATGATGCTGATGTACTGTGGTATCCACCGTTTCCTGTCGGAGGACTATGCGGGCCTCGCGGACTTCGCCGGCATGAGCATGAACGCGGTGAAGAAGGTGGCCAAGCCCGCCTCGCAGCGGGTGATCCAGCGCAGCGAGGCGTGGAGCGCTTTGCTGCAGGCGCGTTACCCCCATTGCCTGCGCCTGTCGATCCACCCGCAGTTGGCGGTATCCACCAAGATCGGTATCCGCCTGGTCCCCACCAGCGACCTTTGGCGCACGCCCTGGCATTCGGTGGCCATCAAGCGTCGCGGCGTGGTCACGCTGGAGCGCCGCAGCAATGTCGACGAGCGCTACAGCCGTCTTGTGTTCAGCCGTGGCCGGCCGTGCCACTACGCCAGTGTGCAGTGATGGAACGACTGGCTGATGTGCATGCGGTGCTGTTCGACCTCGACGGCACCCTGGTGGATACCTTGCCCGATATCGCCTGGTGCCTGAACCATGTTCTGGGCCAGCACCGGCTGCCCCAGCTGGCTGTCGAGTCCGTGCGCAGCCTGGTCGGCGGCGGCGTGGCCGCAATGATCGAGCGGGTCGCGCAGGCGCACGGCGTAACTGACGCCCGGCACCTGCAGGAAGCCTACAGCGCCTGCTATCGCCAGCACCTGGTCAGGTTGTCGAGGCCTTACGCGGGTGTCGAGCAGCTGCTCGAGGCGCTTGGTGCGCGAGGCCTGCCCATGGCGGTGGTGACCAACAAGGCCCATGCGCTGGCGTTGGAGGTGGTCAAGTACCTGTTGCCGATGAATGCCTTCGCCGTGGTACTTGGCCATCAACCGGGGCAGCGGCTCAAGCCCGCGCCAGATGCCGCCCTGCAAGCCGCCAAGCGGCTCGGCGTGGCGCCCGCTGATTGCCTGTTCGTCGGTGATACACCCATCGACCTGCGCACGGCGCAAGCCGCCGGCATGCCAGTGGCGGCGGCGGGCTGGGGCTATGGCGAGCCTGGCGTGCTGCGCGATCACAAGCCGCAGCTGTATTGCGAACACCCCCATCAGTTGCTCGCGGCCTTGTGTCCGGCAGCTGTGCGACCCCCGCGAGCCGAACTGACAGGTTCGCTGTAGCTTCCACTCAAGGACGACAGAAGATGCAAGACAAAGACAGCTGGGTCTCGGCCGTCAGCCAGGTGCTGGACGGTTATCTGCTCAAGGCCGAGGGCGATTGCTTCGCCGAGGCCGGCAAGGCGCACCTGGCCGAGGACCTGGTACGTTGTTTCGAACGCGGTGAGCCCGTGCGCATGGTGCTGCCGGGCTTCCCTTGCAAGTCGCCGAACGACCGCGACAAGACCTTTGGCGTGCTGCCGGACTACGGCGAGGTGATGGCCATCGAACGCCTCGACCGCCTTGGCCAGGAGATCGCCGCCCTGCACGCGCCGGGGTGCGAGATTGTCATCCTCAGCGATGGCACCACCTTCAACGACATCGTCGGCGTGCCTGACGACGTTCGCCGTCATTACAACCAGGCATTGCGCACCCTGTGCGTCACCCACAGCATCCGCTGGGTGAGCATGGAAGACCTGTTTCCCCAGGCCAGCAGCCCGGACGCGCTGCGTGCGACCCTGGTCAAGCAGGCCCGCCTGCCCTGGAAGAACGTCGAAGCATTGATCGAGCAGTGCCAGCAGGACGAAAGCCTGGCCCGTAGCCATGACAAGCTGTGCAGCCACCTCTACAACGACCTGCGTCTGTGCCGCCAGCCGGGGCAGGACGAGGACGAGCACCTGCGCCAGATCAGCCACAAGGCCTACCAGATGATGCTGCGTGGGCAGGCGTTGAACGCCGCGGTCGATCGCTTCTTCCCCGAGCACATTCGCCTGTCCGTGCACCAGTACGACAACGCCGGGCCCAAGTTCACCCTGGCCCTGGCCGACGGCCTGAGCCACGTGACCAGCCCCTGGCACGCGGTGCCGGTGCGCCAGCTCGATGGCGGCCAGTCCTTGCGCGGCCGCGCCGAGATCGATGGCAGCCGGCATGTGCAGGTGACCTGGCAGGGGCGGCCATGGCTGCTTCATGAAACCCAGGGTGAAGCGCTGCAAGGTTATCGCTTCGAGCTGCAGAAGCTGCCCCTGTTCGGCCTGGTGATCAGCGACCCCATGGGGCTGGGCTTCGAGCGATTGTCCACCGAGACCCTGCAAGCGTTGGTGCGCAGTTTCGGCTTCGTCTGCCTGAGGGGCTGCGAGTATGCCGACCAGGCCAGTTTCGCCGCCGACTGCGCGCGCTTTGGCACCATCTACCGTTGGGCTTTCGGCGAGGTACACGTGGTCAAGCCGGCCGACCAGCCGCAAGGGGTGGTGCATTCGCTGGAGAAGACGCCATTGCACTGGGACCTCAACCTGCTGCCCGACAGCGACCCGTTGGTGCAGCGCGACCCCAAGTTCTGCGCGCATACCTTCATGCTGTACTGCAAGACGCCGCCGCAGCCCGGGGAAGGGCAGACCACCATCGTCGACAGCCGCAATGCCCTGGCAAAGGTCGGCCTGCGGACCGCCCGGCAATGGCAGGGTATCGACATCACCTACTACACGCGCATGACCTATTTCGGCGGCTCACCGCGTTCTTATCCGCTGGTGGACCGCGATCCTCGCAGTGGCGAGCCGGTGTTGCGTTACCAGGAAGGTTGCGAGTCGTCGCTGCAGACCCTGGAGCAGCGCGTGGAGGGTGGTGACGAGGCCTTCCAGCGCGAGTTGATCGAGCAATTGGACGGGCTGGTCTACGACCCTCATTGCCTGATCGCCCATGAATGGGCGGCGGGTGACCTGGTGCTGATCGACAACTACCAGACCTTGCACGGGCGCCTGCCCATGAGCCCGGCCTCGGCGTCCCGTGAGCTGTGGCGGGTGCAGGTGTACTGACTGGCCAGGTGTGTTCTGTGGGAGCGGCCTTGTGTCGCGAAAGGGCTGCGCAGCAGCCCCAGCATTTATGGGGTGTTGCTTAAACCCTGGGGCCGCGTTGCGGCCCTTTCGCGACACAAGGCCGCTCCCACAGGGTTTGTGTTGTTCTGTTTTTATTGATTTTTCAATGCATGCGCCTGAAAAATTCTAATAAAACAGAAAATTATCCTTTACGAAATTTGCTCTGCGGGATTATCTTCTGATTCGGCCGCCGCAGCGGCCAACGTCGCTCGGACGGTTCCGGGCGCTTACGTCTGCAGAGGAACACATGGCCAATCCCGGTTCGCCGCGCCGCTTCGCGCGCATCGATCGTCTCCCCCCGTACGTCTTCAACATCACCGCCGAGCTCAAGATGGCCGCCCGCCGCCGTGGCGAGGACATCATCGACCTGAGCATGGGCAACCCCGATGGCGCCACCCCGCCGCACATCGTCGAGAAGCTGGTGCAGGTCGCCCAGCGTGAAGACACCCACGGCTATTCCACCTCCCGAGGTATCCCGCGCCTGCGCCGCGCCATCTCGAACTGGTACAAGGAACGCTACGACGTCGCGATCGACCCGGAGAGCGAAGCCATCGTCACCATCGGCTCGAAAGAGGGTCTGGCGCACCTGATGCTCGGCACCCTCGACCATGGCGACACCGTGCTGGTGCCCAACCCCAGCTACCCGATCCACATCTATGGCGCGGTGATCGCTGGCGCCCAGGTTCGCTCCGTACCGCTGATTCCAGGCGTGGACTTTTTCAACGAGCTGGAGCGGGCGATCCGCGAATCGATCCCCAAGCCGAAGATGATGATCCTCGGTTTCCCGTCCAACCCCACCGCCCAGTGCGTCGAGCTGGACTTCTTCGAGCGCGTGGTGGCCCTGGCGAAGCAGTACGATGTGCTGGTGGTGCACGACCTGGCCTACGCCGATATCGTCTACGACGGCTGGAAGGCCCCGTCGATCATGCAGGTGCCGGGGGCCAAGGACATCGCGGTGGAGTTCTTCACCCTGTCCAAGAGCTACAACATGGCCGGCTGGCGCATTGGCTTCATGGTAGGAAACCCGGAGCTGGTCAGCGCCCTGGCGCGGATCAAGAGCTACCACGACTACGGCACCTTCACCCCGCTGCAGGTGGCGGCCATCGCCGCCCTGGAAGGCGACCAGCAATGCGTGCGCGACATCGCCGAGCAGTACCGCCAGCGCCGCAACCTGCTGGTCAAAGGGCTGCATGAACTGGGCTGGATGGTCGAGAACCCCAAGGCCTCGATGTATGTCTGGGCCAAGATCCCCGAGGCCTACGCGCACCTGGGCTCGCTGGAGTTCGCCAAGAAACTGCTGGCCGAGGCCAAGGTCTGCGTCTCGCCGGGTATCGGTTTCGGTGACTACGGCGACGACCATGTGCGTTTCGCCCTGATCGAGAACCAGGACCGGATTCGCCAGGCCATCCGCGGCATCCGCCAGATGTTCCGCGCTGACGGCCTGATCAACAAGTAACCCCCGATCCTGTAGGAGCCAGCCTTGCTGGCGAACCCCCGCCAGCGCGTTCGCCAGCAAGGCTGGCTCCTACCGGTCAATCGCCGCCGATGGGCGGCGATCTTTTTTGCATGCCCCCTCTTCTCAGCCGTTCGCGCTTGGATTACAAATGGCGCCGCGGGCGCTCGCCCTCATAACAACAACCTCCCTCCCTGGCCATCATGTCCGAACAGAACCCTTGCCTGACCTGCGGCGCCTGCTGCGGCTACTTTCGTGTGTCTTTCTTCTGGGGTGAATGCCAGTCCGCCGGCGGCCTGGTGCCCGACGATCTGGTGGTACAGATCAACCCGACCCGCGTCGCCATGATCGGCACCGACGCCAAGCCCTGCCGCTGCGTCAGCCTGGGTGGCGAGATCGGCACGCAGGTGGCCTGCACCATCTATGAGAACCGCTCCAGCCCGTGCCGCGAGTTCGATGCTTCGTGGGAAAACGGGGTGCACAACCCCAGCTGCGACGATGCCCGAGCGGCCTATGGCCTGCCACCGCTGACACCGCCAGGGGCCAACGAGCCGCACTGGCCGGATGACGGCGCCGAGGTGGCCTGACCCAGCGTATGAAACCTCTGTAGGAGCGGCTTCAGCCGCGATGTGGACATCGCGGTAGGTGGCACCCGCTTTGCGGGTGATCGCGGCTGAAGCCGCTCCTACAGAGGATCGTGCCTGGCCGTATCACGCGCGCACCGAAACGTCTAACCTGTTCACGCTTTGGCAAAGTGACATGACCGTTCGTCGGATGGATCCAATCAGGATCCCCTTGAAACCCGCGAAACACGTGCCGCCTTGAAAAAGTATTAACACCATTTGATCCCCACCTGCGCCGTACTGCCCGCCCTACAGCGGCTACACATTCCCTCAAAGGAAATTCGTAGCCATTGATCAGGCGTTTCGGCCGTCGCGTGTTTCGCTGCTCTTTCTCGCCCCCGCTGCACACGCATTCAAGGACTGAATTGCCTGATCCACGAAGGAGCTCTCCGTGGACAGACGTGCCGCCTCCCGTTTCCCCTCCCGCTTCTCGCACCTGTCCCTGGCCATCAGCCTGGGCGTCGGCGCCCTGGCCTTCGGCCTGACGAGCGAGCAGGCGCTGGCCGTCTGCAGCGCGGCCGGGTCCATCATTACCTGCAACGGCGCGGCCAACCCCCTGGCACCCAGTTACACCAACGGTGGCAGTGGCCTCACGGTCAACGTCAACCCGGGTGCCTCGCTGGGCACCCTGCTGGGCGTGGGCGGCACGTCCCTGTCGGTAGCCGGCAACAACAACACGCTGAACAACTCCGGCACCATCGACCCGACCTTGCTGGGGCTCTTGAGCATTCAGTCTTCCGCCGTGCTGATCGGTAACACCGGCACCGGCAGTACCCTCAACATCAACAACAACGCCACGGGCGTGATCAAGGGCACCGGCGCCTTGCTCGGCGCCAACCTGCTGAACCTCACGGGCATGGCGCTGGACGCGCGCAACGGGGCCGCGGGCACCACCACGATCAGCAACGCCGGCAGCATCGGCTCCTCGGCGCTGGCCAGCCTCACCCTGGTGAGCGAGGACACCCCGGTCATCGCCGTGACCGGCGGCAGCACGGTGAACTTCACCAACACCGGTACCATTCTCGGCCGGGCAGCGTTCGAGGCCTCCGCGGCGGGCAACACCTTCACCAACGCCGGGACCCTGACCGGCAGCCTGTCGATGGGCGCCAACAGCACCAACCGCTTCAATGCCATCACCGGCTCCAGTGTCAGTGCCGGGCTCGGGGTCGGCGTGGCCTTGCTGGTCACCAGCAACCCCAACCTTGCCTACGCGGCAGCCGGCAAGATCGATGGCGGTGCCGGCGGCACCAACACCCTGGCGCTGCGCAACGCCATCGGTGGCGGCAGTGGCACCAGCGGCAGCGGCACCATCAATGCCACCAACTACATCAACTTCAACCGCCTGATCGTCGACAGCGGCACCTGGAGCCTGATCGGCCAGGTGCTCAACGGCACCACCCAGACCACCCTCAACGATGGCCTGGTCAACTTCGACAACGCCAGTGCCTTCGGCAGCGGCGCCATCACCGTCAATGGCGGCGGGCTGGCGGGCACTGTCGGCGGCCTGAGTCTGGCCAACAACTTCACCCTCAATGCTGGCCTGAGCGTCGGCGGGGCCACCGACATGGCCCTCAATGGCGTGGTCTCGGGTGTCGGCAGCCTGACCAAGACCGGTGCCGGCCTGCTCACCCTCGGCGGCACCAACACCTACAGTGGCGGCACCACCCTGGCCGCCGGTGGCCTCAACCTGACCAGCGCCGCGGCGCTCGGCAGCGGCGGCCTCACCGTCAGCGGTGCCGGCAGCCTGCAAGGCAGCGTGCCACTGGTGCTGAACAACAACGTGGCCTTGAACGCGGCGTTGACCTTGCCTGGCAGCAACGCCCTGACCCTGGGCGGCGTGCTCAGCGGCACCGGTTCGCTGGTCAAGAGCGGCAGCGGTGGCCTGACCCTGAACGGCGTCAACACCTACAGCGGCGGCACCACGCTCGCCAGCGGCACCCTCACGCTGGGCAATGCCAGCGCCCTGGGCAGCGGCGCGCTGGGGTTGACCGGCAACGGCACCCTGGACACCACGGCGACCATGACCCTGGCCAACGCCATCAACCTGGGCAGCAGCACCTTGACCTTGCCGGGCAACAACGCCCTGACGCTCAACGGCGTGATCGGCGGTACCGGCAGCCTGGTCAAGAACGGCGCCGCCGACCTGACCCTCAATGGCGTGAGCACCTTCAGCGGCGGCACCAGCCTGGGCGCGGGCAAGCTCACTGTCGGCGACAGCGCCGCGCTGGGCACAGGCGCCCTGGCGCTGACCGGCAACGCCAGCCTCGATGCCAGCACCGGCGTCAGCCTGGCCAACGCGATCAACCTCGGGGCCAACACCCTCAACCTGCTGGGCACCAGCGCCACCACCCTGGGTGGCGTGATCAGCGGTACCGGCGCGCTGATCAAGAACGGCGCCGGCGACCTGACCTTGAACGGCAACAGCACCTTCAGCGGCGGCCTGACGCTCAACACCGGCAAGCTCACCGTCGGCCACAGCAACGCCTTGGGCGGCGGCGCCCTGACTCTGGGCGGCAATGCCAGCCTCGATGCCAGCACCGCGGTCAACCTGGGGAATGCCATCAACCTGGGCGCCAACACCCTGAGCCTGCTGGGCACCAGCGCCACTACCCTGGGTGGCGTGATCAGCGGCACCGGCGCACTGGTGAAAAGCGGTAGCGCCGGCCTGACCCTCAATGGCAGCAACACCTTCAGTGGCGGCACCACCCTCAATGCGGGCATCCTGACCGTGGGCGACAACAATGCCCTGGGCACCGGGGCGCTCAGCCTGGGCGGCAATGCCAGCCTCGATGCGGGCGCGACGGTCAACCTGGGCAACGCCATCAACCTGGGTGGCAATACCCTGACCCTGCCCGGTAGCAATGCCGCTACCCTAGGCGGCGTGATCAGCGGTACCGGCGCATTGGTCAAGAACGGCGGCAGCAACCTGACCCTGACCGGCAGCAACACCTTCAGCGGCGGCCTCAACCTCAACGCCGGCACCCTGACCCTGGCCAGCGCGGCCGCCCTGGGGACTGGCGCATTGTCCGTCGGTGGCGCGTCGACCCTGGCCAACACCACGGCATTCACCCTGAACAACGGCGTCAACCTCGGCGCCAACCTGACCCTGGCCGGTGGCAACAACCTGGTCCTGGCCGGCAACCTCAGCGGCACCGGCGGGCTGACCAAGAACGGCAGCGCCAGCCTGACCCTGTCGGGCAGCAACACCCAGAGCGGCGCCACCAACCTCAACGCCGGCACCCTGGTAGTGGGCAGCGCCACCGCGCTGGGTACCGGGGCACTCAACGCCGCAGCGGGCACCACCCTCGACACCAGCCTCGCCGGGCTGAACATCGGCAACGCCCTGAACCTGGCCGGCAACCTCACCCTCGCCGGCAGCAACGACCTCACCCTGGGCGGCGTGATCGCGGGTGTCGGCGGCCTGATCAAGAACGGCAGCACCACACTGACCCTCACTGGCGCCAACACCCAGGTCGGCGCCACCAACCTCAATGCCGGCGCCATCGTGGTCGGCAGCAACACCGCGCTGGGCAGTGGCGCGCTCAATGCCGCCGCGGGCACCAGCCTGGACGCCAGCAGCGCGGTCAACCTCGGCAACGCCGTCAACCTGGCCGGCGCACTGACCATTGGCGGCAGCGCCAACCTCGGCCTCGGCGGCCTGGTCAGCGGCGCAGGCAGCCTGGTCAAGAACGGCAGCGCGACCCTGACCCTGTCCGGGCCCAACGCCTACCTGGGCGGCACCACCCTCAACGCCGGTGGCCTGGTGCTGGGCAACGCTGCCGCGCTGGGCGTGGGCAAGCTCACCGTGGCGGGCGCGGGCAGCCTGGACAGCACGGCGGCGCTGAGCGTCGGCAACGCCGTCACTCTCGATGCCGACCTCACCCTGGCCGGCAGCAACAACCTGAGCCTCAATGGTGTGATCGACGGTACTGGCCGGCTGATCAAGAACGGCGCCACCACGCTGACCCTCGGTGGCCTCAACAGCTATGCCGGTGGCACCTTGCTCAATGCCGGCGGCCTGGTGCTTGGCAATGGTAGCGCGCTCGGCACCGGCACCCTGACCGTGGCCGGCGCCGCAAGCCTGGACAACAGCGGCGCCATCAGTGTGGGCAACAACGTTGCGCTCAACGCCAACCTCACCGTGGGCGGCAGCAATGCGTTGGCCCTCGGCGGGGTGCTCAGCGGGGCAGGGCAGTTGGTCAAGAACGGCACCGCCACCCTGACCCTCAACGGCGTCAACACCTACGCCGGTGGCACCACCCTCAATGCCGGTGGCGTGGTCGTCGGCAACGGCAGCGCCCTGGGCAATGGCGCGTTGAACGTGACCGGGGCAGCAAGCCTCGACAACAGTGCCGTGCTGACCCTGGCCAACGACATCGGCCTGGGCGCCAACCTCACGGTGGGGGGCAGCAACGACCTCACCTTGAGCGGCGTCCTCAGCGGCACGGGCGGCCTGATCAAGAACGGCCTGGCTGACCTGACCCTCACCGGCAACAACACCTTCAGTGGCGCCATCGACCTGCTCGGCGGCAGCCTCACCACCGTGGGCACTGGCGCGCTGGGCAACGCCTCGTCGCTCGCTGTCGGTGCCGGCGCCAGCCTCAACCTGGGTGCCAGCGCGGGGGTTGGCAGCCTCAGCGGCGCGGGTACGGTGAACGTGGCCGGTGGCGGCAACCTGACCGTGGGTGGCAACAACTCGAACAACGTCTTCAGCGGCGCCCTGGCCGGCACCGGCGGGCTGGTGAAGAACGGCACCGGCAGCCTGGAGCTGTCGGGCGTGAGCGTGCTGGCGGGCAACACCACGGTCAACGCTGGCCTGCTCAACGTCACCGGCTCCCTGGCCAGCGCCAACGTGCAGGTCAACAGCGGCGCCAGCCTGGGCGGTACCGGCAGCCTGCTCGGCGCCCTGGACATCGCCAACGGCGCGCACCTGCTGGCCAACAGCGGTGCGACCCTGGCCACCGGCGCCCTGACCCTGCACAGCGGCTCGATCCTCGATTTCGGCCTGGGTTCGCCGGCCTCCGGGGGCACCGCGCTGGTCAACGTCAACGGCAACCTGACCCTCGACGGTACCCTCAACGTCACCGATATCGGCGGCTTCGGCACCGGTATCTACCGGCTGTTCGACTACACCGGCGCCCTGGTCGACAACGGCGTGGTGATCGGCAGCGTGCCGGGCAGCGTGCTGCCGGGCGACTTGCAGGTACAGACCTCCATCGGCAGCCAGATCAACCTGCTGGTGGGCGGCGCCACCGGCACCGTGCAGTTCTGGGACGGCGGCCAGAACGTCCCCAACGGCGTGATCGACGGCGGCACGGGGACCTGGAACGGCGCCAACACCAACTGGACCGACGTCAACGGCGTGCTCAACACCACCTGGGCCAGCGACTTCGCGGTGTTCCAGGGCACCGCGGGCGATGTCACCGTGGTCGGCACCCAGGCCGCCACCGGCCTGCAGTTCGTCACCAACGGCTATCGCCTGATCGGCGCGGGTGGCCTGGACCTGGTCAACGCCAGCAACGGCGCCTTCAGCGTGCGCGTCGACCCGGGTGTCACCGCGACGGTGAACGTCGGTCTCTCGGGCAGCGGCCAACTGGCCAAGCTCGACATCGGTACCCTGGTGCTCAACGGTGCCAACAGCTACACCGGCGGTACGGTGTTCAACGGCGGCAGCATCGTCGTTGGCAACAACACCGCGTTCGGCACGGGCGCGGTCAGCGCCGCCGCCGGTACCAGCCTGGACAGCAACACCGCCGTCACCCTGGGCAATGCCTTTGCCCTGGGCGGCGCCTTGACCGTCGGTGGCAGTGCCGACCTGGGCCTGGCTGGCGTGGTTTCGGGTGCTGGCAGTGTGATCAAGGCCGGTGGCGCGAACCTCACGCTTGGCAATGCCAACACCTACAGCGGCGGCACCAGCCTCGGGGCCGGTATCCTGACCCTGGGCAATGCCCAGGCACTGGGTACGGGCGGCCTGACCGTGACGGGCGCCGCCAGCCTGGACACCAGCGCTAACGTGGCATTGGCCAATACCGTTGCCCTGAACGCCAACCTCAGCCTGCCGGGCAGCAACGACCTCACCCTCAATGGTGCGCTCAGTGGCACCGGCGGTTTGATCAAGGCCGGCGCCAGCACCCTGACCCTCAACGCCAGCAACAGCCAGCAGGGCAGCACCAGCCTCAACGGCGGCACCCTGGTGGTGGGCAGCAACACGGCGCTGGGCAGCGGCGCGCTGAACGCCGTAGGTGGCACCACCTTGAGCAGCAACGCCAACGTCACCTTGGCCAACCAGCTCAACCTGGCCGGCAACCTGACCATCGCCGGGGCGCAGAACTTGACCCTGGGCGGCAACGTCAACGGCGTCGGCGGCCTGACCAAGACCGGCAGCGGCACCCTGACCCTGAACGGCACCAACGGCAACCTGGGCAATACCAACCTCAATGCCGGCACCCTGGTGCTCGGCAGCGCCAGCGCCCTCGGTCTCGGCCAGCTCAACGCGGCGGCCGGCACCACACTGGACAGCAACACCGCGCTGAACATCGGCAACACCGTGAACCTGGGAGGCAACCTCACCCTTACCGGCAGCAACGACCTGGGCCTGGGTGGCCTGGTCACCGGCGCCGGCAGCCTGACCAAGAACGGCGCCAGCAACCTCACCCTCAGTGGCGCCAATACCCTGACCGGTGGCGTGACCCTCAACGCCGGCACCCTCACCCTGGGCAACAACCAGGCGCTGGGCACCGGCACCCTGACCGTCGGCGGCGCCAGCAACCTGGCCACCACCGGCGCCCTGACCCTGGCCAACCAGGTGGTGCTGAACGACACCTTGAGCCTGCTGGGCAACAACAACCTGGCGTTGAACGGTGTGATCAGCGGCACCGGTGGCCTGACCAAGGCCGGTAGCGGCAACCTGACCCTGGGCGCCGCCAACACCTACCAGGGCACCACCACCCTGGGGGGCGGTACCCTGACCTTGGGCAACAACACCGCCCTGGGTTCGGGGAGCCTGTCGGTGACCGGCAACAGCACCCTGGCGACCACCGGAGTCCTGCAGGTGGCCAACGCCATCGGCCTTGGCACCGGTACCACCCTCGGCGTCAACAACACCCAGACGCTGACCCTCGACGGGGTCATCAGTGGCGGCGGCAGCTTGAACAAACTGGGCAGCGGCCAACTGATCCTCAACGGCAACAACACCTACGGCGGTGGCACCTCGCTGCAGGCCGGCAGCCTGATGTTGGGCAATGCCGGCGCCCTGGGCAGCGGCGCGCTGACCGTCAACGGCGCCGCCACCCTCGATACCAGCCAGGCGCTGGCGCTGGCCAACGGCGTCAACCTGGCCGGTGGCAATCTCACCCTTGGTGGCAGCCAGGCGCTGACCCTCAATGGCGTGGTCAGCGGCAGCAACGGTCTGGTCAAGAACGGCACAGCCAGCCTGACCCTCAACGGCAGCAACACCTACAGCGGCGGCACCACGCTCAATGGCGGCACCCTGGTGGTCGGCAGCAACACCGCCCTGGGCACTGGCGCCCTCAGCACAGGCGCCAACACCAGCCTCGATGCCAGCGGCGCGGGCATCACCCTGGCCAACGCCGTGCACCTGGGTGGCACGCTCAACGTGCCGGGCAGCGCCAACCTCACCCTCAATGGCGTGCTCGATGGCGTCGGCGGCCTGAACAAATCGGGCGCTGCCACCCTGACCCTCAACGGCGCCAACAACTACCTGGGCGGCACCACCCTCGGTGCCGGCCAGCTCGTGGTCGGCAACGACAACGCGCTGGGGCAGGGCGCCCTGACTGTCGCCGGGGCCTCGACCCTGAGCGCCGGCAGCAACGTCACCCTGGCCAACAACGTCACTCTCAACGCCGGCCTGACGGTCGCAGGCGGCAACGACCTGACCCTCAACGGCGTGATCAACGGCACTGCAGGGTTGGTCAAGAACGGCAGCGGCAACCTGACCCTGAACGGCAACAACGGCTACCAGGGCGGCACCCAGCTCAATGCCGGGCGCCTCACTTTGGGCAGCAGCGGCGCCCTGGGCACCGGCACCCTGGCGGTCACCGCCGACGCCACCCTGGCCAACAGCGCGCCCATGGCCCTGGGCAACACCATCGCCCTGAGCAACGGCGCCAACCTGACCGTCGAAGCCGCCAACGCGCTGATCTTCAGCGGCGACCTGGGCGGCAGCGGCAACCTGGTCAAGACCGGCGTCGACGACCTCACCCTGGTCGGCGTCAAGACCTTCACCGGCAACGTCGATATCCAGGCCGGCTCCGTCACCACCCTGGGCAGCGGCGTGCTGGCCAACGTCGACACCCTCAACGTCGGCGCCAGCGGCCAGCTCAACCTCAACGGCAATGCCAGCCTCGGCAGCCTGATCGGCAGCGGCCAGGTCGATGTCGGTATCGGCAGCGTGCTGAGCCTGGGCAGCAACAACCTCAGCAGCACTTTCGCCGGCGGCCTCAACGGCCTGGGCGGCCTGACCAAGGTCGGTACCGGCACCCTGACCCTGACGGGCACCGGCAACCTGGCCGACAACACCCAGGTCAACGCCGGCACCCTGAAAGTCGACGGTACCCTGGGCAGCAACCTGCTGACCGTCGGCAGCGGCGCCACCCTGACCGGTGGCGGCACCGCCAATGCCACGGTGGTCATCAACAACGGCGGCCACCTGGCCGGGCAGAGCGGCAGCACCCTGGGCCTTGGCAGCCTGGTGCTCAACAGTGGCTCGATCGTCGACGTCGGCCTGGGCGCGCCGTCCACGGGCGGCACCGCGCTGTTCAACGTCGGCGGCAACCTGACCCTCGACGGCACCCTCAACGTCGGCAGCATCGGCGGCTTCGGCAACGGCGTGTACCGGATCTTCGACTACACCGGCTCGCTCACCGACAACGGCCTGGACTTCGGCAGCCTGCCGCTGGGCGTGGGCCTGGGCGATGTGAGCCTGCAGACCGTGCTGGCCAACCAGGTCAACCTGCTGGTCAGCGCATCGGGCCTGAACATCCAGTTCTGGGACGGCAGCCAGAGCGTGGCCAACGGCCAGGTCGATGGCGGCGCAGGCGTGTGGAACGCCGCCAACACCAACTGGACCGACCTCAACGGCGTGACCAACAGCACCTGGGGCAGCACCTTCGCGGTGTTCCAGGGCACGGCGGGCGACGTCACCGTCGATGGCAGCCAGACCGTCAACGGCATGCAGTTCGTCACCAACGGCTATCGCCTGCTGGCCGGCACGGGCGGGGTGCTCGACCTGATCAACGGCACTGGTGGCGACACCAGCGTGCGTGTCGATCCTGGCGTGACGGCCACCCTCGATGTCGGCCTGACCGGCGTCGGCAAGCTGAACAAGCTCGACACCGGCACCCTGGTGCTCAACGGCAGCAACAGCTACAGCGGCGGTACCACCCTCAGCGGCGGTACCCTGGTGCTGGGCAACAACAGCGCCCTGGGCAGCGGCACGCTCGACACCGCCGCAGGCACCACCCTCGACAGTAATGCGGCGGTGGCCATGGGCAACGCTGTCGTCCTGGGCGGCCCGCTGAACATCGCCGGCAGCAACAACCTCGCGCTCAACGGCGCCATCAGTGGTGCCGGTGGCCTGCTCAAGGCCGGCGCCGCGCGCCTGGCGCTGGGCGGCAACAACACCTTCGCCGGCAATACCGCGCTCAACGGCGGCACCCTGGTACTGGGTTCCAACACCGCGCTGGGCACCGGCAGCCTGAACGCCGCCAGCGGCACCAGCCTCGACAGCAGCCAGGCCGTTACCCTGGCCAACAACGTCAACCTGGCTGGCCCGCTTACGGTGCTGGGCAGCAACGACCTGACCCTCGGCGGCACCGTCGCGGGTACAGGGCGCCTGCTCAAGGCCGGCGCCGCGCGCTTTGCGCTGATGGGCGCCAACACCTACAGCGGCGGCACCGACCTGCAATCCGGCACCCTGGTGGTCGGCAACAACGCCGCCCTGGGTACCGGCGGCCTGGACGTTACCGGCAACGCCAACCTCGACAGCGCCAGCGCCGTCAGCCTGGCCAACCCGGTGAATGTCAGCGGCATCCTCAACGTGCTGGGCAGCAACGACCTGCAACTGGATGGCGTGCTCAGCGGTGGCGGCACGCTCAATAAAAGCGGCCTGGCCGACCTGACCCTGTCGGGCAACAACACCTTCAGCGGCGTGCTCAACATCCTCTCCGGCAGCCTGAGCACCATCGGCACCACCGCCCTGGGCACCCAGAGCGCGCTGAATGTCAGCACCGGGGCCAATCTCAACCTCGACGGCAACACCAGCCTCGGTGATATCGGCGGCACCGGCGCGATCCAGATCGCCACCGGCAACAGCCTGAACGTCGAAGGCGGGGTGTTCGATGGCACTATCGCGGGCACTGGCACCCTGAACAAACTGGGCACCGGCACCCTGTCACTGAGCGGCAGCAACAGCCACACCGGCAACACCAACGTGCAGGCTGGCCGGTTGCGGGTGAACGGCTCGTTGGCCAGCAGCGCGGTCAACGTCGCCAGCGGTGCCATCCTGTCCGGCGCCGGTAGCCTCGGTGGCGCGGTGACCGTGGCCAGCGGCGGTGCCCTGGCGGCCACCAGCGGTGCCACCCTCAGTGCGGGCAACCTGGTCCTGGATAACGGCTCCAGCTTCAACGCCGCCCTCGGTGCGCCTGTCGGAGGCGGCGCCGCGTTGGTCGACGTGGCGAACAACCTGACCCTGGGCGGCACCCTCAACGTCAGCGACATCGGCGGTTTCGGCGCCGGGGTGTACCGCCTGTTCGCCTATGGCGGGAGCCTGGTCAACAACGGCCTGGCCATCGGCAGCGCACCTGTGCCGGTCACCGACCTGACCGTGCAGACGGCGGTCGCCAACCAGGTCAACCTGGTGGTCGGCGGGGCCAGCAACGTGTTGTTCTGGGACGGCAGCCAAAGCGTCGCCAATGGCCTGATCGACGGCGGCAGCGGCACCTGGAACGCGGTCAACAGCAACTGGACCGACGCCAACGGCGTGCTCAACCAAACCTGGAACGACACCTTTGCCGTGTTCCAGGGCGCCCCGGGTACCGTCACCGTAGATGGCAGCCACACCATCACCGGCTTGCAATTCAGCACTGATGGCTATGTGCTCAATGCCGGTGCCGCAGGTGAGCTGCTGGGTAACGGCGCCACCAACCTGCGGGTCGACACGGGTGTTACCGCCACCCTCAACGTCGCCCTCAACGGTACTGGCAGCCTCGCCAAGCAGGATGCCGGCACCCTGGTGCTCAACGTCGCCAACGGCTACAGCGGCGGCACCGCGCTCAACGGCGGCACCCTGGTGGTAGGCAGCGACAGCGCGCTGGGCAGCGGTACCCTGACTGCCGCGGCCGGCACCACACTGGACAGCAACAAGGCGGTCACCCTGGCCAACGCCGCTGTGCTCAATGGCGCCCTCGCCATTGGTGGCAGCAACGCCCTGACCCTCAACGGTGCCATCAGCGGCACGGGCAGCCTGGTCAAGAACGGCACCAGCCAGCTGACCCTGGGCGGCGCCAACAGCTACACCGGCGGCACCCAGATCAACGCCGGCAGCGTGGTGGGCAACAGCACCAGCCTGCAGGGCGCCATCCTCAACAACGCCGCGCTGACCTTCGAACAGAACGCCAACGGCAGCTACACCGGCAACCTCACCGGCAATGGCACCCTGACCAAGAACGGCAGCGGCGAACTGCTGCTGACCGGCGTCAACGGCTTCACCGGTGCCACCACCGTCAACGCCGGCAGCCTGCTGGTCAACGGCCGCCTCGACAGCGCCACCGTGCAGGTCGCCACCGGCGCCCGCCTGGGCGGCAGCGGCACCTACGGCGGTACCGTGCAGATTGCCGACGGCGCCACCCTGGCCGCAGGCCAAAGCGCCACGCCGCTGACCGTGGGCAACCTCAACCTGAGCTCGGGCAGCGCGCTGGACTTCAGCCTCGGTGCCCCGGCCGCGTCCACCACCGTGGTCAAGGTCAACGGCAACCTGGTACTCGACGGCACGCTGAATATCACCAATCTCGGTGGCTTTGGCACCGGCGTCTACCAGCTGTTCAGCTACAGCGGCAGCCTCACCGACAACGGCCTGGTGTTCGGCGCCATCCCCGGCGGCGTGGCCCTGGCCGATCTCGGCCTGCAAACCGCCATCGCCAACCAGCTCAACCTGGTGGTGCAGAACTACGGTGAAGAGCTGCAGTTCTGGAACGGCGGCAAGACCAACCCCGATGGCAGCATCGGTGGCGGCAGTGGCACCTGGGGCCCGAACACCAACTGGACCAATGCGTCCGGCACTACCTCCACCGGCTGGAGCGGCCAGTACGCCGTGTTCGGCGGTGCGCCGGGCACCGTCACCGTGGTCGGCAACCAGTCGTTCTCCGGCATGCAGTTCCTCAGCGATGGCTACCAGGTGGTCCCGGGCGCGGGCGGCAGCCTGACACCGGTCAACGAGGCTGATGGTGGCCTGGCGCCGGCGCGGGTCAATGCCGGCGCCACCGCCGTGGTCAGCGCGCCATTGGTCGGTACCGGCGGCATCGAGAAACTCGACGCCGGCACCCTGGTGCTCAGTGGCGCCAACACCTACAGCGGCGGTACCACCGTCAGCGGCGGCACCCTGGTGGGCAACACCACCAGCCTGCAGGGCAACATCCTCAACAACGCCAGCCTGGTGTTCCAGCAGTCGGCCAACGGTACTTTCAATGGCACCCTGAGCGGCACTGGCACCACCACCAAGCAAGGGGCCGGTACGCTGCTGCTGATTGGCAACCAGCCCACCACCGGCGCGTTCAACGTCAACCAGGGCGTGCTCCAGGTCGGCGACGCGGCCCACCCGGGTACCACCCTCGGCGCCCAGGTGACCGTGGCCAACGGTGCCGCGCTGAGCGGCAACGGTACTGTCGGCGGGCTGGTCAACAACGGCACGGTGATGCCTGGGCCTGGTGGCAACCTTAACGTGACCGGCAACTTCACCAACGGCCCCAGCGGCACCCTGGTGATCGACCTTGGCGTCGAACCGGTGAACTACCTGAATGTGGGCGGCACCGCCAACCTGGGCGGCAGCCTGCAGGTGCTGAACGTCGACGATGACGATGGGGTGTATACCGTGGTCAACGCGGCCGGTGGCATCAATGGCACCTTCGCCGGCACCAACCTGAGCAACTCGGCGTTCCTCAACAGCGTGCTGGCCTATGGCACCAACCAGGTGACCCTGTCGGTCAGCCGCAACGGCACTTCGTTTGCCGACGTCGCCGCTTCCGGCAACCAGCGTGGTGTCGCCACCGCCCTGGAAAGCACCGGGGCCCCGGCGGCGCTGCGCAACACCATCGTGACCATGGACCGCGACTCGGCGCGCAATGCCTTCGACAGCCTGTCCGGCGAGATCCACGCCAGCACCGCGACCGTGCTGATCGAGGACTCGCGCTACATCCGCGACGCGGTCAACGACCGCCTGCGCCAGGCCGACTGCACCCGTGAGAACGACCCACGGCGCACCCTGGCGCCCACCGCCAACCAACAGCTCACCAGTGAAGGCTGCCAGGGCCAGGCCGTGGGCTGGATCCGCGCCATCGGCGGCTGGGGGGACTACGACGGCAACAGCAACCATGCCAGCGTCGACCGCGACCTGTCGGGCTTCATGCTCGGTGTGGACCGTGCGCTGGATGATGAATGGAAGGTCGGTGTCGCTGCGGGCTACACCCGCTCCAGCATCGACGCCCACCGCCGCCGCTCGGACGCTACCGTCGACAGCTACCACCTGACCACCTACCTGGGTTACCAGCTGGACGCCTTCGCTGCACGCCTGGGCGTGGCTTACGCCTGGCACGACATCGACACCAAGCGCGATGTCGCGGTGGGCAGCTACGACGACCAGCTCAAGGCCAAGTACAAGGCGCGCAGCGCCCAGGTGTTCGGCGAGGTGGGGTATGCCATCGATGCCGGTGGTATCGCCCTGGAGCCGTTCGCTGGGTTGGCCTACGTCAATTACGACAGCGACACCGCCCATGAGAAGGGCGGGGCAGGGCGGTTGGAGGGCAAGGTCGATCAGGACGTGACCTATTCCACCCTCGGTGTGCGGGCGGGCAAGCACATCAAGCTCGACAGCGGCGGCACCATCACGCCACGGGTGTCTGTGGGCTGGCGCCATGCCTTTGGGGATGACAAGCCGGATGCCGACCTGCGCTTTATCGATGGGGGTTCCGGGTTCAGCACCGAGGGTGTGCCGATTGCCAAGGATGCGGCGGTGGTCGAGGCCGGGCTGGACTTGAGCGTCGGGGCCAGTGGCAAGCTGGGGGTTGGGTATTCCGGGCAGTTGTCCAACGAGAACCGCGACCATGGGGTGGTGGTGAGCTTCAGCATGGGGTTCTGAAGTAGAGCGCCGGGGCCGCAGCGCGGCCCTTTCGCGGCACAAGGCCGCTCCTACAGGGAGATCGCATTCCCTCTGTAGGAGCGGCCTTGTGCCGCGAAAGGGGCGCAAAGCGCCCCCGGCTTCCTGACGCCGTCAGACATTTCCGAATCTGAAACAAAATCCTTCAGCCGGTCAGCGCTTGGGACCTATCCTACGCGCCTGCCGGAAGGCTCCGAATTGGCTGGAAATTACTCCGAGGGTAACGTCGTCGGGTCGTCAAATTTGGCGACCGGGTGTGAGAAGCCCGCAACGTGGTACACAGTCATGGCTTTGCTTTCATGGCAGCCGTGCGTGGGCGGACTTTGGTCCGACCGCGTTTCTGTGTCCGCGGACTTCTCACCTCGCGCACGGCTGCCACCCACATCTGTGAGAAGGATTCGGGCGGTGTTTTCTTGGTTTTGACACAGAGAACACAGATGAAAAAGCATGTACCTGACCCACCTTACCCAATCCCCTTTGTCACCATCATTAGCGACCTCCCTCCCGAGGAAGCCGTGGCCCACGCCAACAAGCTGATGCACACCCTCAGCGACACCATCCACGCCTACACCCACTGCCCACGCGATGAACGCCTGGACGTGCTGATGGACAGCGCCGAAATCCTCGCTCAACTGGTCATCGCGTTGGTCCGCCACGCCCGGGCCAAGGGGGCGCCGGTATGAGCGACGACTTCAAGCCCGGCTCGACCCAGGGCACGACCACCTGCCTCGAGATCTTCCGTATCCAGCCCGGCATCCCTTTTGACCACGCCTTCAGCGACCTGTCGATGCTGCTCGGCTGCGTGGCGCATTTCACCACCGAGGCCGAGATGGAAGGTGACCTCATGGCCAGCAGCGCCGCGCGGATTTTCAGCGGGCTGGCCAAGGGGCTGATCGATGATATGGAGTTGGGGCTGAGCAAGGGCAAGTAAGCGCATCCCTTATCGAGACTGCCGGGCAGTCTCGATAAGGCAAGGTCAATAAGGGCTGATCAGGATGGCTAGGAGTGTGACCAAGGCGATAGGCGCGAAGAGCACCATCAACACGAGTATCAGGTGAATGAAGGCTTCCATGGTTTATCGTTGCGTGCCTCCGAAAAATGCCCAGCTGTGGAAAAACACCATGAAGAAACAGAAGACCAACGAGGCGGGCCAAAGCCACTCGTACAGCTCTGTGATGTCAAACACCAGTAGGAACTGCCGGTGGAGCGCCATGTCGAGATACAGTGCGCCGATCTGGGTGTTGTAGAGATAGCTGGTAATGGCACCCGCCCAGAAAAAACCTCTCTGTGCCAGGTAACGCCTGAGCATTATTGAAATGACAATGTCCACCGTGACGAACGCGGTGAGGGCAACCGCCATTTCAGAAAATATTCCAGGATCAAGTGATGCCATAAGGGTTAGTCCTGCCCGTCGAACGACAAGATCCTAAGCCATGGTCTGCTTCGCGTATGCCGGACCGGTCCGATGCCCCGCTCGGACGTTGCCTAGTGGGAAGTCTCTCCATGCCTACACGTGGGTGTGTGACATAAACATTTTCAGGTACCAGGCTTTTCAAGGTGTTGGGCGTTAGCGTTGCAGCGTCTATGAGATCGAGCGCCGCCCGCGCGGAGCATCGCGGATGAATCCGCTCCTACAGATAGCGTGCGTAACTGTAGGAGCCAGCTTTGCTGGCGAACACCGGCAAGGCCGGTGCCAGACACCGCAGCGCCTGCTTCGCGGATGAATCCGCTCCTACAGGTAGCGCGCACAACCGTAGGAGCCAGCTTTGCTGGCGAACACCGGCAAGGCCGGTGCCAGGCACCGCGGCGCCTGCTTCGCGGGTAAACCCGTTCCCACAGGTACCGCGCGCAACCGTAGGAGCCAGCTTTGCTGGCGAACACCGGCAACGCCGGTGCCAGACAGCGCGGCGCCTGCTTCGCGGATGAATCCGCTCCTACAGGTACCGCGTTCAACCGTAGATGCCAGCCGGCACGAGAGTGGGCCAGCCGCCCAACTTCAAGCACGTCAAGCCCCTACTGACGGCGAACTTTTCTTCACATAGCCAAATGGATGAAGTGCAAAGGTGAATTTCAGGCCCTTTGGATTCATTCAATCAGCAGAACTGTCATTGCCCTTGGGCTTCAAATGCATACCTTGCGCGAGACCTTTCTTTTCAAGCGCTCTAGTACGGCGCTTTTGCGGGCATAGAAATATTCAAATTTAGTTACATCTCTGAAACAAACTGAAATATAGAAAACAGTTTAAACGTGTGTGTCTTTGTAAATTCATATTTGTATTATTTTGATACAAATGCTGGATCGACAAAAAAATCCCCCGGCCATTTACTTGCCCCCGACTTCGGCGTGCACCAAGTGACTAGTGAGAAAGTTGCGCGGACACCCCGCACGCCCGAATAAGTCCGTAGTTGAACACCCGACTTTTACGAATAAAGTCGGCGCCTTGCGCTTAACACTTTCAGACGTATCCGCCTTGTTGCGGGTCGCCAGGCATGCTTGCCAAAAATAGAGGGCGTATGTGCCGTCTTAGAGGGTGGGCGTGGTGTAAGTAGCGAGTCTGCTAGTTGTTAACGTCAAACTTTGATAAGGAATATCAGGCATGACGCAACTCCCCATCCAAGGTGTCCTTCCGGTCGCCATCCTGCCTTACAACAACGACCTCTCCCTGGATACCTCGGCCCTGCGCCTGCAGGTCGAACACATCCTGCACACCGGCTGCGACGGCGTGGTCATCGGGCAGATTTCCGAGGTCTCGCGGCTGACCACCACCGAACGCTTCCGCGTGGCCGAACTGATCGCCGAACAGACCGGCGACAAGGGCCTGGCCATCATGAGCACCGGTGGCGAGAGCATCGCCCAGGCCATCGAATATTCGCGCCAGGCCGAGCAGGCCGGCTGCGATGCGCTGCTGGTGATGCACCCGTCGATGTGGGCGCTCGATGACGAGCAGATGTACACCTACTTCGCCAATGTCGTCGAAAGCGTGCAGATACCGGTGCTGGTGCACCACGCCAAGTCGCTGGCCAAGCGGCCGCTGTCGATCGACGTGCAGGCCCGCCTGCTCAAGGCGTTCGGCCCGCAGAAGGTGCAGTTCAAGCCCGAGTCCGCGCCCACCGCGCCCAAGGTTTCGCTGCTGCGCGACGCCACCGGCGGCCAGGCGCGGATCTTCGAGGGCGACGGCGGCATGATGCTGGTCGATACCTACCAGCGCGGCCTGGCGGGGGTGATCCCGGCCACCGAGATCGCCGAGATCACCGTGGCCCTGTGGCGCGCACTACAGGCCGGCGACGAGCGCACCGCCCGGGCCATCGCCTACCCGCTGTCCTACCTGATGTGCCACATGATGGCGAGTATCGACTGTTACTTGCAGTTGTCGAAACACCTGCTTAAACGCCGCCGCTTGATGAGCAATACCTTGATCCGCCCACCCGTGGATTTCACCATGGATGTGGAAACCCTGAATGAAGTTGAAAAAGTCTACGACCAACTTTTCGAATTCGTGACCCAGTAATAAGGAAGTTACTCATGAAACGTATTGGTTTCTCCATTGAATTGACCAGCCTCGAAGCCGCCGAACTGTATAAAGCCATGCACCGTGATGTTCCCGTGCAAATTTCCGGTGAACACGGCGTACTGCGTGAAATCGGTTTGCAGCGTATGTCGATCTACTTGTTGCCGCCACGCACGTTGTTCATGCAAGTCGAAGCCCACGATCAGTTCGACCCGCTGCGCGACTTTACCCACGCCTTGTCGGTACACCCGGTGATCCAGGCCTGGGACGACCGCATGCACGGTGACGACAACCCGCTGCTCAAACGCATCGAAGGTAACCGCACCGACCTCAACTGGTGGCGCCTGGAGCAGGTGTACGACTGGACACTTGAAACGGCGGGCCAGCAAAAATGACCGGGCAAACACAGTCATTCGTGTTGATGGATTGCACCTTCCGTGATGGCGGGTTCCAGACCGACTGGCGGTTTTCCGATGCCATGGTCGGGCGCTATTTCGGTATGTGCCAGGCCACCGGCGTGGACATTGTCGAGATGGGCTACCTGAACCTGGACCCCGCCGCTGGGGTCAGCCACCTCGGGTCGTTCAAGGCATTGCCCGAGTCGCTCAGCGACGTGCAGCGCCAACAGGTCGACCTGGGGCCGATGCGCGCGGCGGTGATGATCGATGCCTGGCGCATCCTCGATCAGCCGGCGCAGGCTGCCGCCGAGGTGATCATGGCGGCGATCCGGCGTTCGCCGTTCCCCATCGCCATCCTGCGCATCGCGGCCATGAGCAGCCAGCTCGCGGGCAGCCTGGCGCTGGCCAAGGCGCTGGCAGGGCAGGAGCTGGCGGTGATGATCAACCTGATGCAGGCCGCCGAGCTGACGCCGGAGCAACTGGCCCAGGACCTGCCTGCGCTGGCCGTCGAGCCGGTCACGGCGCTGTATTTCGCCGACAGCTTCGGGCGCATGCTGCCGGAGCAGGTCCATCGCCTGTTCAGCCGGGCGCGCGAGCTGACCCCGTTGCCGCTGGGCTTCCATGCCCACGACAACTATGGCCTGGCGGTGGCCAACACCCAGGCAGCGCTGGATGCCGGCGCCCGCCATGCCGACGGCACATTCGCCGGGATCGGGCGGGGGGCCGGCAACGCGCCGACCGAAACCCTCGGCCTGCTCAAATCGGGGACGCGGGAAATGGCTGAGTGCGAGGCGTTCCTGGCGGAGCACATCGAACCGCTCAGGCTCACGGCGAACTGGGGTTACTCGCCCACCTACCGCAGCCAGGCCAGGCACAACGTGCATCCGACCTACGCCCAGCGGTTGTTCGAAGGCACGCCGCTGACCGGCCTTGAGCGTATCGACATCCTCGGCAAGATCGCCGGGCATGCCGGGGCGCACAAGTTCGACGCGGGCATTCTCAGCCACTACCGGTGAACGAACATGGTCAAGCTCGGTGAACTGCTGGCGGACTGCAAATTGGTGTTCTTCGACTGCGACGGTGTGCTGCTCGACTCCAACGGGGTGAAGCTGGCCGCGGTCGATCACGCCCTGGCCGCCTACCCGGCGGTGCTGCGCGAGCGTTGCAAGGAGAGCTTCCGGCTCAATTTCGGCCGCCCGCGGCGCTGGCACTTCGAGGCCTTCCAGCGCTTGGTCGGGGTGGCCCAGGAGGAGGACTTCGTGGCGGCCAGCATCGACCGCTACGAGCAGTACCTGCAAGCGCACTATCGGCATTCGCCGGCAGTGGCCGGTGCACCACATCTGCTAGCGCGGCTGGCGGCCCGTGGGGTCATCTGCACGGTGGTCAGCGGCGGCGTGGAGGCGGAGATCAATGCCGCGCTGGCCGAGTGCGGGATGGACCGGCTGCTGGCACGGGTGGTGGGTTCGCCGGTGACCAAGATCGCGGCCATCAATGCGCTGCTCGAGCAGTATGACTGCAGCGCCGCGCAAGCCGTGTTCCTCGGCGATGCCAGCGCCGACGCCGAAGCCGCCATCGCCTGCAAGGTGCCGTTCATCTTCGTCAGCGGGCATGCGCTGATCGCCCGCTCGGCCCTCAGCGCGAGCTGGCCGGAGGGCCACTGGGGTGGCGAGGTGCCCAACCTGCTGGCGGACAACGCTGTATCGCGCTTTTGCGTGAGCAACCAGACGATCAAGGAGGAATCATGAACACAACCACGCAGCGGCCGCTGCGCATCGCCATCACCGGTGTGAGCCGTGGCCTGGGGCTGGCCTTGAGCCAGGCGCTGGCCGCCCGCGGCCACCAGGTGTTCGGCTGCCAGCTGTCGGCCGACGCCGCGCCGGCGGCCCAGGCCAACCCGGCGCTGTTCAGCGCCTCGGTGGCGGTGCCCGAGGACATGCGGCGCTTCGCCGAGGCGGCAGGCCGCGAGGGGGCGATGGATATCGTGGTGTGCAACGCCGGGGTGATCAATGCGCGCAAGCCGGCCTGGGAAATCAGCCAGGAAGAATGGGCGCAGGTGATGGAGGTCAATGTGCTGGGCGTGGTCAACACGCTGCACGCCTTCCTGCCGGCGATGCTCGACCGTGGCCAGGGCCTGTTCGTTGCCATCAGCTCCGGCTGGGGGCGCTCGGCGTCCTGGGGGCTTGGCCCGTACTGCGCCAGCAAATTCGCGGTGGAGGGGCTGATCGGCTCGCTCAGCGCCGACCTGCCGGAGGGCTTGCATGCGGTGGCGCTGGACCCGGGCAATGGGGTGAACACCAAGATGCTCGCCCAGTGCCTGCCAGATGACCATACGCAGTACATCGCCCCAGGACTGTGGGCCGAGCATGCGGCGGACTACATCGTTGACCAGCTCCATGGGCAAAAGCTCTCGGGCAGCCGCACGGTGCCGCACCCCGGCTGTTGACGGATTTCATGACAGGGAAGCAGACAATGCTGAAGAACAAACGTGTAGTGGTCACCGGCGGTGGCCGTGATTTCGGCCAGGCGGTTTCGGTCTGGCTGGCCCGCGAGGGCGCCCATGTGGACCTGTGTGCGCGCCAGCTGGACAGCGCCCGGGCCACCTGCGAGATCATCCAGGGCGAAGGCGGCTCGGCCCGTGCCTATGCCTGCGACATCGCCGACGCCCGCTCGGTGCGTGCGTTCGCCGAGCAGTTGCAGGCCGACGAGCGGCCGGTGGATATCCTGGTGCTCAGTGCCGCGCAATGGCTCGAAGGGCCGCTGGGCGAGGGTGACAGCGATGAAGAGATCGTCAGCACCATCAATTCCGGGCTGACCGGCTCGATCACCCTGACCCGGGCCCTGCTGCCCAGCCTGCGCCGCTCCGGCGCGGCGGACATCATGGCGATGGTCTCGGTGTGCGGCGTGCCGCAGTTTACCAACTCCATCGCCCACCCGGCGTTCTTCGCGGCCAAGCATGGCATGAGCGGCTTCTGCCAGAACATGACCCATCACCTGGCGGCGGAAGGCATCCGGGTCACCGGTTTCTACCCGCCCGATTTCGAGGTGACCAGCCTCGATGAAACCGTCGACCCGGCAGGCCGGTTGCTCAACGGGCGCTCCATCTGGGAAACCATGCGCTTCGTGCTCGCCCAGCCACGCAGCTGCCATATCGACGCGGTGCATTTCCGTGGCCCGACCCGGCAGGACTTGACGTGATGCGTGCGGCCAACGCCCAGGCGCCAGCGGCGTATCAGTTGGCGGCCGATGACCAGCAACTGCGCCAAGTCATGGCCGCCAACATCGCCGCGGGCTACTTCAGCGCCGATTGCGATCCGGCGGTGTTCTACGACAAATGCGCGCAGCATCGCGCTGTCAGCCAGATCGATCCAGGCCTGGCTTTCAGTGGGCAGTCGCTGATGTCGTTGGACGCATTGCCGGGCGATGCCGGGCGGACCTGGGTGGTGCGCCCGTCGATCTCGCCAGCCTCGCGAGGCTCGGCATTGCTGCTTGGGCTCGGTGGCATCGATGCGCCGGCGCTGGCGGGGGCGATGCAGGGCGTATCGGGGCCGTTCCTGCTGCATGAGCACGAGCCGGGCGAGCCGCTGTTCATCAATGGCGTGTTCGCCCAGGGCCAGTTCATCGTCAGCGATGCCTGGCACTGCTACACCCTGGACCTGGAGGGCCGCAGGATTCTCACCGCCGTCACCAGCCTGCCCACGTCCCGGCTGCCCGACGGGCTGGTGCCACGGCTGGCTGCCGTGGCCAGTGGGCTGGGCATGCTGCACGGCCCGCTGCATGCCGAAGTGGTGGTCACCCAGCACGGGCCGCGCCTGGTCAAGCTGTCGCCGCGCCTGGCCAGCACGCCGCTGCCCGAGCTGTGCCGGTTGGGGGGTTGGCCTTCCCAGGAGGACAGCTGGCGCCAGTTGCCGCGCATCGGCGCTGGCGCTGAGCAGCCCGTGGCGGACTACTCCTTCGTGGTGACCCGCCCGGGGCGTGTCAAAGCGTTTCGCTTCGACCGTGAGGTACGTGGCCTGGCCAGTTTCAGCCACTACTTCGTCGCGCCGCCGCTGGGCGAGTACATGGCGATGACCACCGATGGCACCACCTACGGGTGCACCGTGTTCCTGCGTCATCGCAGCCTGGCGGTGCTGGAGGAGGACATCGCCCGGCTGCAGGCGCTCAACCTGGCCGACGCGTTCGAGTTCGACTAGCCCACAGGCACTTTGCAACACCCAAACCGGACCGCCCGGGGCCGTCATCGTGCGATGACGACCCCGTGGCCCCGCTCAGCCTGAAATTCAGTAGAAAGGGAGTTCACATGAGTTTTGCAACAGATGTGTCCAGAAGCCCTTGCGAGCGCAAGGTACATGACGTGGTGGGCATTGGCTTCGGCCCGTCGAACATCTCGCTGGCCATCGCCCTGCAGGAGTTGGCCCCGGAACTGTCGGTGGCCTTCGTCGACAGCGCCCCGGGCTTTGCCTGGCACAAAGGCATGCTGTTCAAGAACGCCACCATGCAGGTGTCGTTCCTCAAGGACCTGGTGAGCTTCCGCAACCCGCGCAGCCACTTCACCTTCGTCAACTACCTGCACAGCAAGGGCCGTATCGCGGCGTTCTGCAACAAGAAGGACTTCTTCCCCGGGCGCGTGGAGTTCCATGACTACCTGAGCTGGTGCGCGGCCGAGTTCAGCGAGCAAGTGTTCTATGGCCACCGGGTACTGCGCATCGCCGAAGGCGGTGTGGCAGACGACGGCGCGCCGCTGTTCCGGGTAGAGATGCAGGTTGGCGATACCACCACCTCGCTGCTGACCCGTTCGGTGGTGCATTCGCTGGGGCTGGAGCCGCAGATGCCGGACGATGTCCAGCCAGGCGAGCGCGTCACCCATGTGCACCACCTGCTGGCGCGGCTGCAGGACGCCGACTTGCCGGCGGACGGCCATTGCGTGGTGGTCGGCGGCGGGCAGAGCGCCGCCGAGGCGGTGGAGTACCTGCTCGAGACCTACCCGGCATTGCGGGTAACGGCGATTCACGCCCGCTACGGCTACACCCCCGCCGACGACAGCCCGTTCGTCAACGAGATCTTCGATGCCGAGGCCGTGGACGGCTTCCATGCGGCGCCGGCCCATGTGCGCAAGCACGTGCTGCGTACCCATGCCTCCACCAACTACGCCGCGGTCGACCTGGCGCTGATCGAGAAGCTCTACCGCCAATGGTACGACGACGAGGTCAGCGGCCAGCAGCGCCTGACCCTGGAGCGCCTGAGCCGGTTCCAGAAGGTGCAGGTGCAGGGCAACGGGTTGCAGGTGACGTTCGACCGGCAGCTGAGCGGCGAGGCGCATCAGGTCCACTGTGACTACCTGGTGTGCGCCACGGGCTTTCGCCCACGCAACATCGCCGACCTGCTGTGCGCGCCGCTGGCGTCGCGGCTGGTCAAGGAGGAGGGCGGCGCGCAGTTGTCGCGCCATTACCGCCTGGCCTTCAAGGGCGAGGCCGCGCCGTTGCTCTATTCCACCGGTGTCGCCGAAGGCTCCCACGGGCTGAGCGCGACGCTGATCTCCAACATGGCCATCCGTGCCGGCGAAATCGTCGGTGACCTGAAGACCACCTTGAGGCACAGGCAGTATGAAAAAGCCGTTTGATGTGATCATCGTGGGCGCAGGCATCGTCGGTGCGACCTGCTTCCATGTGCTGAGCCAGGCGGGCAAGCGCTGCCTGCTGCTCGACGAGAAACAACTGGCCTGTGGCATCACAGGGGCGTCGGGCTGCATCGTGCGGGTCACCCACGCCTCGCGCGAAGCCACGGCCGCGGCGGCCGAGGGTTACCGCTTCTACCAGCGACTGAGCGCAGGCTCGCAGGGGCGGGTGCCGTTCGCTCGCACGGGCTATCTGCACTTCGCCGAAGTGCCCGACCTGGACCGCATGCACCGTTGGCTGGCGGAGGAGGGCATCGGCGCCGAACTGCTCGATGCCCAGGCGCTGGCCACGCGTTTCCCGGCGTTGCCGATCAACGCCGAGCTGGCGCTGCTCGAACCTGGCTCGGGTTACATGGACGCCAGGCCGACCCTGGAGTACCTGGTAAAGGCAGGTATCACGCTGGGCGGTGTCTACCAAGACGCGGTCACCTTGCATGGCCTGCGGGTCGATGGCAGCGGCAGCCGGGTGGCCGGCGTGGACACTTCCAGCGGGGTCTTCGAGGCCGAACATGTGGTGCTGGCCATGGGCAATGGCACCCCTGACTTCCTCGCCCGCCACTTTGGCGATGCCTTCGGCCTGTGGAACCAGCACATCCAGGTCACCCGCTTCAAAGGCCCTGCCGCGCTGGCCACCGCGCCGTGTTTCATCGATGACGTCAACGACCTCAATGGGCGCTGGTGCCCGCTGACCGGTGGCTTCTACGTGGGCACCCCCACCGGCCTGCGAGTGCCGGCCAGCCAGGCCTATGCCGCGGCCAGCCCGGCCCATGCGCAACTGACCCGTGAACGTGGCGAGCGGCGCTTCCCCTGGCTACGCACGGCCAGTGCCGAAGGCGCGCTGTGCCACAGCGACTGCTACAGCGCTCAGCCCATCGCCCTGCTCGGCGAGCAGCCCGGGTTGCCCGGCGGTGTGCAGGTGGCGTCGGGCTTCAGTGGCGGTGGCTTCAAGATGGCGCCTTACGCCGCCATGCGTGTTGCCCGTGTGATCACTCAAGGATAGAGACCAGAACAATGAAAAAAATCAGCATGTTCGCGCCGGCCAAGCGCTTCTACAACGTCGACTCGCGTGCCGTTGATCTTGAAGGCACCAATATCAACCTGATGGGCTGCACGCTGGCACCGGGCCAGGAGAGCCAGCCGCACAACCACTTCGAGGACGAGCTGTTCGTCTTCACCGCGGGCCACGGCCTGGTGCGCACCGCCCAGGAAGTGCTCGAAGTGCACGCCGGTGATGCGGTGCATTGCCAGCGTTTCGAGCCCCATACCATTCGCAACCTGAGCGCCAGCGAGCCGTTGCAGTTCCACTCGCTGTACTGGGATGCCGGGCAGATGAACCCGGCCGAAGCGGAGCCGGTGCTCGACACGCTGATCTTCGCCACCCCGCCTACCCCTAATGGCGACCTGCACCTGGGGCACCTGTCGGGCCCCTACATCGCCGGCGACGTGCTCAAGCGTGTGCTGGCTGGCGCGGGCGCGCAGGTGTTCTACGGCAGCGGCCGCGACGACAACCAGACCTACGTGGTGACCTGCGCGGCCCGGGAAGGCTTCAGCCCCAGCGAGTGCGCCGACCATTACGCCGAGGCGATCCGCGAGACCTGGCAGGGTTACGGCATCGACATGGACTTTTTCATCACCCCGGACAACCAGGGTGAATATGCCGACTTCGTCCACCACTACCTGCAACGCTTGTACGACCAGGGTTTGATCTACGCCAAGGACACCCCGGTGTTCGTCGACAACCAGGGCAACGCGCTGCACGAAGCCTTCATCCACGGCGGTTGCCCGCATTGTGGCGAGAGCAGCGATGGCAATGCCTGCGAGGCCTGTGGCCAGCCGAACCAGTGCGTCGACCTGACCCAGCCGCGGGTCAAGCAGGATGGCCGGCAGCCGCAACTGAAGATCGAGACACGCTTGTTCTTCCGCCTGAGCGCGTTGGCTGATGAGCTGGCCAGCTATGTGCAGACGGCAAACATGCCGGCGCACGTCTACCAGCTGTGCCACACCATGCTCAGCCAAGGGCTGCCGGATATCTGCATCAGCCACCGCAGCGACTGGGGCATCCGCCATCGCCTGCCAGGGATGCAGGACCAGGTGGTGTACGTGTGGTTCGAGATGGCCTTCGGTTACCTGTGGGCCGCCAGCGAACTGCCGGGCGCCGAGGGTGATCGTGTCGCCAGGGCCGCGCAGCGTTACGCGGGGGCCATGGACATCGTCCACTGCTACGGTTTCGACAATGCCTACTACCACACCCTGCTGTTCCCGGCGGTGTACCTGGCGCTGGGGCTGACGCCGCCGCGTCACCATGTGGTCAATGAACTGCTCGACCTCAACGGCAGCAAGTTTTCCACCAGCCGCCGGCACCTGATCTGGGGCAAGGACTTCCTCACCGAGGCCGGGGCGGATTATGCCCGCATGGCGTTGATGCTGACCCGCCCCGAGGGGGTGCGGACCAACTTCACCGTGGACCAGGTCTGCGAGCGGATCAACGACTTGTTCGCCGACAAGCTGACCCACTGGGTGCAGCGCCTGCAGCAGCACGTCGCCCGGCAGGGGGGCCAGGTGCCTGAATCGGGAGCCTGGCTCAGCGACCAGAAGATCTACCACGGCGAACTGATGCAGTGGATGGCGGGCTACCGGCAGGCGGCAGCGACCCAGACCTTCTCGCCACGGCGCATGGCCGAGCAGGTGGCCCAGGTGATCGACCGGGCGTGGCGCTTCGGCCTGGCGCAGGAGCACCTGCTGGCGCCCGGGCAGCCCTTGTCCAACCATGCGCGCACCGCCGTGGCGCTGCTGGCGCTCACCGCGCGCTGGCTGGCTCACGCCACCACCCCGTTGATGCCGGGGCTGAGCCGCCAGCTGAACGAGGTGCTGAACATCGAGGCACAGGCCAACGACGCGGCCCAGGCCTGCACGTTCTTTGCCGGCAACCACGTACTGGCCCAGGGCGCCACGCTGGCGCTGCCCAAGCTGTCGCCAGAGGCACTGGCGCAACTGATGCCAGGCCGAGCGGGATGAGCCAGGTCTCGTCATTGCGCCCCGTCGGTATCGTCGGGCCGCTGAGCGGCGCGCGCGCGGCCTATGGGCAGTGGCTGCGTCGAGCCGCCGAAGGCACGACCTTGCCGCTGTTGTGGGCCGACGACGGTGCCGACCCGGCCATGGCGCAGGTGGCTGCGCGCTACCTGCTCGATGCCGGCGTGGAGGTGGTGATCGGCCACTTCAACAGCGAATGTGCCCGGGCGGCCGGGCGCCTCTACCAGGCGGCCGGCGTGCCTCTGCTGTTGCCCGCCGCCACGGCGCCGGACTTGTGCCGTGCCGTGGGGGCCTGGCGCCTCTGTGCCAGCGAGGAGCGGCAGGTGGTGGTGATGCTCGAGTACCTCGCCCGGCATGCCGGGCAGGTCGAGCCACTTTGGGCGCAGCCCGGGGCCTATGGCGAGCGGTTGGCCGGGGCACTGGGCGAAGGGTTGGGCGGGTTTAGCCTGTCGCGTGCCGGGCCCGTGGTCCACGGGCTGATGGGCTCGCACGTGGCGGTGGCGCGGGAGATCCAGCGCCGCGCCCAGCCCGGCGCGGTCTACCTGGTACCCGACGATTGCCTGATCGACGAGTTCGACAGCCTGCTGGCGGGCACCGGCGTGGTGACGTTGTGCCCGCACGCCACGCCGGACTTTGGTGAGTGCGTGGGCCTGGCGCTGCGCCTGGTCGAGGCGGCGCGGGCCGGCGGCCACGACCTGGACGGTTACCTGGACGCCCACCCCGACTTCGACCAGCGCCAGTACCGGCATGCCGACTACCGCATGGTGCGGCGTGAATACCCCATTGAATTGCCCCAGCATTTGGCCCGGCCATTGTAGGAGCGGCTTCAGCCGCGATCACCCGCAATGCGGGTGCCATGCACCGCGGTGCCTGCATCGCGGCTAAAGCCGCTCCTACAGAGGCAGTCGGCCTGGACCCTCACCCAGCAGGACACTTTGAACATGCAAATGCGCAAACCAATCACCATGGACCCGCCACGGCTTCTACCTGCCATCGGCGAGGGCAACCTTGCCACCGCCGATATCGACCTGATGCTGGAAGCGCTGCGCCAGGCGCTGAGCCGACCACGGGGCGAGCTGTCGGCCCCGGACGAAGCGTCGGCCATCAGCCGCGCCGTCGAACAGCGCGTTGGCCATTCCATCAGCGAGGCCGGCCTGGGGCTGCCGGCCGCGCTCGATGTGTTCGGCAGCCTGCTGGCACAACAGGGCGTGCCCACCGACCATCCTGGCTACCTCGCCTATATAGGTTCCGCGCCGACCCCGGCCGCCGCGCTGATGGACGGGCTGCTGTCGACCACTGGCATGATCGGCTCCGGCTGGCTGGGGGGCGCCGGGCTGATCTGGGCCGAGAACCAGGCCTTGCGCTGGCTGGCCGACCTGGCGCAGCTGCCGGGCGAGGCGGGCGGCTGTTTCGTCAGTGGCGGAACAGCCGGCAACTTCTCCGCGCTGGCGGCCGCCCGGCAGCGCTACCGCGAGCGCACGGGGCGGCGCGGCGGGCTCGTGCTGGCGGGCTTGGCCGCCCATGCCTCGATCGACGTCAGTGCCGGGCTGCTGGACCTTGAAAGGGTCGGCGTGGCTTGTGACGAACAGGGGCGGATGACGGCGGCGGGCCTGGCGCAAACCCTGGGCGAACTGGCCGCCGATGGCCGGCTGGAGCAGGTCGTGGCGATCGTTGCGGTGGCCGGTTCGACCAACGCGGGTCAGATCGACGACCTGCCAGGCGTAGGTACCATCGCGCGTCAGCAGGGCATCTGGTTCCACGTCGATGCCGCCTACGGTGGCGCGTTTCTTTGCGTCCCGCAGGTGCGCCCGCAGTTCCAGGGCATCGAACTGGCCGACTCGCTGATCATTGACCCGCACAAAGGCCTGTTCGTGCCCTATGACTGCTGTGCGCTGCTGTATGCACAGCCGCAACAGGCCATGCCGGCCTTCACCCAGGATGCCTCCTACCTGGACCAGATCAACGAGTCGCAACAGTTCAACCCCATGCACTACGCGTTTCACCTTTCCCGCCGCGCGCGGGGCGTGCCGTTGTGGTTCTCGCTGGTGGTGCATGGCAGCGACGCCTACCGGCATACCCTGGAACGCATCCTGGCGCTGACCGATAACTTGCGCCTGCGCATCGCCCGGCACCCACGGCTGGAGCTGATCGAGGCATCGGGGTTGAGCGTGATCCTGTTCAAGCGTCGTGGCTGGCAGGCGGCCGAGTATGACGCCTGGGCGCAGGACTGCCTGCGCGAAGGCATTGCCCTCGTGGTGCCGACGCGATGGCAGGGGGAAACGGTGATGCGCCTGTGCATCATGAACACCGGCCTGGACGAGGCGCGCTGCGATCGCTTGTTGGCGGGGTTGTAAGCAGAGGGCGTCTTCGTCATCGGCTATGCCCGCCCCGGCACTGACGCTAGACTGTCATCTTCTTCACAATCGGACAGGAGTCCCGGCGTGTCTCACCCCCGCAGTTTCCCCAGCGACCTGTGCCTCGACAGCCCACGCCTGCAGCTGCGCCCCATGCGCCATGGCGATGCGCAGCAGTGGCTGACCATCATGGCCGACCCGGAAGTGATGCGTTACTGGTACCACGCCCCCTGGCAGACCCTGGCCGAGGCCGAGAGTGCCCTGGCCGCCGACCGTGAAGCCTATGCCGCCGGCCAGATGCTCAAGCTGGGCATGTACCGCCGCGACAACGGCGAGCTGATCGGCATGGTCCAGTTGTTCAACCTGGAGGAGGGTTCGCGCCGTGGCGAGATCGGCTACTGCCTGGCCAAGTCCGCCCAGGGTCGCGGCTATATGGACGAGGCCCTGACCTGCTTCATCGACTACCTCGCTCATACCCTGCACCTGCGCCGTCTTGAAGCGGAGATCGACCCGCGCAACCTGGGTTCGGCGCGCACCCTCGAGCGTCAGGGCTTCGTCCTCGAAGGCACCTTGCGCGCGCGCTGGTGCGTGGCAGGGGAATTGTCCGATTCGGGGCTCTACGGGTTGCTGCTCGAACCGCCTGTGGCCTGATGCCCGATTGCGTCATGGACGCGCTTTTTGCTGTTGGATGGAGCCTTCGCTTTGCCTGCTTTCTATGTAACGTCCACGCTGTTGCTGTTCTTGCTGTGCCTGTGTTTCGACGCAATCCTGATGGGGGCCGACGGGCACATGCCGGCGCTGCAAGTCCTCCTCATGGGCCCTTGGGGGATCGCTTTCGGGCAATACCAGTGGTTCGCCAACCCACTGTTGGGGCTGGCAGTACTCGCCCATCGGCGTTTTCGCCGGCTGGCGCTCGGCGCCGGGGTCATCGCGCTGGGCCTGGCGCTCAGTTGCCTTGGCATCGAGCGGGTGCCGGACAACCGCAGCTATGACTTCCTGCCCCTGACCGGCTTTGGCGCCGGGTACTATCTGTGGACGCTGGCGATCCTGGTGTTCTGCCTGGGGCAGGCCTGGTGGTGCCGGAAGGTGCACTCGGCAATGGATGTACCGCGCTTGCGCTGGTTCGATGGCGTGCTGATCGTGGCCCTGGTGGCGACGATCTATGCGGGGACGCAGATGCCGAGCCTGCGCGTCCAGCCGACCAGTCATGCCGAGGCGATCGAGCAGGCCGAGGCGCACGGATCGTGAAGGCCTTGGTACCTGCAGCAGGGCCTTCATCGGGTTTGGAAAGCCAGGGGGGGCTGGGTTAAGGTCGCACCTTGTCCCGCTTCCACCAGGTGCCTCACTTGCCCGCTTTCTACCTGACCACCAGCCTGGCCCTGTACCTGCTGAGCCTGGCCTTCGATGGTGCCCTGATGGGCGCCGGGCGGCACATGCCGGCGTTGCAGATGCTGCTGTACGGCCCCTGGGGCATCGCCTTCGGGCTGTACCAGTGGTTCGCCAACCCGCTGCTGGCGCTGGCAATCCTTGCCCATCGGCGCTTCCGTCGGCTGGCGCTCATGTTCGGCCTGCTGGCGCTGTATCTGGCGGCCAGCAGCTTCGGCATCACTCGATTGCCAGACAACCAGAGCTACGCCTTCCAGGATGTGATCGGATTCGGTGCAGGCTTCTACCTGTGGTTACTGGCGTTCGTGCTGTTCTGCGTAGGGCAGGCCTGGTGGTGCTGGAAAGCACGTACGGCCGCTGACGTGCCGGGCTGGCGCTGGCTGGATGTGGTGTTGATCGCGGCGTTGGGCACGGCGCTGTATGTCGGCACCCAGATGCCCTCGCTGCGTTTCGAGCCGCACAAGGTGATCGCGCCGCCGGAGCAGCCGCGGGCGTTGTGACCGTGGTCAGGCGTGGCAAATTCCTTGACGGCACCGGCCTCTTCGCCGGCAAAGCCGGCTCCTACAGGTGCGGTGCCGTTCTTGAGGTTGTCGCGGTCCCTGTACCGACCATGCCCACCTCAAGCCTTGCGCGGTCTTTGTGGGAGCGGCCTTGCGTCGCGAAAGGGCTGCGCAGCGGCCCCAGGATCCCCGATTCGATGCAATGATCGCTGGGGCCGCTTTGCGGCCCTTTCGCGACGCAAGGCCGCTCCCACGGGGCAAACGTAAACTACAAATACTCTGCTAGACAGTTGCACCCACAGTGCTTGCGGCGCAACCGGCTCAGCGCGCCGTCCCCCATTGCACCACCAGCATCCCCACCACGATCAGCCCCACCCCCGCCAGGCGCGCCAGGTTCACCGGCCGCTCCGGCAACCCCATCAAGCCGAACTGGTCGATCAGCAGCGACGACAGCACCTGCCCGGCAATCACGCAGACGATGAACCCCGCCGCCCCCAGGCGCGGCGTGAGCACCAGCGCGGCGGTAATGTAGAGCACCCCGGCGACGCCGCCGAACCAGGCCCACCACGGTGCGTTCGCCAGCTGCTGCACCTGCGGCACGGGCGCGCGCATCAGCAGCAGGGCCGGCACCAGCATCAGCAGGCTGACCAGCAGTGACACCCCCGCCGCCCACAGCGGATGACCCAGAAGGCGCCCAAGGGCGGCATTGCTGCCTGCCTGGAACGGCACGGCGGCACCGGCCAGCAAGGCCACGAGCAAGGGCAGGGCGGCAAAGAGGGTAGCGGGCATGGGATGACTCCTGTTCAGTACCTGGCCCGAGTCTCGGTCATCCACTTGGATGATGGAAATTCGAATACCGTACAGGCTGTATTCGTGTGATGGATAGCGTTGCAGTGCTAGGCTGTGCGGCGTTCCCCGCGATAAGGAAGAGCCATGTTCAAGCATCACCTGATCGGCGCCGCCGCCCTGCTGGCCATGGCCGGCGCCCAGGCCGACGACTATTCGCCCACCTACACCCAATGCATGGACAAGGCCTCCAGCACCCTGGCCATGGGCGCCTGCATCCAGGCCGAAACCAAGCTGCAGGACGATCGGCTCAACCGGGTGTACAAGCAATTGATGAGCAAACTTGAACCTCAGCAGCAGAAGGATCTGCGCGAGGTGCAGCGCAGCTGGGTGAAGTACCGCGACGGCAACTGCGCATTCCACGGCACGCTGAGCAACGGCAGCCTCTACCGCATCGAAGGCGCGATGTGCCTGATGGACATGAGCAAGGACCGGGCCGCGGAGCTGGAGCGGGTGCTCAGCCCCGGTCAGTGATCGGGGCTATCCCTACCCCAACCTGTAGGAGCGGCTTTAGCCGCGATCACCCGCGAAGCGGGTGCCTGGCACCGTGTTGCCTGCATCGCGGCTGAAGCCGCTCCTACAAGTCGACGCGGTGCTGGCGGCGTGCCCTAGCCTTGAGGTACTCCCGCACCTCCACCCCATCCCCGGCAAACTCGATCCGCCCCGCCTTGGCCTCGCGCTGGTAGGCATACATCGGGTCGTAATACTCCTTGAGCAACCCCTCGATCCAGCCACGGTGCAGGCTGACATCGCCGCTGCGCAGCTGCTCGTCCAACGCCTGCCCCAGCAGCTCGGACAAGCGCTGGAAGCGTTCGCCACCCAGGCGCTTGTAGATATTGGCCATGCTCTGGCGCATGCGCTCGGCGAACAGTCGACGGCCGTCCTCTTCGCCATGCACCGCAACGAACTCGGCGCACAGGTTGGTCACGTAGTCGCGCAGGATGCGCTCGACGCGGTTGTCGAAAGCATCCTCCAACCACACCAGCGGATAGCGTTGCATCCCCTGGTACAGCCCCAGCGGCACCGTGCAGCTACCGACGATGCGCCCTTCGTCCTCCAGCACGAATTGCCCGATGCCCCGTGCACGCTTCTTCAGCATGTCGATGGCCAAGCCGTTCTCGAAATCGATCTGCGCCGGTTGCGCAGTGGCGCGTTTGCCGAAGCTCGAGCCACGGTGGTTGGCGTGGCCTTCGAGGTCCAACACGTTGTCCAGCTGCTGCAGCACGTCGGTCTTGCCGGTACCGGTCAGGCCCCCCAGCAGCACGAAGTCGCACTGCTCGACCGCCTGTTGCGTGGTGTCCAGCAGGAACGTGCGCATGGCCTTGTAGCCACCGACCACCTTCGGGTACTGGATGCCAGCCTCCTTGAGCCAACCCTGAACGATCTGCGAACGCAGCCCGCCCCGGAAGCAGTAGAGGTAACCGTCGGGATGGGCCTGGGCGAAGGCCGCCCAGGCCTCCAGGCGCTGCTGCTTGAGCGCGCCGTTGACTAGTTGATGGCCCAGGGCGATGGCGGCGGACTGGCCCTGCTGCTTGAAGCAGGTGCCGACCTTCTGCCGCTCCTGGTCGTTCATCAGCGGCAGGTTGACGACGCCGGGGAAGGCGCCCTTGGTGAATTCGATCGGCGCGCGCATGTCCATCATGGGCACGTCGTCGAGGAACAGCGTGTTGAAATCGGTGCAGTCGGGGCGCATCAGATCACCTCGACCGCGTGGCTCTGTCGCTCGACCAGCGCGCCGATCGGCGCAAGGGCCAGGCCCAGTTCTTTTGCCACGGCGAGGAATTCGGCCTCGCCCTCCGGGGTGACCGCCACCAGCAGGCCACCGCTGGTCTGCGGGTCGCACAGCAGGTGTTTCTGGTCGTCGGTCAGGGCACCGAGCTTGTGGCCGTAGCTGTCGAAGTTGCGCAGGGTACCGCCGGGGATACAGCCCTCGGCCAGGTAGTAGTCGACGCTGGGCAGGCGTGGCACGGCATCGAACTCAAGGCGCGCGGTCAGGCCGCTGCCTTCGGCGACTTCGACCAGGTGGCCGAGCAGGCCGAAGCCGGTGACGTCGGTCATCGCGGCCACGCCGTCGAGCTTGCCAAAGCGGCTGCCGGGGGTGTTGAGGGTGCACATCCAGTCGCGGGCCAGGCCCTGGTCCTGCTCGCGCAGCTTGGCCTTCTTCTCGGCAGTGGTGAGGATGCCGATGCCCAGCGGCTTGGTCAGGTAGAGCTTGCAGCCGACGCTGGCGGTGTCGTTGCGCTTGAGGTGGCGCTTGCTCACCACGCCGGTCACGGCCAGGCCGAAGATTGGTTCGGGGGCGTCGATGGAGTGCCCGCCCGCCAGGGGGATGCCAGCTTCGGCGCACACTGCACGGCCGCCACGGATCACCTCGCGGGCAACCTCCGGCGGCAGCACATTGACCGGCCAGCCGAGGATGGCGATGGCCATCAGCGGGTCGCCGCCCATGGCATAGATGTCGCTGATGGCGTTGGTGGCGGCGATGCGGCCGAAGTCGTACGGGTCGTCGACGATGGGCATGAAGAAGTCGGTGGTAGAGACCACCCCGCGCTCGTCATCCAGGGCGTAGACCGCGGCGTCGTCGCGCGAGGCGTTGCCCACCCACAGCTTGGGGTCGAGTGCCTGGGTGCCGCTTTCGGCGAGGATCACATCCAGCACTTTCGGGGAAATCTTGCAGCCGCAGCCAGCGCCGTGGCTGTACTGTGTCAGACGAATCGGCTCGCTCATACGCACCTCGGATTTTCGTGATGGGCGATTGTAGCAAAGCTGGCCTTTGCGCCTGTGCCTCTTATACTTGCCCCGATCAGCGCATTGGCTGCGGGGCGCTGTGGGCGCGGGCTTGCCCCGCGATGCAATCTCGACTTCTTCCCCGCCCTTGAATCGGAGACACCCCATGTTCAAACGCCCACTGGCACTGGCTGCCGGCCTCGTGCTGTCATGCTGCGCCGTTGTCGCCCAGGCCGCCGACGTACTGCGTGTCAGCGCCATTCCCGACGAAGCGCCGACCGAGCTGCTGCGTAAGTTCAAGCCGTTGGGCGAGTACCTCTCTGAGCAGTTGGGCATGGAGGTGAAATTCGTACCGGTGGCCGACTACCCGGCCGTGGTCGAGTCGCTGGCCAGCGACCGCCTCGACCTGGCCTGGCTGGGCGGCTTCACCTTCGTCCAGGTGCACTTGAAAGACCCCAAGGCCACGCCGCTGGTGCAGCGTGAGCAGGACGCCAAGTTCACCTCCAAGTTCATCACTGCCAACCCGGACGTGAAGAGCCTGGCTGATCTTAAAGGCAAGACCTTCGCCTTCGGTTCGATCTCGTCCACCTCCGGCAGCCTGATGCCGCGTTACTTCATGCTCAAGAACGACAACATCAAGCCCGAGGCGTACTTCAGCCGCGTCGCCTACTCCGGCGCCCACGACGCTACCGCCGCCTGGGTCCAGGCCGGCAAGGCCGATGCCGGCGTGCTCAACGCCAGCGTCTGGGACAAGCTGGTCGCCGCCGGCAAGGTCGACACCAGCAAGGTGAAAGTCTTCGCCACCACGCCGGAGTACTTCGACTACAACTGGACCGTGCGCGGCAACATGGACCCGGCGCTCAAGGAGAAGATCAAGCAGGCATTCCTGCAGCTTGACCCGGCCAACCCCGAGCACAAGGCGATCCTCGACCTGCAGGCTGCCAGCCGGTTCATCGAAACCAAACCGGAAAACTACGCAGGCACCGAACAGGCCGCGCGCGAGGCCGGCCTGCTCAAGTGAGTATCCGTCTCCAGGAGGCCGGCCTGCGCCATGGCCAGGTCCAGGCCCTGAACAACGTGGACCTGCAAATCGGCAAAGGTGAGCGGGTCGCGATCATCGGCCCTTCGGGGGCCGGCAAGTCGAGCCTGCTGCACCTGATGGCCACCGCCGTGCGGCCCAGCGCCGGGCAACTGGACCTGCTGGGCGAACAGCCCTGGTTGCTGACGTCCGGCGCTCGCCAGCGCTTGCGGGCTCGGGTTGGCCTGGTGCACCAGGCGCCGCCGTTGCCGCCCCGCCAGCGCGTGGTCACCGCGGTGCTGGCGGGGCGCCTGGGGCAGTGGGGCACGCTTCGTGGTTTGCTCAACCTGATCCACCCCAGCGACGTGCCCGGCGCCCGCGAGGTGCTGGCCGAGCTGGGCATGGTCGACAAGCTGTTCGTGCAGTGTGGGCAGCTGTCCGGTGGCCAGTTGCAGCGGGTCGGCATCGCCCGTGCGCTGTACCAGCAGCCTGAAGTGCTGCTGACCGACGAGCCGGTCTCGGCCATGGACCCGGTGCTCGCCGACCACAGCCTGGCTTTGCTCAATCGTCATGCCCAGGCCCATGGGGTGACGCTGGTGGCCAGCCTGCATGCGGTGGAGCTGGCCCTGGCGCACTTCCCAAGAATCATTGGTATTCGCGCCGGTGAAGTCGCCTTCGATTGTCCCGCCGAGGCTGTCACCCCAACCATGCTCGATGCGCTCTACGCCAATGAGCAACTGGGCTCTCCGGTCGTGCCGACAGCGACCGTGCTGGTGCAGATTCCAAGATGCTGAGTGCCGACCGCCGCGACCCTGCGGCACTCCCGAGATTGCTGTTGACGTTGGTATGCCTGGCCCTGTTGTGGCCGGGGTTGCAGTTGAGCGAGCTCGACCCCGGCGTGCTGTTTCATGCCGAGAACCGCAAACAGATGGCCAGTTTCGTCGGCGCGTTCTGGCCACCGGCCCATGATGCCGACTTCCTCGCATTGCTGTTCGAGGCCACGATGCAGACCTTGGCCGTGGCCACGGCGGGCATGACCCTGGCGCTATTGCTGGCCGTGCCCGCGAGCCTGCTGGCCAGCCGCGCGCTGTCGCTGCGGGCGGCGTCGACCGCTGGCCGGTTGGGGTTGTGGTCGCGAACCTTACGCCTGCCGGTGCGTGGCGTTTTGATCTTCCTGCGCAGCGTGCCCGAGATCGTCTGGGCGCTGCTGTTCGTGCGCGCCGTGGGCCTGGGGCCGACGGCCGGGGTGCTGGCCATCGCCATTACCTACAGCGGCATGCTCGGCAAGGTGTACGCAGAGATCTTCGAATCGGTGGACCAGCGCCCGGCCCATGCGTTGTTGCAGGCGGGCAGCGGGCGGTTGTCCGCGTTCTTCTATGGGATCCTGCCCCAGGCTTCGACCGAGGTGGTGTCCTACACCGTCTACCGCTGGGAATGCGCCGTGCGCGCCTCGGTTGTGATGGGCTTCGTTGGTGCTGGCGGCCTGGGCCAGCAGATCGACCTGTCGATGCGCATGTTCGCCGGTGCCGAGGTGGCGAGCATGTTGCTGACGTTCCTGTTGCTGGTGGTGCTGGCCGACCTGCTCAGCCGCTTCTTGCGTGGGAGGCTGGCATGAACCGGGTGATCAACGGGCTAGTGATCGTCGCGATCCTGATGGCGGTGGTGGCATCGTTCGCCTATCTGGAGCTCGACCTTGCCGCGGTGGTCGGTAATGGCGGGGTGGCGCAGATGGGCGAGTATGCCGCGCGTTTCCTGCATCCGGACCTGTCCGCCGAGCACTTGCGTGCGGTCGGGCGCGGGGCGTTGGAGACGCTGGCGATGTCCGGGCTGGGCACGTTGCTGGCGATGGTGCTGGGAATGCTGCTGGCGCTGCCCGCCGCAGGCCGTTTCGGCTGGCCGCTGCAAGGGGCGGCGCGGTTGCTGCTTAACGGGTTGCGGGCGATTCCCGAGCTGGTCTGGGCGGCGTTGACCGTGCTCGCGGCCGGCCTTGGGCCCAACGCCGGTACCCTGGCGCTGGCGCTGCACACGGCTGGTGTGCTGGGTCGCTTGTTTGCCGAAGCGTTGGAGAATGCGCCACCGGAGCCGGCCGAGGCTATTCGTTTACAAGGTGGTAGTCAGGTCGCGGCGTTCTGTTTCGGCACCTTGCCCAACCTCTGGCCGCAGTTGCTGGCGTACAGCTTGTATCGGTGGGAGAACAACATCCGCATGGCCAGCGTGCTGGGCTTTGTCGGCGCGGGTGGGTTGGGGCAGATGCTGTATGCGACCCTGAGCCTGTTCCAGGAAGCGCAGGCCAGCACGGTGATCATCGCCATGCTGGTGTTGGTGCTGGTGGTGGATGCGCTGAGTGATGTATTGCGCCAGCGCTTTGTAAGGGCCTAGGTGTTATCCCTGTAGGAGCCGGCTTTGCCGGCGAACACCGGCGTCAGCCGGTGCCATGCACCGCGCTGCCGGGTTCGCCAGCAAGGCTGGCTCCTACGGTATGGCGTTTGCCGCAGACACCTGCTCCCCCCGCTGCATCGATTCCAGGTTGCGCTCGATGGTCTCGCAGATCGTATCCATTGGAATCTGATGCTCACTGAAGCGGAACGGACTCTGCAGGTCGGTGCCGATCCGCTCGATGGCCAGCAGCATGAACCCCACCACCGTCGACGCCAGCGGCGTGAACCACCCCAGCGACTCCACCAGCCCCACCGGCACGATCAGGCAGAACAGCGTGATGAACAGCCGCGGAAAATACACATAAGGGTAGGGCAGTGGCGTGTTGGCGATCCGCTCCATGCCGCCCTGGGCATTGGACAGGTCCACCAGCGTCGCCTCCAGCCGCGCCAGGCGGATGCTGTCCAGGCGTCCGGCCTGGTACTCCCGGGCCAGCAACGCCGCCGAGCCACTGAGGAGGTCGTTGGCGAAGTTGTTCGAGCGATTGCGCCGCTCGAACTCCTGAGGCGGGATGAAGGCCATCAGTTCATCCGGGCACGGCTCCCCCTTCAAGTGAGCCGCCAGGCAGTTCACATAGGCGATATGGCGGCGCAACAACGTCGCCTTGACGGGGTTCGGCCCATCGGCCGGGTCATCGACCAGCGTCAGCACCTGCCGGGCGAAGCTGCGTGAACCGTTCACCAGCGCCCCCCACAACGTGCGCGCCTCCCACCAGCGGTTGTAGGCGCTGCTGTTGCGAAAACTCACCAGCACCACCAGTGCCGACCCCAGCAGGGTGAGCGGGATCAGCGGCAGGGTGAACTTGCTGTTGAAGAACAGCATGAAGTCGATGGTGACCAGCACGTCCCAGATCAGCAGCCAGAACAACGACCAGCCGATGTAGCCGATGGTCTTGACCACCAGGCGGTATTTGCGGGCGAGGAGGGCTTTCACGTGGGGGGAATCTCGAAGGGAAGATGTAGGTTCCGACGTTCGAGCAAGGGCAAGGTTCGGTAGGTGTCTTAGCAGGGTGTAACGTAAGTTTTCTGACCGAACGTTGAGAATAGGCCTATGGCAAGCGGTACAGAGTCTCAGACGGTGATGGCCTAGGCTCGTTGCTCATTCATTGTGCACGGTAGGCAACCATGGCTTGCGAACCGACCCCTTTCGACATAGTTGATCTGCTGGACTCTGACGAGGCGATACAGGAATACCTGTCACAGGTCCTGGCCGACGGTGACGTGGAAGAAATCATCCAAGCTCAGGCTCATGTTCAGACTGCCCGTGCGCGAAACGCTGGCTCCTAGAAGAAACGCGATCCCTGTAGGAGCGGGCTTGTCCCGCGATGGGCTGCAAAGCAGCCCCAGCCCAGGCGGTATTGAACATAGGCAACCCGCATCAGTGTCAGCTCAACATTTGCCTCATCTGCACCAGCGCCACTCTGGCCCCGTCCGGTGCCCGTCGTTCCTCGATCCCAAATGGCACGAAACCCAGCTGTGGATAAAGCAGCAATCCCGCCGTGTTGTGGTTGAAGCATGACACCCATACCTCCCGAGCCGCGAACTGTTCACGCGCCAGCCCGATCATGCTCTGCACCAGGTATCGAGCCACGCCCCGGCCCCGGGCCGTCGGTGCCACCACGACATTGCCCAGCGCGCAGATACCGCCTTGTTCAGCCTTGTAGAAATTGGCGAAGCCAACGATCACACCATCGGCCTCAACGACCGTGGAACCGCTGCGCTGGGCAATGGCTTCGCTCAATTGCTCGGGTGTCAGTGGGTAGGTGGCTTTGGGAAACATGTAGAACAGCTCGTCCGAGCCTTGAGGAAAGCTGCAGATGGCGGGGATATCTGTGGCTTGTACTGGGCGATGGGTCAGAGACATGGCAGGCCGTATTTTTGAGGTTTTGCGCCAGCTTAGCCTTGGTGCTTGGCTTCTGGTACCTGCCGAGTTTCGCGCTGGACGGAGATCACCTGTCCCCTCAAGCTCATTTGAGCTGCATTGAGCTGCATTGAGCTGCATTGAGCTGCATTGAGCTGCATTGAGCTGCATTGGTGGTCCGAACCATCATTCGCCAGCAAGGCTGGCTCCTACAGGTGGCGGGCGAGGGGGAGGCTGGAAGCCGGGCACAAAAAAACCGACCATAAGGTCGGTTTTTTCTGGATCTTGGTGCCCCGAGGGAGACTCGAACTCCCACTCCTTTCGAAAACGGATTTTGAATCCGCCGCGTCTACCAATTCCGCCATCAGGGCTTGTGGCGCCGCAGTATAGAGAGGTCGCACAAGCCGGTCAATCGGCTTTCATGGTCAATTTTCACGCATTGGGCTAAACTTCCCGGCCCTGTCGAACCGAACATCATCATGCGCGTCGCCGATTTCTCTTTCGAACTCCCTGACTCACTCATCGCCCGCCACCCACTGGCCGAGCGCCACGGCAGCCGCCTGCTCGTGCTCGACGGCCCCAGCGGCGAGTTGGCCCACAAGCAGTTCACCGACCTGCTCGAGTACCTGCGCCCGGGCGACCTGATGGTGTTCAACAACACCCGGGTGATCCCGGCGCGGCTGTTCGGCCAGAAAGCCTCCGGCGGCAAGCTGGAAGTGCTGGTCGAGCGCGTGCTCGACAGCCACCGCGTGCTGGCCCACGTGCGCGCCAGCAAGGCGCCGAAAGAGGGCGCGCAGATTCTCATCGACGGCGGTGGCGAAGCTGAAATGGTCGCCCGCCACGACACGCTGTTCGAACTGCGTTTCAGCGAAGAGGTGCTGCCGCTGCTCGAACGCGTCGGCCACATGCCGCTGCCGCCGTACATCGACCGCCCGGACGAAGGCGCCGACCGCGAGCGTTACCAGACCGTCTACGCCGAGCGCGCCGGCGCCGTGGCCGCGCCCACCGCCGGCCTGCACTTCGACGAGGCGCTGCTGGAAAAGATCGCCGCCAAGGGCGTCGAGCGCGCCTTCGTCACCCTGCACGTGGGCGCGGGCACCTTCCAGCCGGTGCGGGTCGACAAGATCGAAGACCACACCATGCATAAAGAGTGGCTCGAAGTGAGCCAGGACGTGGTCGACGCGGTCGCAGCCTGCCGTGCCCGCGGTGGCCGGGTGATCGCCGTCGGCACCACCAGCGTGCGCTCGCTGGAGAGCGCGGCGCGCGATGGCGTGCTCAAGGCCTTCAGCGGCGACACCGACATCTTCATCTTCCCGGGCCGCCCGTTCCACGTGGTCGATTGCCTGGTCACCAACTTCCACCTGCCGGAGTCCACGCTGCTGATGCTGGTCTCGGCCTTCGCCGGTTACCCCGAGACCATGGCCGCCTACGCGGCGGCGGTCGAGCAGGGCTACCGCTTCTTCAGTTACGGTGATGCCATGTTCATCACCCGCAATCCGGCGCCACGCGGCCCAGAGGATCAAGCATGAGTCGCACCTGTCGAATGTCGTTCGAACTGCTGGCCACCGACGGCAAGGCCCGTCGCGGCCGGCTGACCTTCCCCCGTGGCACCGTCGAGACCCCGGCCTTCATGCCGGTGGGCACCTACGGCACGGTCAAGGGCATGCTGCCGCGCGACATCGAGGCCATCGGCGCCGAGATCATCCTCGGCAACACCTTCCACCTGTGGCTGCGCCCGGGCACCGAGGTCATCAAGAAACACAACGGCCTGCACGATTTCATGCAATGGAAAGGCCCTATCCTCACTGATTCCGGTGGTTTCCAGGTGTTCAGCCTGGGCGCCATGCGCAAGATCAAGGAGGAAGGCGTGACCTTCGCATCGCCCGTCGATGGCTCGAAAGTGTTCATGGGTCCGGAAGAGTCCATGCAGGTGCAGCGCGACTTGGGCTCGGACATCGTGATGATCTTCGACGAGTGCACGCCGTACCCGGCCGAGCACGACGTGGCGCGCACCTCCATGGAGCTGTCGCTGCGCTGGGCCCAGCGCTCGAAGAACGCCCACGGCGACAACACCGCGGCACTGTTCGGCATCGTCCAGGGCGGCATGTATGAAGACCTGCGCATGCGCTCGCTGGAGGCACTGGTCAACATCGACTTCGACGGCCTGGCCATCGGCGGCCTGTCGGTGGGCGAACCCAAGCACGAGATGATCAAGGTGCTGGACTACCTGCCGGCGCAAATGCCGGCTGACAAACCTCGTTACCTTATGGGGGTAGGCAAGCCGGAGGATCTTGTAGAGGGTGTGCGCCGCGGCGTCGACATGTTCGACTGCGTGATGCCCACGCGCAATGCGCGCAACGGCCATCTGTTCGTCGATACCGGGGTGATCAAGATCCGCAACGCGTTCCATCGCCACGATGATTCGCCGCTGGATCCGACCTGCGATTGCTACACCTGCACCAACTTCTCCCGCGCTTATCTGCATCACCTGGACAAGTGCGGCGAAATGTTGAGCAGCATGCTGAATACCATCCACAACTTGCGCCATTACCAGCGCTTGATGGCCGGTTTACGCGAGGCTATTCAACAGGGTAAATTGGCCGCCTTTGTCGACGCCTTCTATGCCAAGCGCGGGCTGCCTGTGCCGCCTTTGGACTGACTGTTCGCACCCATTATTAGAAATTCCATTAGGAGAGCCCAATGAGCTTCTTGATTCCCGCCGCCTACGCGGACGCTGCAGCCCCAGCCGCCGGCCCTGCCGGTACCGGCTTCGAGTGGATCTTCCTGGTCGGTTTCCTGGTCATCTTCTACCTGATGATCTGGCGCCCGCAGGCCAAACGCGCCAAAGAGCAGAAGAACCTGCTGAGCAACTTGCAAAAAGGTGACGAAGTTGTCACCAACGGCGGCATCGCCGGCAAGATCGTCAAGGTTTCCGATGACTTCGTGGTCCTGGAAGTGTCGGACAACGTCGAGCTGAAGTTCCAGAAGGGCGCCATTGCCGCGACCCTGCCAAAAGGTACGCTCAAGGCTATCTGAGTTACCGGTTTCATTTTTCCAGTCGGGGCGCGCAAAGCGCCCCGCGTCTTGAACGGGCGGCGTGATGCTGAACAAATACCCTCTGTGGAAATACCTGCTGATCGTGGTGGTACTGGCGGTCGGCTTCATTTATTCCGCACCCAACCTCTACCCGGATGATCCGGCGGTGCAGATCAGCGGCGCCAGTTCCGCCCTGCATGTCAGCCAGGCCGACCTCGACCGCGTCACTAAGGCGCTGACCGATGCCGGCATCACCGTGAAAGGCGGCAGCCTGGGCGAGAAGGGCAGTGCGCTGGTGCGCCTGACCAACCAGGAAGATCAGTTGCCGGCCAAGGATGTGGCGCGCAAGGCACTCGGTGACGACTATGTCGTGGCCCTGAACCTGGCCCAGACCACCCCGCAGTGGCTGCGCAGCCTGGGTGCCAGCCCGATGAAGCTGGGTCTGGACCTGTCCGGTGGTGTGCACTTCCTGTTGGAAGTGGACATGGACAAGGCCATGACGGCCCGCATGAAAGTCTACGAAGGCGAGGTCAAGACCTTGCTGCGCAAAGAGCGCGTCCGCTACCGCAGCCTGCCCCAGCAGGACGGCGGCATCATGCTGGGCTTCGCCGACGACGCTACCCGCGAGCAGGCACGTGCCCTGATCCGCAAGAATTTCAATGATTTCGACCTGACCACCACCGAGCGCAACGAGCTTGCCGTGCTGCGTCTGGCGCTGACTCAGGCGAAAGTCGCCGAGATCCGCGAATACTCGATCAAGCAGAACCTGACCACCGTCCGCAACCGTGTCAACGAGCTGGGCGTGGCCGAGCCGCTGGTGCAGCGCCAGGGCGCCAACCGCATCGTGGTCGAGCTGCCGGGCGTGCAGGACACCGCCGAAGCCAAGCGTATCCTCGGCAAGACCGCCAACCTGGAGTTCCGCTTCGGCGCCGAACCCGGCGCGTCGAAAGCCACCACCGAGGTGTTCGAGTTCCGCGAAGGCGGCCGCTCCGCCGCGGTCGAGCGCGGCCTGATCATCACCGGTGACCAGGTCACCGACGCCCAGGCCAGCTTCGACGAACACGGTCGCCCACAGGTGAACATCCGCCTGGATGGCCACGGTGGCGAGCTGATGAGTCGCGCCACCCGCACCAACGTCGGGCGCAGCATGGCGGTGATCTTCATCGAGCAGAAGCCGGTCACCCGTTACGTCAAGCAGACCGTCGACGGCGTCGAGAAAGAAGTCGCGGTGCAGACCTTCCAGGAAGAGAAGAAGATCATCAGCCTGGCGACCATCCAGTCGCCGCTGGGCAGCCAGTTCCGCATCACCGGCCTGAACGGCCAGGGCGAATCGTCCGAACTGGCCCTGCTGCTGCGTGCCGGTGGCCTGGCCGCGCCGATGTACTTCGCTGAAGAGCGCACCATCGGCCCGAGCCTGGGTGCCGATAACATCACCAAGGGTATCGACGCGTCCCTGTGGGGCATGTTGTTCGTCTCGCTGTTCATCATCGCCATCTACCGTGGCTTTGGTGTGCTGGCCACCATCGCCCTGGCGGGCAACATGGTCCTGCTGCTGGCGCTGATGTCGCTGCTGGGCGCCACGCTGACGCTGCCGGGTATCGCCGGTATCGTGCTGACCATGGGTATGGCGGTGGACGCCAACGTGCTGATCTTCTCGCGTATCCGCGAAGAGATCGCTGCCGGCATGTCGGTGCAGCGCGCCATCCACGAAGGTTTCAACCGCGCCTACTCGGCGATCGTCGATGCCAACCTGACCACCCTGCTGGTCGGCGGTATCCTGTTCGCCATGGGTACCGGCCCGGTCAAGGGCTTCGCGGTCACCATGTCCCTCGGGATTTTCACCTCGATGTTCACCGCCGTCATGGTGACCCGTGCACTGGTCAACCTGACCTGTGGCGGGCGTGACATCAAGAAGCTGTGGGTTTGAGGGAGCTGCGATGAAAACCATCAACTTCATGGGCGTGCGCAATGTCGCGTTCGCCATCACCTTGCTGCTCACCGTGCTGGCGCTGTTCAGCTGGTGGCACAAGGGCCTGAACTTCGGCCTGGACTTCACCGGCGGCACGCTGATCGAGCTCACCTACGAGCGCCCGGCGGACCTGGAGAAGGTGCGGACCGAACTGGTCAGCTCCGGCTTCCACGAGGCGGTGGTGCAGAGCTTCGGCGCCACCACCGACCTGCTGGTGCGCATGCCGGGCGACGACCCGCTGCTGGGCAACAAGGTGGCCGAGGCCCTGCAGAAGGTGGGCGGCGACAACCCGGCCACCATCAAGCGGGTCGAGTTCGTCGGCCCGCAGGTGGGTGAAGAGCTGCGCGACCAAGGCGGCCTGGGCATGCTGCTGGCCCTGGGCGGCATCCTGATCTACCTGGCGTTCCGCTTCCAGTGGAAGTTCGCGGTGGGCGCGATCATCTCGTTGATCCACGACGTGGTCGTTACCCTCGGTATCCTGTCGTTCTTCCAGATCACCTTCGACCTGACGGTGCTGGCGGCGGTGCTGGCGATCATCGGCTACTCGCTGAACGACACCATCGTCGTGTTCGACCGGGTGCGTGAGAACTTCCGCGTACTGCGCAAGGCCTCGCTGATCGAGAACATCAACATCTCGACCACCCAGACCCTGCTGCGTACCGTCGCCACCTCGGTGTCGACCTTGCTGGCCATCGCCGCGCTGCTGTTCTTTGGTGGCGACAACCTGTTCGGCTTCTCCCTGGCGCTGTTCATCGGTGTCATGGCGGGTACCTACTCGTCGATCTACATCGCCAACGTGGTGCTGATCTGGCTGAATCTGAGCAGCGAAGACCTGATCCCGCCGGCCAAGACCGACGGTGTGGACGACCGTCCGTAAGGGTTTTTCCCACGCCATTTGGCGTAAAGAGAGGCGCGAGTGTTGAACTCGCGCCTTTTTTTTTGCTCCAAGGCTGGGAAGAAGGCGGGCCGGAGCCCGCAGGTACGATCAGGAGGTTCACGTGAACAAATCAATGCTGGTGGGTGCGGTTCTGGGTGCTGTCGGTGTCACCGCCGGAGGTGCTGTGGCGACCTACAGCTTGGTGAACAAGGGGCCTGAATACGCCCAGGTCACCGACGTGCAGCCGATCAAGCAGCAGGTAAAGACGCCGCGTGAGGTCTGCAAGGATGTCACCGTGACGCGCCAGGCGCCGGTCAAGGACCAGCACCAGATCGCCGGTACGGTGGTCGGTGCCATCGCCGGTGGCTTGCTGGGTAACCAGATTGGCGGCGGTACCGGCAAGAAGATTGCCACCGTGGCCGGTGCGGTCGGTGGCGGCTATGCCGGTAACAAGGTGCAGGAAGGCATGCAGGAGCGTGACACCTACACCACCACGCAGACGCGCTGTAACACGGTCAATGACATCAGCGACAAGGTCGTGGGTTACAACGTGACCTATACCATCGGTGACCAGGTGGGCAAGGTGAAGATGGATCACGAGCCGGGCTCGACCATCCCGCTGGACAAGAACGGCAAGCTGGTCCTGAGCCAGAACCAGCCGGGGCAGTAAGCCGTTTGCAGGCTGCTCTTGTGTGGGAGCGGCCTTGCGTCGCGAAAGGGCTGCGAAGCAGCCCCGACAATCTCGCGGCAGACCGCAGATCCTGGGGCCGCTTCGCGCCCCTTTCGCGACACAAGGCCGCTCCCACAAAGCGATGGGCGCGGACATAAAAAAAGCACCCCGAGGGGTGCTTTTTTGCGCGTGCAATCGGCGCTTAGCGCTTCATGTACTCGGGCAGGTGCGGCTGGATGGCAGTCAGCACGGCCTTGAAGCACTTGATGTTGCCCGCGACGATGTGACCCTTCTCGAGGAAGTCGTGGCCACCGTTGAAGTCGCTCACCAGGCCACCAGCTTCCTGGATCAGCAGCACGCCTGCAGCCATGTCCCAGTCGGACAGGCCCGACTCCCAGAAGGCGTCGAAGCGGCCGGCGGCTACATAGGCCAGGTCCAGGCTGGCGGAGCCGGCGCGGCGGATGCCGGCGGTCTGGCCGGTCAGGGCGCGGAACATGCCCAGGTAGTTGTCCAGGTCGGCCATCTGGTTGTCACGGAACGGGAAGCCGGTGCCCAGCAGCGCGCCTTCCAGGCTGGTGCGCGAGCTGACGCGGATGCGGCGGCCGTTCAGTTGGGCGCCACGGCCACGGCTGGCGGTGAATTCTTCCTGGCGAACTGGGTCGAGGACCACGGCGTGCTCGAGGCGGCCGCGGTATTTGCAGGCGATGCTGACGGCGAAGTGCGGCACGCCACGCAGGAAGTTGGTGGTGCCGTCCAGCGGATCGATGATCCACAGGTAATCCTTGCCTTCTTCGCCTTTGCCGGCGTGCAGGCCGGTCTCTTCACCCTGGATCGAGTGGTTCGGGTAGGCTTTGCGCAGGGCGTCGACGATGACCTTCTCGGCGGCGCGGTCCACCTCGGACACGTAGTCCTTGGCCTGCTTTTCGTCGACTTTGATGCTGTCCAGGCGTTCGATGGAGCGGAAAATCAGTTCACTGGCGCTGCGAGCCGCGCGCAGGGCGATATTCAGCATAGGCTGCATGGGAAGGTCACCTGGAGATGTTAAAGAAGAAAGCCGACCATTCTAGCAGAAAACTTTAACGACTGAAGTGTCACATTTGCTTTCATGGCGTTACGCTGGTCGGTTCTGTAAGATCGAACCCTCATATTATCTGCATCCGAGAGCACGACACCTTGCTGCAAAATATTCGTGTTGTCCTGGTCAATACCAGCCATCCCGGCAACATCGGCGGCGCTGCGCGTGCCATGAAAAACATGGGCCTGTCGCGCCTGGTGCTGGTGCAGCCGAAGGCATTTCCCTCTGCCGAAGCCTCGGCGCGGGCCTCTGGCGCCGATGATCTGCTCGACAATGTCCAGGTGGTCGATACGCTTGAGCAGGCGCTGGTCGGCTGCAGCCTGGTCATGGGCACCAGTGCCCGCGAGCGCAGCATCCCCTGGCCGTTGATCGACCCCCGGGAGTGCGGGGCCAAGGCCGTGACGCATGCCGTCGGCGGTGAGGAGATCGCCCTGGTGTTCGGGCGTGAGCACGCCGGCCTGACCAACGAAGAACTGCAGCGATGTCACTTCCACGTGCACATTCCCTCGAACCCCGACTTCAGCTCGCTGAATCTGGCCGCCGCCGTCCAGGTGCTCTCCTACGAGGTGCGCATGGCCTGGCTGGCAGGGCAGGGCGCGGCGACCAAGGTCGAGAAGGTCGACGCCAGCGAGCTGGCGACCATGGACGAAATGGAGTTGTTCTATGACCACCTGGAGAAAACCCTGGTGGACATCGGCTTCCTTGACCCCGAGAAACCCAAGCACCTGATGGCGCGCCTGCGCCGGCTGTATGGGCGAAGCTCGGTCGAGCGTCCGGAAATGAGCATTTTGCGCGGCATCCTCACCGAGACCCAGAAAGTCGCACGGGGCGAGCCGCATAAACGGAAGGACTGAACCGATGTTCGAGCGTCTGCGTGAAGATATCCAGAGTGTTTTCCATCGTGACCCGGCGGCGCGCAATGCCTTCGAAGTACTGACCTGCTACCCCGGCATGCATGCGATCTGGCTGCATCGGCTGGGGCACGCCCTGTGGGTCCGCGACTTCAAGTGGCTGGCGCGCCTGGTGTCGAACTTCGGTCGCTGGATGACCGGCATCGAGATTCACCCCGGTGCCACCATCGGCCGGCGCTTCTTTATTGACCACGGCATGGGCATCGTCATTGGCGAGACCGCCGAGATTGGCGATGACGTCACGCTCTACCAGGGTGTGACCCTGGGCGGCACCAGCTGGAACAAGGGCAAGCGCCACCCCACGTTGGAGGATGGCGTGGTGGTGGGGGCTGGCGCCAAGGTGCTGGGGCCGTTCACTGTCGGTGCCGGTGCCAAGATCGGCTCCAACGCCGTGGTCACCAAGGCGGTGCCGGCCGGCGCCACCGCAGTCGGCATTCCGGGGCGGATCATCGTCAAGGTCGAAGACGACGCGGTCGAGGCCAAGCGCAAGGCGATGGCCGAGAAGATCGGCTTCGACGCCTATGGCGTCAGCGGCGACATGCCCGACCCGGTGGCGCGCGCCATCGGCCAGATGCTCGACCACCTGCAGGCAGTCGACGAGCGGTTGGAGGGGATGTGTGGCGCGATGACCAGGATGGGTAGCGACTACTGTGCCAAGGAACTGCCGGCACTGCCTGCCGACGACTTCGCTGAAGTGAAGCAGGTGGCCCGGGGCGACACTCAGTCGCATTGATTCCGCCGGCCCGACACAAGGGGCGTGTGCTTTGCGCCCCTTGTCTGCTACACTCGCGCCCGCCTTCCACATGCATACCCGACTAAAGCACTAGGTCTAATAGTTGACTTAAATGCTCGGGAATCGCATACTCGCACACATCTTGTAACTCCCGTGGTAACCACACGCCATGCGACTGACTACCAAAGGCCGATACGCCGTGACCGCCATGCTCGACCTGGCGTTGCACGCGCAGCATGGGCCGGTGTCTTTGGCCGATATTTCCGAGCGCCAGGGCATTTCCCTCTCTTATCTGGAACAGCTGTTCGCCAAGCTGCGCCGCAGCAGCCTGGTTTCCAGCGTTCGCGGCCCGGGCGGCGGCTACCAGCTGTCGCGCGGCATGGAAACCATCCAGGTGGCCCAGGTCATCGACGCGGTCAACGAATCGGTCGATGCCACCCGTTGCCAGGGCCTGGGGGATTGCCATGCCGGTGATACCTGCCTGACCCACCACCTGTGGTGCGACCTGAGCCAGCAGATCCACGAATTCCTCAGCGGCATCAGCCTGGCCGACCTCGTCATGCGCCGCGAGGTGCAGGAAGTCGCCCAGCGCCAAGACCTGCGCCGTGTCGCCGGCCGGGTTGCCCTGCTGGACAAGATTGAGACGTCCGCCGTCGACTGAAAACAGCAGCGACGAGCGACGCCACCGCCTGATAGGAGATACTCAATGAAGTTGCCGATCTACCTCGATTACTCCGCGACCACCCCGGTCGATCCCCGTGTCGCCCAGAAGATGGCCGAGTGCCTGCTGGTCGACGGGAACTTCGGTAACCCGGCCTCGCGTTCCCACGTGTTTGGCTGGAAGGCTGAAGAAGCAGTCGAGAACGGCCGCCGCCAGGTCGCCGAGCTGATCAACGCCGACCCGCGCGAAATCGTCTGGACCAGCGGTGCCACCGAGTCCGACAACCTGGCGCTCAAGGGCGTGGCGCACTTCTATCAGACCAAGGGCAAGCACATCATCACCTCCAAGATCGAGCACAAGGCGGTCCTGGACACCGCTCGCCAGCTCGAGCGTGAAGGTTTCGAAGTCACCTACCTGGAGCCCGGCGAAGACGGCATCGTCACCCCGGCCATGGTTGAAGCCGCCCTGCGCGACGACACCATCCTGGTCTCGCTGATGCACGTGAACAACGAAGTCGGCTCGATCAACGACATCGCCGCCATTGGTGAACTGACCCGTTCGCGCGGCGTGCTGTTCCATGTCGACGCCGCCCAGTCGGCGGGCAAGGTCGAGATCGACGTGCAAAAGCTGAAGGTCGACCTGATGTCGTTCTCGGCGCACAAGGTCTACGGCCCGAAAGGCATCGGCGCGCTGTACGTCAGCCGCAAGCCGCGGGTGCGCCTGGAAGCCATCATTCACGGCGGTGGCCATGAGCGCGGCATGCGTTCGGGCACCCTGCCAACCCACCAGATCGTCGGCATGGGCGAAGCCTTCGCCATCGCCAAGCAGGAAATGGCCGCTGAAAACGTGCGCATCAAGGCCCTGAGCGACCGCTTCTTCAAGCAGGTCTCGGACCTCGAAGAGCTGTACGTCAACGGCAGCCAGACCGCCCGCGTGCCGCACAACCTGAACCTGAGCTTCAACTACGTCGAAGGCGAGTCGCTGCTGATGTCCCTGAAGGATATCGCCGTATCGTCCGGTTCGGCCTGCACCTCCGCTTCGCTCGAACCGTCCTACGTCCTGCGTGCCCTGGGTCGCAACGACGAACTGGCGCACAGCTCGATCCGCTTCTCCTTCGGCCGCTTCACCACCGAGGAAGAAGTCGACTACGCCGCGCAGGAAGTCTGCAAGGCAGTCAACAAGCTGCGTGAATTGTCGCCGCTGTGGGACATGTACAAAGACGGCGTCGACATCTCCAAGATCGAGTGGGCCGCCCACTAAGCAGTCGCCGGCAAGAGCGGCTCCCTGATGAGGAAGGAATTGCACCATGGCATACAGTGAAAAGGTCATCGACCACTACGAAAACCCGCGCAACGTCGGCAAGATGAACGCCGATGATCCGGATGTTGGCACCGGCATGGTCGGCGCCCCGGCCTGCGGTGACGTGATGCGTCTGCAGATCAAGGTCAACGAGCAGGGCGTCATCGAAGACGCCAAGTTCAAGACTTACGGCTGCGGTTCGGCCATCGCCTCCAGCTCCCTCGCCACCGAGTGGATGAAGGGCAAGACCCTGGACGAAGCCGAGACCATCAAGAACACCCAGCTGGCTGAAGAGCTGGCGTTGCCGCCGGTCAAGATCCACTGCTCCGTGCTCGCCGAAGATGCCATCAAGGCCGCTGTTCGCGATTACAAGCAGAAAAAAGGCTTGATCTGAGTCGCCTGACGCAAGGTAAGGAGTTCTGATGGCTATCAGCATGACAGAAGCCGCCGCCAACCACATTCGCCGCTCCCTCGACGGGCGCGGCAAGGGTGAGGGCATTCGCCTGGGCGTGCGCACCACCGGCTGCTCGGGCCTGGCCTACGTGCTGGAGTTCGTTGATGAACTGGCAGAAGAAGACCAGGTGTTCGAGAACCATGGCGTGAAGGTCATCATCGACCCGAAAAGCCTGGTCTATCTCGATGGCACCGAGCTGGACTTCGTCAAGGAAGGGTTGAACGAAGGCTTCAAGTTCAACAACCCCAACGTGCGCGGTGAGTGTGGCTGCGGCGAAAGCTTCAATGTCTGAGGCTTGACGTGGGTACTCCTTGCCATTACGCCCTGTTCGACCTGCAGCCGGCCTTCCGCCTGGACCTCGACAAGCTGGCCGTTCGCTACCGCGAACTGGCTCGCGAGGTCCATCCTGACCGCTTCGCCGACGCCTCCGAGCGCGAGCAGCGGGTTGCCCTGGAAAAGTCCGCCGCGCTGAACGACGCCTACCAGACCTTGCGCAGCGCGCCGCGGCGCGCCCGTTACCTGCTGGCCATCGGTGGCCACGAAGTGCCCCAGGAAGTCACCGTGCACGACCCGGACTTCCTGCTGCAGCAGATGCAGTGGCGCGAAGAGCTCGAAGAGCTGCAGGACGAAGCCGATCTCGACGGTGTCGGTGTGTTCAAGAAGCGGCTCAAAGTCGCTCAGGACACGCTGAACGATGACTTCGCCGACTGTTGGGATGACGCTGCCCAGCGCGACAAGGCCGAACGCCTGATGCGCCGCATGCAGTTCCTCGACAAGCTCGCCCAAGAAGTGCGCCAACTGGAAGAGCGCCTCGACGATTAATCCCGGCGTTGCCGTGACGACGCCTAAGGTACTCAGATAAGCATGGCCCTACTGCAGATCGCCGAACCCGGTCAGAGCCCCCAGCCGCACCAGCGCCGCCTGGCGGTGGGCATCGACCTGGGCACCACCAACTCCCTCGTCGCCGCGTTGCGCAGCGGGCGCAGCGAACCGCTGCCCGATGCGCAGGGCAACGTTATCCTGCCGTCCGCTGTGCGTTATCTCGCCAATGGTGTGGAAGTCGGTCTGGGCGCGCGCGAAGCCGCCCCCAGCGACCCGCTCAACAGCATCCTGTCGGTCAAGCGCCTGATGGGGCGTGGCCTGGCGGACGTCAAGCAGTTGGGCGAGCAGCTGCCGTACCGCTTTGTCGGCGGCGAGTCGCACATGCCGTTCATCGACACCGTCCAGGGGCCGAAAAGCCCGGTGGAAGTGTCGGCCGACATCCTCAAGGTGCTGCGTCAGCGCGCCGAGGACACGCTCGGTGGTGAACTGGTCGGTGCGGTGATCACTGTGCCTGCCTATTTCGATGATGCCCAACGCCAGGCCACCAAGGACGCCGCCAAGCTGGCCGGCCTCAATGTCTTGCGCCTGCTCAACGAGCCGACCGCGGCAGCCGTGGCCTATGGCCTGGACCAGCATGCCGAAGGCGTCGTGGCGATCTTCGACCTGGGCGGTGGTACCTTCGACATCTCCATCCTGCGCCTGACCGCCGGTGTCTTCGAAGTCCTGGCCACCGGGGGCGACACGGCCCTGGGCGGTGACGACTTCGACCACGCGATCGCCGGCTGGATCATCGAGCAGGCCGGCTTGTCCGCCGACCTCGACCCGGCCACCCAGCGCCTGCTGCTGCAGACTGCCTGCGCCGCCAAGGAAGCCTTGACCGACAGCGAAGCGGTCAGCGTCCAGCATGGCGCCTGGCAGGGCGAGCTGACCCGTGGCGCTTTCGAAGCCATGATCGAGCCGATGATCGCCCGCAGCCTCAAGGCCTGCCGCCGCGCCGTGCGCGACAGCGGCATCGAGCTGGAAGAAGTCGGCGCGGTGGTGATGGTCGGTGGTTCGACCCGCGTGCCGCGTGTGCGCGAGGCGGTCGGTAGCCTGTTCGGGCGAACCCCGCTGACCTCCATCGACCCGGACCAGGTGGTCGCCATTGGCGCCGCGATCCAGGCCGACACGCTTGCTGGCAACCGCCGCGAGGGTGGCGAACTGCTGCTGCTCGACGTCATCCCGTTGTCCCTCGGTCTCGAGACCATGGGCGGCCTGATGGAGAAGGTGATCCCGCGCAACACCACGATTCCCGTGGCGCGCGCCCAGGAATTCACCACGTATAAAGATGGCCAGTCGGCCATGATGATCCACGTGCTGCAGGGTGAGCGCGAACTGATCAGCGACTGCCGCTCGCTGGCGCGCTTCGAACTGCGCGGTATCCCGGCCATGGTGGCGGGCGCGGCGAAGATCCGTGTCACCTTCCAGGTCGACGCCGACGGCCTGCTCAGCGTCGCGGCCCGCGAGCTGGGCTCGGGCGTGGAGTCGAGCATCCAGGTCAAGCCGTCCTACGGCCTGACCGACGGCGAGATCGCCCGAATGCTCAAGGATTCCTTCGAGCACGCCGGCGCCGACAAGCACGCCCGCCAGCTGCGCGAGCACCAAGTGGACGCCGAACGCCTGCTCGAAGCGGTGCAGGGCGCCCTGGACGCCGACGGCGAGCGCCTGCTCAGTGATGACGAGCGCGAGGCCATCGCGTTCCAGATGCAAGAATTGCGTGATTTGCTCACCGGCACCGATGGCGCCGCCATCGAGCAGCAGACCAAGCGTCTGTCGCAGGTGACCGATGCATTTGCCGCCCGTCGCCTTGATTCGACGGTCAAAGCCGCACTGGCCGGGCGCAACCTGAATGAGATCGAGGAGTAACCGATGCCCCAGGTGATTTTCCTGCCGCACGAGAAGTTCTGCCCGGATGGGCTGGTGGTTGAAGTGGAGCCGGGCACCAACATCCTGGAGCTGGCCCACGAGCACCACATCGAGATGGAAAGCGCCTGTGGCGGCGTGTGCGCCTGCACCACCTGCCACTGCATCGTGCGCCAAGGCTTCGACTCGCTCGAGGAAGCCGATGAGCTCGAAGAGGACATGCTGGACAAGGCCTGGGGCCTGGAAGCGCAGTCGCGCCTGGCCTGCCAGGTGATCGTCGGTGAGGAAGACCTCACCATCGAGATCCCCAAATACTCGCTCAACCACGCCGCCGAAGCGCCGCACTGAGGGTGTCCAGCATGAGTCTGAAATGGATTGATGTACTTGAGATCGCCATCCAGCTTGCCGAAAGCAAGCCCGAGGTCGATCCTCGTTACGTGAATTTCGTCGATCTGCACCGCTGGGTGCTGGCACTGCCCGACTTCAGCGACGATCCGTCGCGCGGCGGCGAGAAGGTGCTCGAGGCCATCCAGGCGGCCTGGATCGAAGAAGCCGACTGAGCGCACGCTGCAGGTTAGGCAATCCCCTGGAACCCGCGTATAATTCGCGGGTTTAATTTTTCGCAACACTCAATATTCTGGAGTTTTCCATGGCTGTTCAACGTACTTTCTCGATCATCAAGCCTGACGCCGTCGCCAAAAACGTCATCGGCAAGATCACCACTCGCTTCGAAGAAGCCGGCCTGAAAATCGTCGCTTCGAAAATCAAGCAACTGTCGAAAGCCGAAGCCGAAGGCTTCTACGCCGAGCACAGCGCTCGTGGTTTCTTCGGTGACCTGGTTGCTTTCATGACTTCCGGCCCGGTCGTTGTCCAGGTTCTGGAAGGCGAGAACGCCATCGCTCTGAACCGTGAGCTGATGGGCGCCACCAACCCTAAAGAAGCTGCTCCAGGCACCATCCGTGCCGACTTCGCCGAGTCGATCGACGCCAACGCCGTTCACGGTTCGGACTCCGAAGCCGCTGCCGCTCGCGAAATCGCTTACTTCTTCGCAGCTACCGAGGTAACCACTCGCTAAGCGAAAGCTTACGGGTGTGAGGGTGAATCCATGACGACATCGACTGGCAAGATCAACCTGCTGGGGCTGACCCTGGCGGAAATGGAACAGTTCTTCGACTCAATCGGGGAGAAGCGCTTCCGCGCCGGGCAGGTGATGAAATGGATTCACCATTTTGGCGTCGATGATTTCGCCGCCATGACCAATGTCGGCAAGGTCTTGCGCGAAAAGCTCGAGGCCGTTGCCGAGATTCGGGGCCCGGAAGTGGTCAGCGAAGACATTTCCGCCGACGGCACCCGCAAGTGGGTGGTTCGCGTTGCCTCCGGCAGCTGCGTAGAAACCGTCTACATCCCCACCGACGACCGCGGTACGCTGTGCGTATCGTCGCAAGCCGGCTGCGCCCTGGACTGCAGTTTCTGCTCCACCGGCAAGCAAGGCTTCAACAGCAACCTCACCGCCGCCGAAGTGATCGGCCAGGTGTGGCTTGCCAACAAATCCTTCGGGACCGTCCCCGCCAAGATCGACCGCGCCATCACCAACGTGGTCATGATGGGCATGGGCGAGCCCCTGCTGAACTTCGACAATGTCATCGCCGCCATGAAGATCATGATGGAAGATCTGGGCTATGGCATCTCGAAGCGTCGCGTCACCTTGTCCACCTCGGGCGTGGTACCGATGATCGACGAGCTGGCCAAGCACATCGACGTGTCGCTGGCGCTGTCGCTGCACGCACCGAACGACGAGCTGCGCAACAAGCTGGTACCGATCAACAAGAAGTACCCGCTGAAGATGCTGCTGGAGTCGTGTATGGGCTACATGTCCACGCTCGGCGGCAAGCGCGTGCTCACCATCGAGTACACCCTGCTCAAGGATGTCAACGACCAGCCCGAGCACGCCGCGCAGATGATCGAGCTGCTGCGCGACGTACCGTGCAAGATCAACCTGATTCCGTTCAACCCGTTCCCGCACTCGGGCTACGAGCGCCCCAGCAACAACGCCATCCGTCGTTTCCAGGACCTGCTGCACCACGGTGGGTTCAACGTCACCACCCGCACCACCCGCGGTGACGACATCGATGCCGCCTGCGGCCAGTTGGTGGGCCAGGTCAACGACCGTACCCGCCGCAGCGAGCGCTACATTGCCGTGCGTCAGCTCGCCGACGAGCCGCAAGACAGCGCCGCGCGCCCCTGACGAGCACAGCACTCATGACCCTGCGCACCGCGCTGTCGATCCTGACGCTTTCGCTGCTGGCCGGCTGCGTGTCCGGTGGCGCGGGCGATCCCCTGGCCAGCCGCCAGGGGCGTGAGGAGGCGGGGCGAGCCTACGTGCAGCTGGGGATGGGGTATTTGCAACAAGGTTTGACCGAGCAGGCCAAGGCGCCGCTGGGCAAGGCCTTGGCTCTGGATAGCCGCGATGCCGACGCCCATGCGGCGTTGGCCTTGGTGTTCCAGGCGCAAGACGAGCCCTTGCTCGCCACCCAGCACTTCCAGCAAGCGCTGGCCGTGCGCCCGGATGACACACGAATCCGCAACAACTACGGCAGTTTCCTATATGCTCAGGGCCGCTTTGGCGAAGCCCAGGCGATGTTCCGCCAGGCCGCCGCCGATACCCTGTATCCTGAGCGTTCCCGGGTCTACGAGAACCTGGGGCTGACGGCCCTGAAGCTGGGGCAGGGCGAGCAGGCCCGCGACTATCTGGAAAAAGCCCTTCGGCTCAATCAGCGGCAACCGAAGGCTTTGCTCGAAATGGCTGAGTTGTCCTACGAAAACAGGCATTATGTGCCGGCCCGGGACTACTACGATCGATTCAGCCAGCTGAGCGACCAGAATGCCCGCAGCCTGCTGCTGGGCAGCCGCCTGGCCCGCGCCCTCGACGACCAGGGTGACGCGGCCCGCCTGGGCCAGCAATTACAACGACTTTATCCCGGTACGCCGGAATATCAGCAATACCTGTCGGAGCAACGATGAAAGCCGCGCACACTGAAGTAGCAGCAGCGACTCGCCAGAACCCCGGTGATGTCTTGCGCCAGGCCCGCGAGAAACGGGACTGGAGCCAGGCCGAGGTCGCTCGCAAGCTCAACCTCACGGTATCTTCGCTGAACAACCTGGAAAACGGCGCCTTCGACAAGCTGCCGGGGCACACCTTCGCCCGCGGCTACATCCGTGCCTACGCCAAGCTGATGGACATGGACCAGGCACCGCTGGTCGAGGCGTTCGACCAGATCACCGGCACCCACGCCAAGGGCAGTGAAGTGCATGCCCTGGGCCGCATCGAGGAGCCGGTGCGCCTGTCCCACAACATCCTGCGCGTGGTCAGCCTGTTGCTGTTGGTGGCCGTGGTCGGTGGCAGCTTCCTCTGGTGGCAGGACAATACCAGCCTGCGCGGCAAGGACCTGGCCAAGATCGCCCTGGAGCATGTCGAGGTCGAAAGCGCCGACGGCACCACCCAGATCCACCCGCTGGACGAGCCGGAAGACCAGGCCGTGAGCGAAGGCCAGCAGCCAGAAAGCGAAGCGCTGCCTCTGGAACCGGCCGCCAGCGAGCAGGCACCGGCCAGCACCGCCGAAGCCCCTGCGGCACCTTTAACCGCGCCTGCGCCGGCCGCACCCGTCACCGCGCCGCAAGCGCCGGTTGTTGCCGCGGCGCCAACCGCTCCGGCAGCGCCTGCCGCACCGGTTGCCCCGGCCGCTCCCGTGGCTGTCGCTCCCGCACCGGCTGCGCCGGCACCCGCCGTCGAGGCCGCGCCTGCTCCGGCCGGCAGCGCCAACGTACACATCCAGTTCACCGCCGATTGCTGGACCCAGGTCACCGACGGCAACGGCAAGGTGCTGTTCAGCGCCATCAAGCGCAAGGGCGATAACCTGGAACTGACCGGCAAGCCACCGTTCGCGGTACGCCTGGGCTTCGCCCGTGGCGCCCAGGTGAGCTACAACGGCCAGGCGGTCGATGTCGCTCCGTTCACCAGTGGCGAAACCGCTCGCCTGAAGTTGGGACAGTAAGTCATGCACGGCGAATCTCCGATCAAACGTCGCGAATCCCGCAAAATCTGGGTCGGCAATGTGCCGGTGGGTGGCGATGCCCCCATCGCGGTGCAGAGCATGACCAACACCGACACCAACGATGTCGCCGCCACCGTGGCGCAGATCCAGCGCCTGGTCGATGCCGGCGTGGACATCGTGCGTGTCTCGGTACCGGACATGGACGCCGCCGAGGCGTTCGGCAAGATCAAGAAGCTGGTCAGCGTGCCGCTGGTCGCCGACATCCATTTCGACTACAAGATCGCCCTGCGCGTGGCCGAACTGGGCGTCGACTGCCTGCGTATCAACCCGGGCAACATCGGCCGCGAAGACCGCGTGCGCGCGGTGGTCGATGCCGCCCGTGACCGTGGCATCCCGATCCGCATCGGTGTCAACGCCGGCTCCTTGGAAAAAGACCTGCAGAAGAAGTACGGCGAACCCACGCCCGCCGCGCTGGTCGAGTCGGCGCTGCGCCATGTCGAGCACCTGGACCGCCTGGACTTCCAGGACTTCAAGGTCAGCGTCAAGGCTTCCGACGTGTTCATGGCCGTCGAAGCCTACCGCTTGCTGGCCAAGCAGATCATCCAGCCGCTGCACCTGGGGATCACCGAAGCCGGTGGCCTGCGTTCGGGGACGGTGAAATCCGCCGTCGGCCTAGGTATGCTGCTGGCCGAAGGTATCGGTGACACCATTCGCATCTCGCTGGCGGCCGACCCGGTCGAGGAAGTGAAGGTCGGCTACGACATCCTCAAGTCGCTGCACCTGCGTTCCCGTGGCATCAACTTCATCGCCTGCCCGAGCTGCTCGCGGCAGAACTTCGATGTGGTCAAGACCATGAACGAGCTGGAAGGGCGCCTGGAAGACCTGCTGGTGCCGCTGGACGTGGCGGTGATCGGTTGCGTGGTCAACGGCCCGGGCGAAGCGAAGGAGTCGCACGTCGGCCTGACCGGCGGCACCCCGAATCTGGTCTACATCGACGGCAAGCCCTCGCAGAAACTGAACAACGACAACCTGGTCGACGAGCTGGAAAAGCTCATCCGCCAGAAAGCGGCCGAGAAGGCCGAGGCCGACGCGGCGCTGATCGCCCGTGGCTGATACACAGAATTCGTAAGGACTACTCGTGAGCAAATCGCTGCAAGCCATCCGTGGCATGAACGACATCCTGCCCGACCAGTCGCCGCTGTGGCGCTATTTCGAGGGCACCGTGGCCGGCCTGCTGGACAGCTACGGCTACAGCCAGATCCGCACGCCGATCGTCGAGTTCACCGAGCTGTTCAAGCGCTCGATCGGTGAAGTCACCGATATCGTCGAGAAAGAGATGTACACCTTCCAGGACAACAAGGACTCGCTTACCTTGCGCCCGGAAGGTACCGCCGCTTGCGTGCGCGCAGTGCTCGAGCACGGCATCATCGGTAATGGCCAAGTGCAGAAGCTCTGGTACGTGGGCCCGATGTTCCGCCACGAGCGCCCGCAACTGGGGCGCTACCGTCAGTTCCACCAGATCGGTGTCGAGGTGTTCAACCTGGCCGGCCCCGATATCGACGCCGAACTGATCATGCTCACCTGGCGCCTCTGGGCGTTGCTGGGTATTCAGGATGCGGTGACGCTGGAACTCAACAGCCTGGGCACCAGCGAAGCCCGTGCGCGTTATCGTGATGCACTGGTCGAGTTCCTGTCCCAGCGCATCGATCAGCTGGACGAAGACAGCCAGCGCCGCCTGAAGAGCAACCCGCTGCGTATCCTCGACAGCAAGAACGAGGGCACCCAGGCCGCCTTGGTGGGCGCGCCGAAGCTCGAAGAGTACCTGGACGAAGAGTCCCGCGTGCACTTTGAAGGCGTGAAGGCCCGTCTTGACGCTGCTGGCATCCCGTTCGTGATCAACACCAAGCTGGTACGCGGCCTGGATTACTACAGCAAGACGGTGTTCGAGTGGGTCACCGACAAGCTCGGTGCCCAGGGTACGGTCTGCGCCGGTGGGCGCTACGATGGCCTGGTCGAGCAGATGGGCGGCAAGCCGACCGCCGGCGTTGGCTTTGCCATGGGTATCGAGCGCCTGCTGCTGCTGATCGAAACCTTGGGCCAGGTACCTGAGTCGATCAGCCGTACCATCGACGTCTACCTGTGCGCCTTCGGTGAGCAGGCGGAGCTGGCTGGCCTGAAGATCAGCGAGCAACTGCGTGATCGCCTGCCAAACCTGCGCCTGGCGGTCAACGCCGGTGGCGGCAACTTCAAGAACCAGTTCAAGAAAGCCGACAAGAGCGGCGCGCTGTTCGCCCTGATCCTGGGCGATGACGAACTGGCCAAGCAAGAAATCGGCGTCAAGCCCCTGCGTGGTCAGGGCGAACAACAGAACATTGCCTGGGATGCGCTTGCCGCGCACCTGGAAACCGCGATCGCCCAGGCGTAACGCGGTTCAACAACGAATAGGCGAATAGGAGTATTGGGGTGTCGAGTACCGATGATGAAGGCCTGGCAGCGGCCAAGGACTGGTGGAACCGCAACGGCAAGCCGCTGCTGACCGGCGCCCTGCTGGCCGGCGTGGTGGTGATGGGCTGGCAGACCTGGCACAAGTACCAGGCCAACCAGTCGCAAGGCGCCTCGGCGCTGTATCAGGCCCTGCTGGAAACCTCGCTGACCCCAAGCGGCCAGCCTGACGCGGGCAAGGTCGCCGAACTGTCCGGCAAGCTCAAGAGCGAGTTCGGCGGCAGCGCCTACGCCCAGTACGGCAGCCTGTTCGTGGCTAAAGTGGCGGTGGACAGCGGTAAGCTGGACGACGCGGCCAGCGAGCTCAAAGGCGTGATGGACAAGCCGGCCGACGCCACCCTGGGCGAGATTTCGCGCCAGCGCCTGGCCCGAGTACTGGCCGCCCAGGACAAGGCCGAAGACGCGCTGAAGCTGCTCGACGGCGACACCGACAAGGCCTTCCTCGCCAGCCGCGAGGAGCTCAAGGGCGACCTGCTGGTACAGCTGGGTCGCGCCGACGACGCGCACAGCGCCTACGAAAAAGCCAAGGCCGCGCTGTCCGACGACGCCGCGATCGGTGGCCTGCAACTGAAGCTGGATGACCTGGCCAAAGGGGACGCCTGAAGTGAAGGGTTGGAAACAAGCAGCAGTGCTCACCCTCGCCGTGCTGGCGGCGGGTTGCAGCAGCAACAGCAAGAAGGAACTGCCCCCGGCCGAGCTGACCAAGTTCACCGAGGAAGTGGTGCTGAAGAAGCAGTGGAGCCGTTCGATCGGTGACGGCCAGGGCGAGACGTACAACACCCTGGTACCGGCCATCGAAAACGACCGTATCTACGCCGCTGATGTCACTGGCAAGGTCTTCGCGCTGAACCGCCTCGACGGCGACGTGGTGTGGAAGAAGGACCTCGAGCTGCCGGTTTCCGGCGCCGTGGGCGTCGGCTACGGCCTGGTCATGCTGGGCACGCTGAAGGGCGAGGTCATTGCCCTGGACTCCAGCACCGGTGAGGAGCGCTGGCGTTCCCGCGTCACCAGTGAAGTGCTGGCACCGCCCGCCAACAACGGCGACGTGGTGGTGGTACAAACCCAGGATGACCGTCTGATCGGCCTTGACGCCGCCACTGGCGACCGTCGCTGGATCTACGAGAACACCCCGGCCGTACTGACCCTGCGCGGTACCGGCGCACCCGTGGTGACCAACCGTCTGGCCGTGGCCGGCCTGTCCACCGGCAAGGTGGTGGCGGTCGATATCAGCAACGGCGTGCCGGTGTGGGAGAGCCGCGTGGCCATCCCGCAGGGCCGTTCCGAGCTGGATCGCGTGGTGGACATCGACGGCGGCTTGCTGCTGTCCGGTGGCACCCTCTACGTGAGCACCTACCAGGGCCGCGTCGCGGGCCTGGATGTGGAAAGCGGCCGCGTCATGTGGCAGCGCGATGCCTCCAGCTACGTGGGTGTCGCCCAGGGCTTCGGCAACGTCTACGTGAGCGAGGCGTCGGGCACCGTCGAGGGTATCGACGAGCGTTCGTCCAGCGCCCTGTGGAGCAACGACACCATGGCTCGCCGTCAGCTGTCGGCGCCGGAAGTGTTCTCCAGCTATGTGGCTGTCGGTGACTTCGAAGGTTACCTGCACCTGCTCAGCCAGGTCGATGGCCGCTTCGTCGGCCGTGAGCGTATCGACAGTGATGGCCTGCGCGCCCGCCCCCTGGTGGTCGGCGACACCATCTATGTCTTTGGCAACAGCGGCAAGCTCGAGGCACTGACCATCCGCTGAAGCTAAGCTTGAGACCGTCAACGGCTCAGGCCGCGGCGTAGGAAACGCCGCCCGAACACCGGCCGCTGCTCTGCAGCGGCCTTTGCATTTTCAAGAATTCAAGAGTGGAGAGCCGCATGGTTCCCGTAATCGCCCTGGTGGGCCGGCCGAACGTCGGTAAATCCACCATGTTCAACCGCCTGACCAAGACCCGCGATGCCATCGTCGGCGACCTGTCGGGCCTGACCCGTGACCGCCAGTACGGCGACGCCAGCTGGCAGGGTCGTTCCTACATCCTCATCGACACCGGTGGTATCACCGGTGACGAAGTGGGCATGGACGAGAAGATGGCCGAGCAGTCGCTGATGGCCATCGAGGAAGCCGACTACGTATTGTTCCTGGTCGATGCCCGTGCCGGCATGACCGCCGCTGACCAGATGATCGCCGAGCACCTGCGCAAGCGGAACAAGGAAGCGATCCTGGTTGCCAACAAGATCGACAACATCGACGCCGATGTCGCCCGCGCCGAGTTCTCGCCGCTGGGCATGGGCAACGCCATTCCGGTGGCCGGCTCGCAAGGTCGCGGCATCAACGCGCTGATGGAGGCCGTGCTCGGCCACATTCCGCGTGACCCGGTCGAGGACGCCCTCGACGAGGACGTCGCCGAAGGCGAGGAAGCGACGCGCATCCCCGGCCCGAGCGAGAAGGATGGCATCAAGATCGCCATCATCGGCCGCCCGAACGTGGGCAAGTCGACCCTGGTCAACCGCATGCTCGGTGAAGAGCGCGTGGTGGTGTACGACCAGCCGGGCACCACCCGCGACAGTATCTACATCCCGTTCGAGCGCGATGGCGAGAAGTACACCTTCATCGACACCGCGGGTGTGCGCAAGCGCGGCAAGATCCACGAGGAAGTCGAGAAGTTCTCGGTGGTGAAGACGCTGCAGGCGATCAAGGACGCCAACGTGGTGATCTTCGTCATGGACGCCCGCGAAGGCGTGGTCGACCATGACCTCAACCTGCTGGGCTTCGCCCTGGACGCCGGCCGCGCCGTGGTCATCGCCCTGAACAAGTGGGACGGCATGGAGCCGGGCGAGCGCGACTATGTGAAGACCGAGCTTGAGCGCCGGCTGTTCTTCGTCGACTTCGCCGACATCCACTTCATTTCGGCGCTGCATGGCACTGGCGTGGGCCACCTGTACAAGTCGGTGCAGGCCGCGTTCATGTCGGCGGTCACCCGTTGGCCGACCAGCCGCCTGACGCAGATCCTGGAAGACGCCATCAGCGTGCACCAGCCGCCGCTGGTCAACGGCCGTCGCATCAAGCTGCGCTATGCCCACCTCGGTGGTGCCAACCCGCCGCTGATCGTGATCCACGGCAACCAGACCGACAAGATCCCCAACTCGTACTCGCGTTACCTGGAGAACACCTACCGCCGGGTGCTCAAGCTGGTCGGCACGCCGATCCGTATCGAGTACAAGGGCGGTGACAACCCGTTCGAGGGCAAGAAGAACACCCTCACCGATCGCCAGGTCAACAAGAAGCGCCGTTTGATGTCGCACCACAAGAAGGCCGAGAAGAAGCGCCGCGACAAGCGCAAGTAACGGTTGCGGCCATTCGCCGGCAAGCCGGCTCCTACATAGGAGACGGCTTGCCGGCGAACCTGCTTGACCCAGCGCAATCCCCCTAGTGTTTCAACCTTTTTCCTGACTGCTCGATCCGCTATGCTCGGAGCCAACCCCGTGCCGGACAAACCCCAGGAAAGAGGGCTCCATGATCCGCAGCAAACTGCCGAATGTCGGCACGACCATCTTCACCACCATGTCGCAACTGGCCATGCAGACCGGTGCGCTCAACCTCTCCCAGGGCTTCCCTGACTTCAACGGCCCCCAGGCCTTGCTCGATGCCGTTGGCCGTCATGTGGCCGCCGGGCACAACCAGTATTCGCCCATGACCGGCCTACCGGCCCTGCGTCAGCAGGTCGCTGCGAAAGTCGCCCGGTTGTATGGCGTGAGTGTCGATGCCGACCAGGAAGTGACCATCACCCCGGGTGCGACCGAGGCAATCTTTTGCGCCATCCAGGCCGTGGTTCATGCCGGTGACGAGGTGATCGTCTTTGACCCAAGCTACGACAGCTACGAGCCATCGGTGGAGCTGGCCGGTGGCCGCTGCGTGCATGTGCCGCTGCGCGACGGCAGCTTCAGCATCGACTGGCAGGCGTTCAGCGACGCCCTGAGCCCACGTACGCGCATGGTTATCCTCAACTCGCCGCACAACCCCAGCGGGGCGCTGATCAGCCGTGACGACCTGGACCAGTTGGCGAAGCTGATCGCTGACCGCGACATCTACCTGGTCAGTGACGAGGTCTACGAACACCTGATCTACGATGGCGTGCGCCATGCCAGCGTGCTGGCCCACCCGCAGCTCTATTCCCGGGCGTTCGTCGTCAGCTCGTTCGGCAAGACCTACCACGTCACCGGCTGGAAGACCGGTTACGTGATCGCGCCACCAGCGATGAGCGCCGAGCTGCGCAAGGTGCACCAGTACGTCAATTTCTGCGGCGTGACGCCCCTGCAATGCGCCCTGGCCGACTTCATGGCCGAATACCCCGAGCACATCGATGAACTGCCGGGCTTCTACCAGGCCAAGCGCGACCTGTTCTGCGAACTGTTGCAGGGTTCGCGCTTCACCTTCACCCGCACCCCTGGCACCTATTTCCAGCTGGTGGACTACTCGCAGATCCGGCCCGACCTGAACGATGTCGACATGGCCCTGTGGCTGACCCGCGAACATGGCGTGGCCAGTATCCCGGTATCGGTGTTCTACCAGCACCCCATCCCCGAGCAACGCCTGGTGCGCCTGTGCTTTGCCAAACGTGAGGAGACGCTGCGCCAGGCAGCGGAGAAACTATGCGCGATCTGAGCCAACTGCCGAACCTGAAAATCGCCCTGGTGCAGACCACCCTGGCCTGGCACGACCGCGAGGCGAACTACGCGCATTTCGAGGAACTGATCGGGCAGGCCGGCGAGGTGGACCTGGTGGTCCTGCCGGAGATGTTCACCACCGGTTTCTCGATGGAGTCCGAAAGCCTTGCCGAGCCGGAAAACGGCCCCACCTACAAGTGGCTCAAGGCCCAGGCGAAGAAAGCCAACGCAGTGATCACCGGCAGCGTGATCATCCAGGCCGCCGATGGCAGCCACCGCAACCGCCTGCTGTGGGCGCGCCCCGATGGCGAGATCCTGCATTACGACAAGCGCCACCTGTTCCGCATGGCCGGCGAGCACAAGCACTACACCCCAGGTGAGCGTCAGGTGCAGTTCGAGATCAAGGGCTGGCGCGTGCGTCCGCTGATCTGCTACGACCTGCGCTTCCCGGTGTGGAGCCGCGATGCCCAGGACACCGACCTGCTGCTGTACACCGCCAACTGGCCGGCGGCGCGGCGCCTGCACTGGAACCGCCTGTTGCCGGCGCGGGGTATCGAGAACCTGTGCTTCGTGGCGGCGGTGAATCGGGTGGGTACCGATGGCAAGGGCTTTGCCTATTCCGGTGACAGCCAGGTGCTGGACTTCCAGGGTGAGAGCCTGTTGAGCGCGGGGGAGGCTGACGGGGTATTCACCGTGGTGCTGCGTGCGGCGGAACTGGCGGCGTATCGTGCCCGATTCCCGGCGAACCTGGATGCCGATACCTTCGAATTGCATTGAAGCGGTTCGCCGGCAAGCCGGCTCCTACAAAGGCATGTGACCTGTAGGAGCCGGCTTGCCGGCGAACAGTCGCAAGATCAGTACACGTCCCGCCGATACCTCCCATCCTCGATCAGCTGTTGCACGGCATCGTTCCCCAGGATCCCGCCTATCGCTGCATCTACACCTGCGGCCATACCTTGCAGGCTACCGCAGACATAAACGCATGCGCCCTCGTCGACCCAGCGCTTGAACTCGGCGGCGTGCTGCAGCAGCACATCTTGCACATAGACCTTCTCTGCTTGGTCCCGCGAAAACGCCAGGTCCAGCCGTTGCAGGTCGCCATCGCGCAACCAGCCTTGCAGTTCGGCGCCGCACAGTAGGTCATGGGCCTCGTTGCGCTCACCGAACAGCAACCAGTTGCGCTGCTCGCCAGCTGCAATGCGTGCCCTGAGCAGGCTGCGCAGCCCGGCCAGGCCAGTACCGTTGCCGATCAGAACCATGGGGGCGGGCGCCTGGGGCAGATGGAAACCACTGTTGCGGCGCAAGCGCAGGCTCACCGTGCCGTCCAACGGCAGGTATTCAGTCAGCCAACCTGAACCCAGGCCCAGGCTGCCGTCGGGGTGGCGCTCCTGGCGCACGATCAGTTCCAGCACGCCATCGCTGGCGATGGAGGCAATCGAGTACTCGCGTGCTGTCAGCGGGATCAATGCATCGACCAACGCCTGGGCGTGTAGGCCGACCAAATGCTCGCGACTCTGCGGCAACTGGCGGCTAGCCAGGGCCTGGACGAGAGTTTCATTCAGGCCGTCGCGCTGCACCGGGCTTTCAGGAGGCAGTCCGAGACCGGTGAGGAACGTGTCGACACGTTCCAGGCCATGGCGAGGCAGGATTTCCACCAGGTCTCCGGCTTCCCAGGTTGCAGGTGCGGGAGGTCGCAGGCCCAGCAAGTAGACAGGGGCACCCTGGCTGCCAGGGTTGAGCAGCGCTCGTTGGGTCAGGCGCCAGTTGTCGAAACTCGGAGGCTGCCAGGCGGCCAGCGGGCGGGTGCCGGTTAGCTGGGCCAGTTCCTGCTGCCACCTTTGCAGTGCAGCGGGGTCGGCGTTGTCCACTTCAACCGGGCTGAAGGCGCTACTGGCACCGCGCGCTCCAAGCCAGGCCTGCAGGCGTCGGGCGAAGCCACAGAAGTGCGGGTACTGACGATCACCCAGGGCGAGCAGGGCATAGTCCAGGTGATCCAGCGCCCAGGGCTGGCCCAGCACCTTGCGCTCGAAGGCGCGGGCGCTGTCCGGCGCCTCGCCGTCACCGAACGTGCTGACCACGAACAGCGCGCGGTTGGCCTGGCGCAGGTCCGACTCGCCCAACTGCGCCAGTGGGCGCACCTGCACAGGTAGCCCGGCAGCCTGCAGTTGGCCGGCGCTCTGCCAGGCCAGCTGCTCGGCGAAGCCGCTCTGGCTGGCGAAGCCGATCAGCCAGCTGTCACCCGTGTTCGCTGCGGTGTCCACCGCGCCACGGGCGGCGCGGACTTGGCGCTTCTTGCGGCGGCGGTCGAGGTACAGCAGCCAGCCGGTGACGAAGAACAGCGGCATGGTCAGGCTGGCGACGGTGACGATGATCCGCCCCGGCAGGCCGAAATAGCTGCCCACGTGCAGGGCGTAGACACTCTGCAGCAGCTGGGCCTTGAACGATTTGTCGGTGTAGCGCTCGTGACGCTTGATCGTCCCGGTGGCCGGGTCGAGGGTGAGGGTGTTGAACGCGCGCTCGTGGTCGGCGCCGTCGAGCAGGTAGAACAAGGTCGCCGGTTGTCCGCCTGCGGGGGGCAGGCGCAGGTTGTAGGCCGACAATCCAGGGCCGGCTGCCTCTTTCAGGTTGGCCCAGATGGCGTCGTAGTCGACCACCAGCGGTGGCGCGTTCTTGTCGGCCTTGGGCGGGCCGTGGCGGCCACCACGGCCTTCGCCGCGCTTCTGTTCGCTTGCGGCCGGCTTGTCGGCCAACAGTGTGTTCAGTCCTTCGCGATACCACTCGTAGGACCAGAACAGTCCGGTCAGGGCGAACAGCAGATAGAACAGCAGGCACCACGTGCCAAACACCGCGTGCAAGTCCCAGTTGAATGCACGGCCTTTTTTCGCCCAGTCCAGGGTCAGCCAGGCACGCCAGTTCAGCGCTTTGCGCGGCCAGCGCAGGTACAGGCCGGAGAGGCAGAAGAAGATCAGCATCAGGGTGCAGGCACCGGTGATCTGCCGGCCGGTGTCGCCCATGGCCAGGAAACGGTGCAGGTTGAGCACGAAGTCGAAGAAACCCAACCCCGCGACGTCGCCCTTGAGTTCGCCGGTGTACGGGTCGGCATAGCGCAACTCGCCACGGCGCTTGCCTGGAGGCGGGGTGAAGAAGATCCGCGCGGCGTTGCCCTCGCGGGTATCCACCCAGAGCATCGAGACTTTGTCGCCTTGCGCGCTCTCCACCCGACGTACCAGCTCGGCCGGGGGCAGCACGCCTTCCTGGCGTACCTCGACCTTGAGCACGTCGGCATTGAATGCACGCAGCAGTTCTTCCTGGAACGACCAGATGGCACCGGTGATGCCCATCAGCGCCAGCACCAGGCCTGCAGTGATGCCAAAGAACCAGTGCAATTGGAACAGCGTCTTCTTCACCACATCGATCACCTTGTGTTGCCGCCAGAGCCCGTGCGGCGTGCATTATGCCTTGATGCGCAAAAGCCCCGTCCATGACCATGGACGGGGCTTGGGGGCGCGACCTTTAGAAGTGCACGCTGGTGGTCAGCAATGCAGTCCGGCCCGCCGCCTGGTTGGCGAAGTGGGTGGAGTATGCCTTGTCGTAATAGACCTCGTTGGTGAGGTTCTGCACGTTCAGCTGCAGGTCGATGTTCTTGGTCAGCTTGTAGGCGGCCATGGCGTCGTAGCGTACATAGCTGTCGACCATCGTGGTGTTGGCCACGCTGCCATAGACGTCATCGACATAGAACGCACCGCCACCGATCGTCAGCTTCGGCGTCAGCTGGTAGGTAGTCCACAGGCTGGCGCTGTTGTTCGGCGTGTTGGGCAACTGGTTGCCGTCATTGGCCTTGCCCAGCGGGCCACCGTCGATCTGGCGGGCCTGCATGTAAGTGTATCCAGCGAACACCTGCCACTTGTCGGTCAGCTTGCCGCTGGCCGACAGCTCGATGCCCTGCACGCGGGTTTCACCGACGTTCTCGTAGGTGGTGGTGTCGACCTGGACCCGGGCGTTTTCCTTCTCGGTGCGGAACAGCGCCGCAGCCAGGGACAGGCGCTGGTCGAGCAGGTCCCACTTGGTGCCGATCTCGTAGTTGGTGGTTTCCTCCGGCTCCATGTCACTGCCCAGCAGGTTGCCGGAACGGTCGGTGGTGTTGCCCAGCGGGTTGCCCTCGGTACCCTCGCCGAGCATCGCCCCTGGCGGCGTGGCGGAGGTGGCGTAGGACACATAGATGCTGCCGTTGTCCGCCGGTTTCCACACCAGGCCCAGCTGGCCGGTGATGAACTCGCTGGTGTCCTGGCCCTTGGCAGGGACGCCTTTGCTGCTCACGGTGGTGCTGCCGTCGGCGTTGTAGCCACGGAAATCGGTGTCGAAGTGGTCGTAGCGCAGGCCCATGTTCAGCAGCCATTGCGGGGTCAGCTCCAGGGTGTCGAACACATAGAGCGCACGGGTCTTGCTGCTGGTCTTGGTACCGGCGTAGTTGCGCGCGACGGTGCCGACCCAGTTGTCGTCCGGGTTCGGGTTGTCCAGCGAGGTGCAGCTGCCGCCGCTGCCTGGGCCGGTACAGGTGAGCTTGCTGTTGGGGGTGACGGTGTAGCTCTGGCGGTCGGACTCTTCCTTGGTGAACTCGACGCCGGTGGAGAAGCTGTTCTTCAGGCCGCCCAGGTAGAACTCGCCGAACAGGTCGGTCTGGTTGGTGGTGGTGGCGGTGTTGCCCACACGGGTGTTGGCACGACGCCAGACGCCGTTGTTGTTGACGTTGCCGGCGCTGTCGTCGGGCTGGGTCAGCACGTAGTCCTGCATGCTGTTGCCGTGGCGCAGGGTGTTCTTGAGGGTCAGCGTGTCGGACAGGTCGTGCTCGATGGCGAAGGTCGCGATATCGACACGGGTCTTGCGGAAATCGCGTCCGGTCAGGCCGTAGAAGTTGTCACTGTCGCCACCGTCTACCGGTTTGTCCGGATGCGCCGAAGTCCGTGCGGTGCTGCCTGCCCTAGGCACGCTGTACGGGATGCCCGAGTCCGGCAGGTCGTCGCTTTCCAGGTGGTAGTAGTCGAGGTTGACGCGGGTCGGCGTGCCCAGGCCGAAGGCCAGGGACGGGGCGATGCCCCAGCGGTCGTAGTTGACCTTGTCGCGGCCGGCCACGTTGCTCTCGTGGGTCATCAGGTTGAGGCGCCCGGCCACGCTGTCGCTGAACTGGTAGTTGCCGTCGAAGGTGTAGCGCTGGGTCTGGTCGCTGCCCCAGGTCCAGGCACCATCGAGCGAATTGCCCAGGTGCGCGCGCTTGCTCACCAGGTTGATGGTGCCGCCAGCGGCGCCGCGGCCGCCGATGGCCGAATTCGGGCCCTTGGCCACTTCCACCGATTCGATGGCGAAGATTTCACGGCTCTGCGCGCCGGTGTCGCGCACGCCGTCCAGGTAGGTGTCGCCCTGGGCGTCGAAGCCGCGGATGAAAGGGCGGTCGCCCTGCGGGTTGCCGCCTTCGCCGGCACCGAAGGTGATCCCCGGCACGGTGCGCAGGGCGTCCTGCAGGTTCAGGGCGTTGGTATCCTTGATCACCTGCTGCGGGATCACGGTGACCGAGCGTGGGGTGTCCACCAGTGGTGCGGTGTACTTCTGCGAGGAGGCTTTCTCGACCTTGTAGTCGGTGCTCGCCTGCTCAGCCTTGCCGTTGATGCTGGTGGCATCGAGGGTGACGGCATTGCTGGCGGCGGGATCGGCGGCATAGGCGGAAGTGGCGGTGATCGCCATGCCGATGGCGGAGACGAGCAGACGTGGTGAACTCACAGCGGTTGGCACGTGACGCATGGTTAAGGACCTTCCCCAAGGTATGAAGGCCGCGGATGTTAATGTAAGCGAATGTAAGGAACAATTGAGAAGCGTTACCATTCGAAAGAAATTTACATTCTTTACAATTTCACCTTACGGTTTTTATGGGCTCATACGTCGTGGCTTGATCAAGGGGGCTTGTGATCCGTAAAAGGTAATCAATATCATTGGCAGCTCTCTTTCGCATCAGGTGCCATTGCCATGCTGCTTCACATTCCCGGGCTGTTCGATGCCGACGAAATCTCGCGAATCCGCGAGGCCCTGGAGCAGGCCGACTGGGCCGATGGCAAGGTCACGGCCGGCTACCAGTCGGCCAAGGCCAAGCACAACCTGCAGTTGCCCGAGGGGCATGCCCTGGCCAAGGAAATCGGCAGCGCGCTGATCGATCGGCTGTGGTGCAACCCGCAGTTCATGTCGGCGGCACTGCCGCACAAGGTGTTCCCGCCGTTGATCAATTGCTACCGCGAGGGTGGCAACTTCGGCTTCCACATCGACAATGCCCTGCGCCAGCCCAAAGGCAGCCCGGAGCGCATCCGCACCGACCTGTCGTCGACCTTGTTCCTCAACGACCCGGACAGCTACGACGGTGGTGAGCTGGTGATCCAGGACACCTTTGGTGTGCAGCAGGTCAAGCTGGCGGCCGGCGACATGGTGCTGTACCCAGGCACCAGCCTTCATAAGGTCAACCCGGTTACCCGTGGCGCGCGTTACGCGGCGTTCTTCTGGACCCAGAGCCTGGTGCGCGAGGATAGCCAGCGCACCCTGTTGTTCGAGATGGACAACGCCATCCGCCAACTCACCGCCGATGTGCCGGAGCACCCGTCTCTGCTGCAGTTGACTGGCACTTACCATAACTTGCTGCGCCGCTGGGCCGAGGTCTGAACCGTGTCCTATCAGTTGCGTCGTGAAGAGGTGGTGGATGTTGCTGGGTTGCAGGCGATGCTCAAGCACAGCCCTGGCCAAGCCGCTCAGGCGATCCTGGCGGCGGCGGGGCAGGGCGTGGTCGAGGCACAGTTGTTGCTGGGGCAGATCCTGCTGGATGGGCGGGGGATCGAGCAGGATGCGGTGGTCGCCCGGCGCTGGTTCGGTATTGCCGCCGAAGGTGGCAGTGCGATGGCGCACAATATGCTCGGGCGTTGCCTCGAGCATGGCTGGGGGGGCGAGGTGAGCCTGACGCAGGCGGCCATTCACTACGCGCGTGCGGCGGATGCCGGCCTGGACTGGGGCATGTACAACCTGGGCAACCTGCTGGCCACCGGGCGCGGAGTACCGGCCAATCAGGCCCAGGCGTTGGCGTGCTACGAGAAAGCCGCGCAGATGGGGCACGCGAAATCGATGAACCTGTATGGGCGCTATCTGGAGCAGGGTATTGCTATCGCGGCCAGTCCGGCCCGTGCGGTACGTTGGTATCGACGTGCTGCCGAGGCCGGGGATTTCCGGGGAATGTTCAGCCTGGCGATGGTGCTTGTCGAGCGTGGCGAACTGGCGGATGCGTGCCTTTGGTTGGACCGCGCCAGGGTTCAGGGCAATCTGACCTTTTTGCGCAGTAGCGTCGCTACGTTGCTGGCCACGGGCCCCCTGCTGTCAGACCAGGCTGCCAGATTCATGGCTGAGATTAGCAGCCGAGGGGAAGCAGTACCCGCTTAAGTTGTGATTGGAGTGCGCAGATAGTTGAATTTTCTCCGTCTCGTTGAGGACAACTATCGTGCGCTACATCAAGGACCGTTCCTTCCTGGCAACACTGACCTCCGTGACATCCGACTATCCAGGGAACCTGGATTCCGTCGAAGGTATGCCGCATAAGCGTGGCAATGCCTGGTTGACTGTCACGCCTCCTGGCCGTATTGAAACTCAGCAGTGTTTTTGGTTCGGCTATTTCGAGGGTGGTGATGCCGGTTATCAGATACGCACGGTGGAGTCAGCGCCAGGTGATTCGCACTACGCGATCTGGGACTTGGACTTTCAGAACTATATCGGCTACTACCTGACGAGCAAGAACCCGATCCTCTGGCGCGTACGTGTCGGTGACAGAAAGTTGCAATTACCCGAGCAACGTACTTATGACGGCGTGACGCTCGCCGCGCCAGGGCGCGCACTGCTCAGCGTCGCCAACAGGCCGACTTGGGATGACCACTACGTTGGCGTGAACAAGCCGAACCCACTGCTGTTTGAAATGAATGTGCTGCAAGTAGGCGTGGCACTGTTCGACAGCCCCACAAAGTTTCGGCAGCGTTAATGCAAGGGGCCCGGTTGGAAGCCCATCTGCTGGCTGAGACCAGGGCTGTGTAACATCGTTGCAACCTGGGGCTTGGCAGCCCATGATTGAAAATGTGCGATAAATCAATTTGCGATGCTGTACGAAAATCGGTCCGTCAGGCTAACTTGGTGAACTCAAGGTCTGCCTGACGGCACGCCGTTATCGGCACATACATAAAAATCTGACAGTCCCTGCTCATACTGGCTTCGGGCATTCTCGACTATAAAAAGCCTCAGCGTTATCCATCCCTTTTCACAATTGCGCTTTGCGTTCGTGATAATTCAGTTTCGATCGATTTTTCGTTTTGCATTCCTCTAACTTCGCTCAATGTCACTCAGCTTGTTGATCAAGCTTTGCGGATACCTGTGCGTTCGGTTAAATGCTAGCGTTTTCTATAGCCCGTCAGCGATCCGTTTCACAGACTGGATCGAGCGGTGCTGCATATTATCTACACACTGAAACAGTGCCCTCTGTGCCTCTGGCTCAGGGGCAGTTGCCTGCATAAAGATATGGTGCCTGCCTTAGCCTTTGAGGTGAGTGTGATTTGAATGGGCGTGGCAGAGCCAGGCTGATTGAAAGACGGGCGGCATCGAGCTGGGCTATCGGCTCCGCTTCTAAGAAATCAAGGCACAGGATTGATTTGTGTGAGGGGAGCTCAGGTTGCGTAGGGAAATTATTCAACGTTCATTGAATATTACCGTTTTCTCATACTGTGCATGCGGTTTGCCTACGCGCTAGCAGTACTTGAGCTGTAGGTTTCATAAATTTAGATTGCGAGGTTTTATGATTGACTCTGAAGGTATTTTGAAGTCTTTTGTTTCGGAGCTTATTTGTGTTGATGGGGGCGTTAGGCCGCTGAAGCTCATTGTCACTAGTCCTGGGTTATTTCCCACAGGCAGTGGCAGGTTCGTCCTGGAAAGTGAGCCGTTCTCGTGGTCATGGAAACTGAGTAGGATCAAGCTGAAGTTTCACGTTGCACCTACTCTGACTAGGAACATGGTCTTTCGTGCCGCCTGTGTCACTGATGATGGTGGGTATTTGGATGATGTGCTAATTGGCAGTGGATCGGGCGACTTCTGGTTGGCCAATGACTTATGGCAGAGCCCAGACCAATTTGACTACGACGCCGCATGGGAGGCAGAACTGACGGAGGAAGTTGTGCGGTTCAACGGCAAAACACGCGATGTGTTTACAATTCGAAATGTCATGCACAAAAATCGAGCCGTGATTGAGAAGACCGGTCATTATACTTACGTACGTATGAGTGAAGACAAACCCCCTGCGCGCTTTATACTCGGTGATATCAGCGATATTGAATATCATTGATAAAAGCGGTTTCGCGTCCGTAGACAAACCTGCCCATTGCTGAGCAGGTGGTCGCCAGGCACGGAAGGAACCCCCGTGCCTGGCTTCGTATTACAGGTAATACGCCTTCAGCGGTGGAAAGCCATTGAACTCCACAGCACTGTAGCTGGTGGTATACGCACCGGTCGACAGCCAGTACAGGCGGTCACCGATCGCCAGGTTCAGCGGCAGGCCGTATTTGTAATTCTCGTACATGATGTCGGCGCTGTCGCAGGTCGGGCCGGCAATCACCACTTCTTCCGCTTCACCGTTCTTTTCGGTCCAGATCGGGAACTTGATGGCTTCATCCATGGTTTCGATCAGGCCGGAGAACTTGCCCACGTCGGTGTAGATCCAGCGCTCGACCGCAGTGCGCGACTTGCGGGCCACCAGCACTACTTCACTGACCAGAATGCCAGCGTTGGCGATCAGCGAGCGGCCAGGCTCGAGGATGATTTCCGGCAGATCGTCGCCGAAGTCTTCCTTGAGGAAGCGGATGATCTCTTCGGCGTAGGTCTCGAGGCTGTTGGTGCGGGTGATGTAGTTGGCCGGGAAGCCGCCGCCCATGTTGATCAACTTCAGCTCGATGCCGTCTTCCTCCTTCAGGCGTTCGAAGATCACCTTGACCTTGGCGATAGCCGCGTCCCACACGCTGATGTCGCGCTGTTGCGAACCTACGTGGAAGGAAATGCCGTACGGCACCAGGCCCAGGTCGCGGGCGAGGATCAGCAGGTCCATGGCCATGTCGGTCTGGCAGCCGAATTTACGGGACAGCGGCCAGTCGGCGGTGGTGGAGCCTTCGGTGAGAATGCGCACATACACTTTCGAGCCCGGCGCGGCCTTGGCGATGTTGCGCAGGTCGGCCTCGGAGTCGGTGGCGTACAGGCGCACGCCTTTCTCGTAGAAGTAGCGGATGTCCTTGGACTTCTTGATGGTGTTGCCGTAGCTGATGCGGTCGGCGCTGACGCCGCGGCCCATCACCTTGTCCAGCTCGTAGATCGAGGCGATGTCGAAGCTCGAGCCTTTCTCCTTCAGCAGGTCGATGATCTCGACCGCCGGGTTGGCCTTGACCGCGTAGTACACCTTGGCGAACTCGAAACCGGCGCGCAGGTCGTCATAGGCCTGGCTGATCATTTGGGTGTCGATGAGTACGAACGGGGTTTCCTGCTTGTCGGCGAACGCCTTCATCTTCTGGAAGGTGTCGCGTGCGAAATAGTCTTCGACCTGAATCGACATGCTCAAGGGCTCCATGGGCAAACTGAAAAGAAAAGTGGCAGCAAACTGAACGCCCTCCGTATCCCCACTTTGGTTCGCCTACTTCCCAAGGCATGTCGCCGAAAGCAAAAAGGTCAACCGTGCCAGGGTAGGGCGGCGGGTGACCTTGCTGTCTCGTCGTCAGTACTTGAGCCGGATGGATCGTTTCCAGCATGGACGTTCGGCGCGCACTTTAGGGCGTGAAAACCGCAAGATCAACAGGCAAACCCGGTGGTTTCGCCGTGGATCGATGAGCTGTCACCTGAATAACCGACCCACATGACCGGGATATGTTCCCCAGGCTGCGGCAAGCGTAAAAAATTGTGGAATGGACCTTGTTTGCCCCTTCGCGGGTAAGCCAGATCCCACGGGGAACAGGGCATTTTCTGTAGGAGCGGGTTTACCCGCGATGGGGCCAGCAGTGTTCATATTTATGGCCACGGAACACGCGCCTCCCCCGAGCATGAAATCAGCAAAAAAAATTGTCATCGCACTCGCTGCCAGCCCTTGGTCGGCCCGACCCTGCAGTGATTGCCGTTGTTGATGAGAAACATTACTATTCGCGACCTCGCCCTGCCTCCCTGATGAACACACCCGTGTCCGGACACAAAGGCTTCCTCGACCACTACCAAGAGCTGATCGGCACCTGGACGCGCAAGTTGCGCAGTCGCCAGCAGGCCGAGGACCTCACCCATGACGCTTTCGTGCGGGTTCTGGAGAACCCGAACGAGCAGGTCGAGCAGCCGCGTGCTTATCTGCACCAGACCGCCCGCAACATCGCCGTCGATGGTTTCCGCCGCGAGGACCGACGCCAGGCCCTTGAGCTGGAGGCATTCGACGAAGGGGCGGCGGGCCATGACGACCCGGAGGCCTATGTGCATGCCTTGGAGTTGGCAGACTCTGTGGAGCGGGCCCTTGCAGAGCTGCCGCTCAATTGCCGGCGGGTGTTCGTCTGGCAGAAGCTCGAGGGGCTGACCCAGGCCGAGATCGCCGAGCGCATGGGCTTGAGCAAGAACATGGTCGAAAAGTATATGATCCGCACGCTCCGACATCTGCGTGAGCACCTGGATGTGTCGGCCAGATGAGTCAGGAGACCCCATTGATGAAACAGCACGTGCGCGAGCAGGCGGCCGAATGGTTCGCCCGGCTTCAGGACGCGCCGCGCGACGGCGAGTTGCAGGCTGGTTTTGGCCAGTGGCTGGCACAGCATCCGCAGCACGGCGAGGAGTACGAGCGGTTGGCGCAACTGTGGTGCGCCGCCGACTTCATCCCACGCCAGCGCCTCGAGGCACTTTGCGAGCCCGAGCCTGTACATCAATTGCCGCGCCGTCGCCTGCTGCGCCAGGCATTGGCCGCCAGCGTGGCGGTCGTGGCCCTCGGTCTGGGCTGGGTGGGTTGGCAGTACCAGCAACTGAACCATCAGGACACCCTGCAAACCGCCTTGGGCGAGCGCCGCCAGGTCGAGCTGCCCGACGGTTCGCGGCTGGAGCTCAACAGCGCTACCCGGTTACAGGTCGACTTTTCTCCCGGGCGCCGTCACGTGCGGTTAAGCCAGGGTGAGGCGATGTTCATCGTCGCCCATGACAGCGATCGGCCATTCGTGGTGAGCACCGCCCAGGGGAATGTGACCGTGACGGGCACGCGTTTCGATGTGCGTCAGGACCGCGACAGCACGCGTGTCGCGGTCGAGCAGGGTTCGGTGCGGGTCCAGGGAGCGGGGGATTCGCTGGCGCTGCTGGGGGCCGGCCAGGGTTCGCGCATCGATCCGCACGGCCAGGTCGCCGCGCCCTACGCCATCGATGCCAGTGCCCTGACGGCCTGGCGCCAGGGCAAGCTGGTGTTCGACAACGCACCACTGAGCGAAGTGGTCGCCGAAGTCTCGCGTTATCGCGCCCAGCCCTTGCGTGTCGCGCCAGGCAAAGTGGCGAACCTGCGCCTGTCCAGCACCTTCAGCAGCGACGACCCCGATGCGCTGCTGCGCGCCTTGCCGAACATCCTGCCGGTGGCGATCAAGCAGCACGCGGATGGCTCCAGCGAAATTATTTCGAAATAGATTCAGGTTTTTTTCTACTCGTTCGTCTTCCCCGCCAGCTGCAACTGCCAAGCATTTCCATTTGCATGCGGTTGGCGTTTATCCCGACTCTCAGGACCCCTCGAAGACGTGAACAACAATAAGCCCCTTCTCCAGCTTCGCCGTCTGGCACTGGCCCTGGCGGTCAGTGCCGCCGCTGGCAACAGCTATGCCGACACTATCCAGATCCAGGCGCAGCCGCTGGCTACCGCCCTGAAACAATTGGGTCAGCAGACCAGCCTGCAACTGTTCTTCAGCCCCGAACTGGTGGCCGGCAAGCAGGCCCCGGCCGTGTCGGGCAACCTGGCGCCGGAGCAGGCGCTGGAGCAGCTGTTGCAGGGCAGTGGGCTGACCTACGAGCAGTCCGCCGACACCGTGGTGGTCAAGCCGGCCCAGGCGGCTGGGACCCTCACCACCGGCAGCCTCGAGCTGGCGCCCACCGACGTCAAGGTGGTCGGCGACTGGCTGGGCGACGCCCAGCAGAGCGTGGTGCAGAACCACCCAGGCGCGCGTACCGTGGTACGCCGCGAGGCCATGGTAGAGAAGGGCACGATGAACGTGCGTGACGCCTTGCGCGGCATCCCCGGCGTGCAGGTGCAGGACTCCAACGGCACCGGTGGCAGCGACCTGTCGCTCAACGTCGGTGTGCGTGGCCTGACCTCGCGCCTGTCGCCGCGCTCTACCGTGCTGATCGATGGCATCCCGGCGGCCTTCGCTCCTTACGGCCAGCCGCAGTTGTCGATGGCGCCGATCTCCTCGGGCAACCTCGACAGCATCGATGTGGTGCGCGGCGCTGGCTCCGTGCGCTACGGCCCGCAGAATGTCGGTGGGGTGATCAACTTCGTGACCCGGGCGATCCCCGAGAAAGCCTCGGCGGAACTGTCCACCACCCTGGAAACCTCCCAACATGGTGGTTGGAAGCACACCGAGTCGGCATTTGCCGGTGGCACCGCCGACAACGGCATGGGCGTGGCCTTGCTGTACACCGGGGTGAATGGCAACGGCTACCGCGAAAGCAACAACGGCAACGACATCGATGACGTCATGCTCAAGACCCACTGGGCGCCCACCGACGTCGACGAGTTCTGGCTCAACTTCCACTACTACGACGGCCGCGCCGACATGCCCGGTGGCCTGACCCAGGCACAGTACGACAGCAACCCGTACCAGTCGCTGCGTGATTACGACTACTTCTCCGGCCGACGCAAGGACATGTCGTTCAAATGGCAGCGCCAGCTCGACGACGCCACCCAGTTCGAAGTGCTGACCTACTACACCGACAGCTTCCGCGGCAGTGCCATCGCCGCGCGCGACATGAAGACCCTGTCGTCGTACCCGCGCAACTACCACACCTTCGCAATCGAGCCACGGGTGTCGCGGATCTTCTTCGCCGGCCCGACCACCCAGGAAGTCAGCGTTGGTTACCGCTACCTGAAGGAAGCGATGCGTGAGCAATCGACGCGCCTGGCGCTGATCGACAACGTGCCGACTGTCACCCCGACCTCCGACGGCCATGTGTTCCAGGACCGCAGCGGCGGCACCGAGGCCAGTGCCTACTACATCGACGACAAGATCGACATCGGCAACTGGACCATCACCCCGGGCATCCGCTTCGAGCACATCAACACCGACTGGCGCGACCGCCCGGTACTGGACGCCAACAACCGGCCGGTGCCGGAGAAGAATCGCAGCATCACCAGCAACGAGCCGCTGCCGGCGCTGAGCGTGATGTACCACATCTCCGATGCCTGGAAAGTGTTCGCCAACTACGAGACGTCGTTCGGCAGCCTGCAGTACTTCCAACTGGGCCAGGGCGGTACCGGCAACAACACGGCCAATGGCCTGGAGCCGGAGAAGGCCAAGACCTACGAAGTGGGCACGCGCTATGACAACGGTGGTTTCGCTGGCGAGCTGACCGCGTTCTACATCGACTTCGACGACGAACTGCAGTACATCAGCAACGACATCGGCTGGACCAACCTGGGGGCCACCAAGCACCAGGGGATCGAGGCCTCGGTACGCTATGACCTGGCGGAGCTCGACTCGCGTCTGGAAGGCTTGTCGGTCAATGGCGGCTACACCTACACCCGCGCCACCTATGAAGGGGAGATTCCTGGATTCAAGGGCCGCGACCTGCCGTTCTACTCGCGCACGGTGGCCACCGCCGGCGTGCGATACGAGGTCAACCGCTGGACCTGGAACCTGGATGCCTACGCCCAATCCAAGCAGCGCGCGCCGGGCACCGGGATGAATGCCGATGGCAGTTTCAACGGTAACT